>CAYSHC010000001.1:0-18406 GCA_964430855.1 uncultured Vicinamibacteraceae bacterium
ACGTCGTTGGGGTTGGCCAGCAGCAGGAACATGTCGAACCAGTGGCCTGTGGCGCCCTCGGCAAACGCCCACGTCGCGGACGGCGTGGTGACGCCGGCAGCGCCGTGCCCCGCCTCGAAGGGGGCGGTCCCGGCGGCGTACATCGCGCGTTCCGCCACGATCGGGGCCGTCGCCGTGATGACGACGGACGTCTCGGCGCCAGCGGGGGGCGTCGTGGGGTCGATCTCGTCGAAGTTGACCCAGATTGTCTGGCGGCGTCCGGCCTCGACGCGGTGGCGGCGGACGAGGGGCGGAAGCGGGAAGGTCCGCATGTACGTCATCGTCACGTCCACCGGGTGATCGTTGGGGTTCTGGAGCAGGTAGAACAGCTGGAACCCCGAGTGGGTCGCCCCCTCCGCGAAATACCAGGTCGTCGACGGTGCCTCGATGCCCCGCTCCGCGTGGCTGCCGTGCCCGGCGTCACCCCAGGTCACCAGGCGATCGGCGGCGACCGGACGGTCGGACTCGAGCAGCGTGGCAAAGCCGTGTCCCGCGAGTCCCGGCACGTCCCGGGTCTCCACCGTGCGGCGCCCGGCGGGTGGCACGACGGCACGCGACGTATACACGTCGCCGTCGCCCGTCACGTAGCGGAGCAGCACGCGGGCCGCGGGCTGGTCTGCCGCCGGCTGGACGATGGCAAACTGCGTGCTGAACGCGGGGACGCGGGCACCTTCGGCGAAGTAGCGGCGGAAGAACCCGCGCGGATGCGTCTGGTCGGCGAGTTCCTGCGCGTTGGTGCGGCCGTCGCCGTCCGGGTCGCCCAGCGGCCCGTCGTCGCCGTCCGCCCTGGACGGATCGAGGCCCATGGCGACCTCCCACTCGTCGGGCAGGCCGTCGGCGTCGGCGTCGGTCGCGGCGGGCGGGCGCCAGCCGCGTTCGATCACCTCGAAGTCGGTCGCGCGTATCGTGCGCATCGCGGCAAGGATGCCGCTCATGTGCGGCTCCCACCGCGGGTCGTGGGTCCCGCTGACGTACAGGTCGCTGCCGTTGTCGGCGACGATGAGGCCGTAGGTCTTCATCGCCTGGAAGAGCCGCTGCATGTGCGGCGGATAGCCCGCGATGTCGAGGCTTGCCTTCAGCCGGAGGCGCAGCCCCAGGGGCGGCGCGGCGGGGTTCGAGCCGGCGCGATGCGAGGCGGGGAAGACGTAGTAATTGGCCGTCTGCCGCACCGTGACGCGCAGCGCGTGACGGATGGGCTCGGTGCCGAACACCTCGTCGTACCTGGCGAGGCCGGGCAGGATGGCGAGGCCTGCGGCATCGGCGCTCGTCCACCCCTCCGGCCGCCGGTCGCTGCGCGCCAGGTCGAAGACGGCGCCCGAGTCGGCTTCCCAGCGCTGGAGCTCGGTGTTCCAGCGCGCCCGGTACAGCTCGAACAGCTGGCGACGGTCGCGGTCGACGATGAGCAGGTGCCGGTCGCCGCCTGGATCCACCGAGCCTGGCGGCCCGCCCTCGATCCAGCCGATCGACGTCCTGGCTTCGTCGGGGATGGGGTATCCGGGTTCGTCGCCCGGGGCGCCTGCGTCGCTCTCGCCGTCGTAGGCCACGAAGGTGACCGGGACGCGCGGCTGCGTGCCGGGAACGCTGATGTAGGGGATGCCGTACGTCAGGCCAGGGCCGTCGCCGGCGCCGCCCCAGTCCTGGCGGAGCCGGCGGTCGCGTCCGTTGTCGATGAACGCGATGAACGCGTCGCTGTCCGGGTCCACCGGCGCCTGGCTGATGTCGGTGTTCCACCAGTTGTCCGCCGGGAACAGCGGCAATGGCGTGGGCAGCGGACCTGCGAGCTGCGCGCCCTGGCCGTAGGCCGGTGCCGATGCCACCGCTGCCAGCACGACGACCGTGAGCAGCACCTGCTGCGTACGTCTCCTCACGCGGGTTCCTCCCCGGGAGGAGTATCGGCACCTGCCGTCCCGCGCTTCGGCCCCGCGTCAGACGGGCGGCGGTGGCATGTCGTTGCGCTGCCAGGCGGTGACGGCGCGCGCGACGCGGTCGACGACCTCGTCCACCGGGCCGTCGCCGTCCACGCGGATGGCATCTTCGGGCACTTCGAGGGCCGCGAGCTGGCTGTCGAGCAGCGAAGGGGGCATGAAGTGGTCGCGACGCTGCGTCATGCGCTCCTCGAGCTCGTCGCGGGGCACGTCCAGCCAGACGAACACGATCCGGGTGCAGTAGCCGCGGAGGATGTCGCGGTACGTCTGCTTGAGGGCGGAGCACCCGATGATCGCGCCCCCGCCGGCCGCCAGTACCTCCTCGGCCTTGCGGTGCAGGGCCTCGAGCCACGGCCGGCGGTCCGCGTCGGTCAGCGGCGTCCCGCCCCGCATCTTCTCGACGTTTTCGGGCGGGTGGAAGTCGTCGCCGTCGTAGTAGGGCCAGCCCCAGCGGGCGGCGAGCGCCTCGCCCGTCGTCGTCTTGCCGCTGCCGCTCACGCCCATCAGCACGACGACGAGCGGACGCGGAGGAGGTGGTGCCGTCATGCGTCGCCCAGTGTACCCCTGCCGGGCTTGCCGCGTCCCCGCCGGGGCGGCGCGCTCCCCCGCGCTATCATTGCGGCATGAGCAGTGACAAGGGCTACGCGCATCCCGAGGCGCTCGTCTCCACCGACTGGGTGGCCGAGCACCTGCACGACCCGAACGTCCGCCTCGTCGAGTCGAACGAGGACCCCCTCGTCTATCCCGCGGGGCACATCCCGGGCGCCGTGCAGGTCGACTGGACGAACGACCTCAACGATCCCCTCCGCCGCGACTACATCTCGACGGAGGCCTTCGAGCAGCTGATGTCGCGTCTCGGCATCACGCCCGAGACGACGGTCGTCTTCTACGGCGACCGGAACAACTGGTGGGCCTGCTACTCCTTCTGGGTCTTCCAGCTGTTCGGCCACACCAACGCGAAGATCATGGACGGCGGCCGCCTGAAGTGGGAGAAGGAAGGCCGCGAGCTCACGCGCGAGGTGCCGCAGTACCCGCCGACGACGTATCGCGCCCGCGCGCCGCGCAACGACGCGCCGCACCGTGCGTTCCGCGACGAGGTGCTCAGGCACGCCGAGGCCGGCGGGCAGCTCGTGGACGTCCGCTCGCCCGACGAGTACACGGGCGCCAAGCTGCACATGCCCGAGTACCCGAACGAGGGCGCGCTGCGCGGCGGCCACATCCCGGGCGCGAAGAACGTGCCGTGGGCCAAGGCCGTCAACCCCGACGACGGCACCTTCAAGCCGGCCGACGAGCTGAGGGCGCTCTACGTCGAGCAGCAGAAGCTCGATCCGTCCAGGGAGACGATCGCGTACTGCCGCATCGGCGAGCGCAGCAGCCACACCTGGTTCACGCTCAAGTACCTGCTGGGATTCGAAAGGATCCGCAACTACGACGGCAGCTGGACCGAGTGGGGCAACCTCGTGGGCGTGCCCGTCGAGAAGGGGAGCGGGGAAGGATAGTGCCTGCCCAGACCAGCGCGGAGCGTCTCGACGACCTCTACAGCACGCTCGAGATGTTCAGCGACCCGTCGGCCCGGGCGGAGCTGCTGATCAGCCTGGCCGACCAGTTCGTGGAAGTGCCGCCGGACGTGGCCGCGCGGCCCTTCCCGAAGAGCCATCAGGTGCCGCACTGCGAGTCGGAGGCCTACGTCTGGGCGAACCTCACGCCCGACCGCCGGCTCGCGCTGCACTTTGCCGTCGAGAACCCGAGCGGCATCTCCGCGAAGGCGCTGGCCGTCGTGCTCAAGCAGGTCTACGACGGCCAGCCGCCGGAGGACCTGCTCGCGCTCGACCCGGGCATCGTCGAGATGGTGTTCAGGCAGAACATCTCGATGGGCAAGGGCCTCGGCCTCAAGAGCATGGTCGTGGCCGCCCAGGCCCTCACGCGCGACGCCCTCCGCCGACAGGCGGACGCCTGAGCGTCACTCGAGGTTGGCCTCGAGGAACGCCCACTTGTCTGCCGCCTCCTCGATCTGCTTCGAGGTGGGCTTGCCCGCCCCGTGGCCGGCTTTCGTCTCGATGCGGATGAGGACCGGGGCGTCGCCAGCCTGCGCGGCCTGGAGTGCCGCCGCGAACTTGAAGCTGTGCGCCGGTACCACGCGGTCGTCGTGGTCGGCCGTCGTGATCAGCGTCGCCGGGTAGGACGTGCCCGGCTTCAGGTTGTGCAGCGGCGAGTAGCGATAGAGGACGTCGAAGCCTTCCTTCGTCTCCGACGACCCGTAGTCGGACGTCCACGCCCAGCCGATCGTGAAGCGATGGAAGCGCAGCATGTCCATCACGCCGACCGCCGGCAGCGCGGCGCCGAACAGGTCGGGGCGCTGCGTCATCACCGCGCCCACCAGCAGCCCGCCGTTGCTGCCGCCGCCGATGGCGAGGCTCCTCGGCGACGTGTATCCCTCGGCGATCAGGTACTCGGCGGCCGCGATGAAGTCGTCGAAGACGTTCTGCTTGCGGTCCAGGCGCCCGGCGTCGTGCCACTCCTGGCCGTACTCGCCGCCGCCGCGCAGGTTGGGCACCGCGAACACGCCGCCGCGCTCCATCCACGCCAGGTTGGCGGGCGAGAAGGCGGGCGTCATCGAGATGTTGAACCCGCCGTAGCCATAGAGGTAGGTCCTGGCGCGCCCGTTGCGCTGGAGGCCCTTGCGGTGCGAGATGAACATCGGGACGCGCGTGCCGTCCTTCGACGTGTAGAACACCTGATGCGTCTCGTAGTCCGCCGGGTCGAACGCCACGTCGGGCTGGCGGAAGACGCTGCTCGTGCCCGTCGCGACGTCGTACCTGTAGATGGTGGTGGGCGTCGTGAACGACGTGAACGCGTAGAAGGCCTCGGGCTGGTCGCGGTCGCCCTGCACCGCGACACTGCCGATGCCTGGCAACGCGATGCTGGTGGCGCCGGAGCCGTCGAGTTCGTACACGCGCAGCTTGTCCTGCGCGTCGACGCGCCACGTGACGATGATCCGGTTGCCGGCCAGGGTGGCGTCCGAGATCACGTCCTGGCCGGGGCCCTGCGGCACGATCGTCTTCCAGTCGGACGGGCCGGCGTGTCCAAGCCTGATGGCGACGATGCGCCGGCGGGGCGCGCCCTGCGTCGTGAGGACGTAGAAGGTCGTGTCGTCGTTGCCGAGCACCACGTACTCGGCGTCGAAGTCGTCGAGGAAGGGCAGCACCGGCGCGTCGTCGCCCTGTGACAGGTCCTTCACGAAGACGCGGTTCTTCGGCTCGGTGCCTTCCCACTGGCTGATCACCAGGTAGCGGCCATCGTCGGTGACCTCCGCGTTGAAGCCCCAGTCGGGTTCATCGGGCCTGGCGTAGACGAGGCGGTCCTCGTCCTGCGACGTGCCGACGGCGTGGAAGTACAGGCGCTGGTTGCGGTTCACCTCCGTCAGCGCCGCGCCCTCGGCCGGCGCCTCGTAGCGGCTGTAGTAGAAGCCGGAGCCATCGCGCAGCCACGCGGCGCCGCTGAACTTCGACCACCGCACCTCGTCGTCGAGATCGCGCCCCGTGGCGATCTCGCGCACCTTCCACCGCATCCAGTCGGACCCGCTTTCCGAGAGCGCATACGCGAGGTACCGGCCGTCACGGCTGATGCTCGTGCCGCTCACCGCGACGGTGCCGTCGGGCGACAGCGCGTTCGGGTCGAGCAGCACCTCGGGTTCGGCGTCGAGCGTCGGCGCCTTGTAATACACTGCCTGGTTCTGCAGGCCGTCGTTGCGCGTGTAGATGTAGTAGTCGCCGCGCCTGCGCGGCAGGCCGAAGCGCTCGTAGTTCCAGAGCTCGGTGAGGCGCTGGCGGATCTCCTCGCGCGACGGGATCTGCTCGAGATAGTTGAATGTCACGCGGTTCTGCGCCTCGACCCACGCGGCGGTCTCGGGCGAGTTGTCGTCCTCGAGCCAGCGGTAGGGATCGGCGACGACGGTCCCGAAGTAGTCGTCGGTCTGGTCGACCTTGCGCGTGTCCGGATACGGCAGGCGCGTGATCTCGGGGCGCGGGGGATCCCCCGTGCAGGCGGACAGGGATACGGTCATGGCAAGAAGCGTCGGCAGGGCATGGCGGCTGGCCATGGCCCATTATGGCGTGCCGGGGCCGGATTCGGGCCGGCCGGCGCGGTGGCGCGGCTTGCTCCGGCGGGCGCTCTGGCGGAGAATCGCGTCCGAATCGTTTCCACTCGTCACATCCCGGAGTACCTCCCTCATGACGCGTCTGACCCTTTCACTGGCCTGCATCACCGTGCTCGGCTTCGCGCTGCCGATGCTCGCCGTCGCGCAGACCTCCTCGTCCGAGCCCCTTCGCATCATCATGTTCGGCGCGCACCCGGACGACTGCGACATCCGCTCGGCCGGCACCGCCGCCAAGTGGGCCGCCCTCGGCCACAAGGTCCGCTTCGTCTCGGTGACCAACGGCGACGCCGGCCACCACGAGATGGGCGGCGGCATGCTCGCCATGCGCCGCAGGGCCGAAGCGGAAGAGGCCGGGCGCCGGCTGGGCATCGAGTACGTCGTGCTCGACAACCATGACGGCGAGCTGGTGCCCTCGCTCGACGTCCGCGAGCAGATCATCCGGCAGATCCGCGAGTGGGACGCCGACCTCGTGCTCGGGCCGCGCCCGAACGACTACCACCCGGACCACCGCTACACCGGCGTGCTGCTCCAGGACGCCGCGTTCATGGTGACGGTGCCCAACATCGCGACCAGGACGCCGGCGCTGCGCAAGAACCCGGTGTTCCTCTACTACCAGGACGGCTTCCAGCGCCCCAACCCGTTCCGGCCCGACATCGTCGTCGACATCACCGACACGGTCGACAAGAAGATCGACGCGCTCGACGCGCACGTCTCGCAGTTCTACGAGTGGCTGCCGTGGCACGCCGGCTATCTCGACCAGGTGCCGAAGGATCCCGTCGAGCGGAAGGCGTGGCTGAAGAAGTCGCGGGCCGGGAACATCACGCCCGAGGTGCGCGCCGCGCTCGAGAAGACGTACGGCAAGGACGCCGGATCGAAGATCGAGTACGCCGAGGCGTTCGAGATCTGCGAGTACGGGACCCGGCCGACGGAGGCCGACATCAAGCGGCTGTTCCCGTTCCTGCCCTAGCAGGCCAGGCTCGTCGGCTCCTCGCGCCGCCCGTCCGCGGCCGAGCTCGACGGGCGTCGGGCGGCGCCTGCCGTATACTGTCGCCCACCCCTATGGACCCGATCGCCGTCGTCGACGCGTTGACCGCGTCGGACATCGCCGTCGCTCGGACGCTGATCGAGGAGTACGCCGCGTCGCTGGACGTCGACCTCGCCTACCAGAACCTCTCACACGAGCTGGAGCACCTGGGCGAGGTCTACGCTCCGCCGGCCGGCGCGCTGCTGCTGGCGCGCCGCGGCGACGAGGCGGTCGGCTGCGTCGCGTTTCGTCCCTTCGACGCAGATACCTGCGAGATGAAGCGGCTCTACGTACGGCCCGGCTGCCGCGGCCTCGCGATAGGCCGCACGCTGGCGCTTGCGGCCATCGGGCGGGCGTGCGCCCGGGGCTACCGGCGCATCGTGCTCGACACGCTGACGACGATGGGCGAGGCCCGAGACCTCTACAGGTCGCTCGGGTTCCGCGAGACCGCGCCGTACAACCGCGCGCCGACCGGCGGCATCGTGTACATGGAGCTGGAGGTCATGTCCGGGCGCTGAGGCCGTCAGCCGTGGATCGTCGACTCGGCGAGCAGCTTCTTCAGCCGGTTGTCGGGGCCCCGGCTCGCCACGAGCCGCGTGCCGTCGTGCAGGATCACCGCATACTCGCCGTGGAAGAGCGGCTGGAGCTCCCTGATGCGATCGGCGTTGACGATCGTCGACCGGTGGATGCGGATGAACACCGACGGGTCGAGCGCGCTCTCCATGCCCTTCATCGTCTCGCGCAGCAGGTGTGACTGCTGGCCCATGTGCAGGCGGACGTAGTTGCCCTCGGCCTCGATCCAGTCGATCTCGTCGACCTTGACGAAGAACACACGGCCGGACGACTTCACGAGCAGCCGTTGGCGCTCGCGCTGCTCGGCGGTCACCCACGACACGAGGTTCCTGAGGCGATCACGCTGGATCCCGTCGGCGTCGTCGCGCGCGAGTGCCGAGCGCGCACGGTCGAGCGCCTGCCCGAACCGCTCGGCGTTGAACGGCTTCAGCACGTAGTCGAGCGCGTGCACCTCGAAGGCGCGCAGCGCGTACTTGTCGTACGCCGTCACGAACACGACGTAGGGCAGGGCCTCGCCCTGGAGCGCGCGCAGCACACCGAACCCGTCGAGTCCCGGCATCTGCACGTCGAGGAACACCAGGTCCGGCCTGTGCTCCCGGATGGCCGACACCGCCTGCTGACCGTCGCCGCACTCGCCGACGATGGCCGTGTCGGGATGTGCCGTGAGCATCATGCGCACCCGCTCACGCGCCAGGGGTTCGTCGTCGACGATGAGAGTTCGGAGGGTCATGCTGGTACTCCTTCGTGGGACGGTTCCGGCGAGGGGACGTCGTCGCCAAGCGGCAGATGCAGGCGGACGACGGCGCCCCCCTCGGGGTGGTTGGCGAGCGTCAGCACCGCACCCGGTCCGTAGAGCTCGCGCAGGCGCTCGCGCGTGTTGCGCAGCCCGATGCCGCCGACGGGCAACCCCTCGGGCCCGAGGCGGATCCCGGGGCCGCTGTCACGCACCGCCAGCTCGAGCCACGAGCCGGTGCGGCGTGCCGTCACGACGATCCGGCCGCCGTCGGGGCTCGCCGACAGGCCGTGCTTGATGGCGTTCTCGGCGATCGGCTGCAGCACCTGGTTCGGCACCATCACGCCGAGCAGCTCTGACGGCACCGAGATCTCGACGTGGAGCCGGTCCTGGAAGCGCGTGCGCTGGATGTCGAGGTACCGCGAGAGGAAGTCGATCTCCTGGCCAAGCGTCACCTCCTGCACGCCGATCGAGTCGAGCGACATCCGCAGCAGGTCGCTGAGCTGCGTGATCATCTCGTCGGCGGCACTGGGGTCGCGGTGGACGAGCGTCGAGATCGCGTTCAGCGTGTTGAACAGGAAATGCGGGTGGAGCTGACCCTTCAGCACCTCGAGCTGCGCCTTCGCGAGCCGTGCCTCGAGCTGCGACGCGCGCAGCGCGCGGTCGCGGAACCGCATGTAGTTGTGCCAGGCCTGGTGCACGGCCACGAGCACCCAGTACGACTGGAACGCGAGGTAGAACTGCGACACCAGCAGCCAGACGAACGGCAGCGGCGACGGGTCGACGATGGGCACGTAGCTCAGGGCCCATCGCAGGACGGCGTACCCGAGACAGACGGCGAGCGATCCGCCAACGTGGACCAGCAGCGAGAACCGCCACGTCGAGGGCTCGAGCGGGAAGCGGCGGGCGAGCGTGATGATGAGCGGCGCGAGGGCGGCAAACGGCAGCCACGTCGCGAGGCCCGAGAAGACGATCTCGTGCCACGGCAGCGAGACGCCGCGCATCGAGTACTGGAGCGCGAGCTGCGGCATCGTCAACACGCTCAGGACGAGCAGGACGGCGAAGAGCAGCAGCCACGCCCGGCGTTCGACAGTCTCGGTGTGGATGGAGTGGGGCGCGCGCAGGCTGTCGAGGACGGCCCCGCGGAGGGTCGAGGCGGGCGCCGCAGCAGCCGAGCCGGACGGCGCAGGGGACGGGTGGACCGGTTCGTGCGACATTCGGCTCAGCAGGAACGCACCTCCCCTGCTACCCCGGCAGTCCACCGGTTCGCAACAGGCGTGGGACGTGCTTCCAGGGGGATGTGACGAACTGGAGGGGGCGGGCGTTCAGTCAGGGCCCGCGGCGCAGCGCCGACGCCTCAGTGGGCGGGGCCGCGGACGGTAGCCCAGCGCTGCGCCGTGACAGGCAGCTTCGCGACGGCCGTTTCGATGACCGCCGCCAGATCGGCGAAGCGGGACTCGTCGACGCGGACGTTCACGTCGCCAATCTGCAGGTGCAGGCAGCCGTGCTCGCAGCGGTAGACGCAGCAGTCGTCCGACTCGGCCAGCACCTCGTACCCGTCGTCGTCCAGATGGTCGTGCATGTCGCGCAAACGGTGCCCAGCATAATCCGACCGATCTGGTCGGTCAAGGGTGGCGGGCGCGCCGGCGCCCGGCCTCGGCTAAGATCGAGGCGCCGTGTCGCGCTCTCGCCGGCGCGTGCTCCTCTGGCTCGCCGCCGCGGTGCTCGCGCTGCCCCTCCTGGGCCTCGTCGCGCTCCACCTGCCACCCGTGCAGCGGATGCTGACGCGCGAGGCGCTCTCCGCCATCCGTACCTCATCCGGACTCGACATCGAGGCCGCCCGTGTCCGCTTCGCGCCGACGCGGCTTGCCGTCGTTGCCGAGCAGGTGCGCGTCGCCGCGGTCGGCTACACCGACGTCCCCCTGCTCGTCGCCAGCCGCCTCGAGGCCGACCTGGGCTGGTCGGTCCTGACGACGCGCGGGCGCGACATCAGGATCGAACGGCTCGTGGCCGACACCCCCTACGTCCTGCTGCGACGCGGTGCCGACGGCACCTGGAACCTGCCCCGAACCGAGGGCGACTCCGACACGGAGTTGCCACGCCTCACGCTGGAAGACGTCCGTTTCACCGACGCGACGGTGGAGGTTGCGGACGTCCCGTCCGAGTGGCACGTCACGCTGAGCGGCCTCTCCCTCCAGCCACGCGACGGTGCGCTCGCAGGTGCCGGCGACGTCAGGGTCGGCGTCCACGGCGAGACGCTCGAGGGCAGGCTGCGCGCCGCCTTCACGCTCGACGCCGGCGTCCTCGACGTCCGCGAGGCCGGGATCCGAAGCGGCGCGTCGGCTGTCGACGTGGCGGGCCGGCTCGACACGATCGGCAGCGCCGCCGATCTCGCCGCGACGCTGCGCGTGGATGTCGCCGACGTGAGGGCGCTCGCCGGCCTGCCTGACGCCCGCGGCACCGTCGAGGGCCGGCTGACGCTGGCAGGTCCGCTCGACGCTCCCGAGATGTCGTGGTCCGTGGACGCCGACGGGATGACCGACGGGCGCCTCCCGCCGACGGCCCTCGACGCCAGCGGCTCGGCGGACACGTCTCGCGTGGTGATCGAGACGCTGTCGGCGGTCCTCGCCGGAGGACGCGTGACGATGGCCGACGCGCTGGTCGCGCTGACGCCCGACGGCACCACACGCCTGCGCGGGACGATTGCGGCGATCGACGCCGGCACCGTCCTGGCCGCCTATGTGCCGGGTGCCGCCCTGGCAGGCCGGGTCGACGGCAAGTTCGACGCCGGCGGTCCGGGTCTCGAGTGGCTGCAGTGGCGCGGCTCCGCGCAGGCACGAGTGGTCGGAGCCACGGCGCGTTCCGGGGTACCGTCGACGGCCGGCGACGCCGTGCCGCTCGACGCGAGCGTGGCCCTCACGCTCGACGCAGGACGCTGGAAGGCGGTCGCCGACCTGGCGATGCAGGACACCGCCACGGCCGCGGCGCGGCTGGAGGGCGCCTTCGACGACGCCGGCGGCAGCAGCGTGAACGGCACCATCCACGCCGAGGTGGCCAGCCTCGCGCGGGCCGCGGCAGGCCTCGCGGGCACCGCCATGGACATCGACGGTCGCGCTGGTCTGGTTGCGTACGTGTCCGGCACGGTTGCCGAGCCGTCCGCGGACTGGGCGCTCGATGGCGTCGCCGCGTCGCCACTCACCGATCCGGCGACGGTGACGGCGCGGGGGACCGCGACCCTCGCGGAGATCGCCGCCTCGGATGCCGTCGTGTCCATCGGCCCGAACCGTCTCCGGGGATCGCTGCGGGTCGGGCTGACAGGTGAGCAGAACCTGACGGGTCACATCACCGGCACGTTGCCGGACGTCGGCGCGATCCTTGTCGACGAGGCCATGGGGCGCTGGCGGGTCGCCGGCGACGTCTCGCTCGACGCGCGGGTCGGCGGCACGCTGGGGCGGCCGTCGGTGCAGGCAGACGTCAGCGCATGTGACCTCGCCGCCGCCGGACAGCGCGTCGACGCGCTGAAGGCTCGCGTCGCCTGGCACGGTGACGACGTGCAGGTGTCAGGCATCGAGGCCCGGGCCGGCGCCGGCCGCCTCGAGGGCAGCCTCGAGGCGAACCTCGCGCGCGAGACCCACGCGGCACGCCTGTCGCTGCAGGGCTGGCCGCTGCGGCCGGTGACCGATGCTGCCGGCACGGCCGTCGCGCCCGTGGCCGCGACGCTCGACCTCGCTCTGGACACGCGAGGCGCATGGCGGCGACCCGTCGGGACAATCGCACTCGATGCCCGGTCCGTCACCGTTCAGGACCGGCCGGTGGCCTCGCTGACGGCGCGGCTCACGGCCGACGGTCGTGAGATTGCCGGCGCTGTCGCGCTGCCCGAGTGGCGCACGACCGCGGTTGGCGGCGTGGGCTTCGGCGCCGGTTATCCCTTCCAGTGGACGGTGACAGCCGATCAGCTGACGCTGGAGCCATTCCGGCCATGGCTGCCGGAGTCGCTCGCGGCCATCGACGCGTCGCTCTCCGCGGAGGTCGTCGCCACGGGCGATGCCGAGGCGCCCGCGCAGACGGCCAGCGCCAGCGCGACCATCCATGCCCTGACGGCCTCGACGTCCGACGCCTCGCTCGCGGTGGCAGGCCCCGCGACGCTGGACGCCAGCCGCGACCGTGTTGCCGTGCAGGGGCTGGTCGTGAGGACGGCCAGTCTCGTCCTTTCTGCGGACGGGGCCGTCGGACGTGAGCCGCAGGACGTGCCTCTCGACGTTCGCGTGGAGGGCGGCATCGACGCGCTGCACCCCTGGCTGGCCGTCCTGCGCGCGGACATGCCCCCGCTCGATGGACGCGTGGACCTGCGCGCACGCCTCGACGGCACGCTCGACGCCCCGCGGCCCCGTGCAACGCTCCTGCTCACCGACGCCGCCGCGGATGTTGCCGGGGCACCGCTTCGCGTACCGAGGCTCCAGGCGACGCTCGACAACGGCGTGCTCGATGCCGGCGAGTCGGAGCTGCTGTGGCGTGAGGCGCGGGCGAGGGTCGCGGGCCGCGTGCCCTTGCGCATGTTCGCGCCGTACGTGCCCGACGCCTTGCAGCCGTGGCTCGGTGACGCGCCGGGCGCGGCGAGGGTGGACGCACGCGCGACCGGGTTGCAGCCGGCACTCCTGGGGCCCTTCGTGGGAGCAGACGCGCTTCAGGGTATCGACGGGCGCGTCTCCGCGGTCCTCGTCGCCGAGGCGACGTCGCCGTCGCTCGAGGACGCCACGGCGACGCTGACGCTCGACGAGGCCCGCTTCACCCTGCAGAACATCCCGCTGGCGCAGGCGCGTCCCACGGTCGTCCGTCTCGAGCGCGGCACCCTGTCGGTGAAGGACGTGCTCTTCTCCGGCCCGAACACCGACATTGCGGTCGACGGCACCGCGCAGCTGACCGGCGATCAGCAGGAGCTCGACGTGCAGCTGCGGGGGCTGACCGCGCTCGCGCTGTTGCAGCCCTTCCTCGACGGCGTCGCCCCGGGGGGCCGCGCCGAGGTCGACCTCTGGGCGTTCGGCCCGCTCGACTCGCCCGAGGTGCAGGGGCAGGTGCTCCTCACCGACGCGTCGCTGCGTGTGGCGGAGCCCCGGCTCGTCGTCGAGCAGGTGGACGGCACGGCAACGTTCAACGGCCGGCAGATGTCCATCACCTCGATGCGCGGCCTCGCCAACGGGTCACCCCTGACGATCACGGCCGACCTGTCGCTTTCGCCCGACAACGAGCCACGTGGACAGGCGCACCTGCGCGTCGACGGGATGCCACTCGAGTACCCGGAGGGGATGCGCATCGAGGCGGACGTCGACCTCGTCGCGTCGTTCGCCCCCGGCAACCGCGTCGACGTGACCGGCGACGTCGCGGTGCTGCGCGGCGCCTACCGCGATCCGATCGCGCTGTCGGCGTTGTCGACGGCGATGCTCGCGACGGAGGCACCCACGCTCGGCGGGCTCGACGGCGGCGGTGGCGCCGACATCCGCTTCGGCATCGACGTCGAGACCCGCGAGCCCGTGATCGTCGACAACAACTACGGCCGCTTCTCGGTCGGCGGCGCCGTGCGGCTGACCGGCAGCCTCGCCACGCCCGTCCTCTCCGGCCGCCTCAGCGTCGAGGAGGGCGGCGAGCTCTATCTTGGCGGCCTGACCTACCGCGTCGAGCGGGGGGCAGTCGACTTCGCCAACCCGGCGCGCATCGAACCCATCGTCGACCTGGCCGCGGAGACGCGTGCCTCTGGCGAGCGCATCCGCATCGAGGCGTCGGGCTCCGTGGAGCAGCTCGAGGTGACATTGTCGGCTCCCGACGCGGGCCAGCCGCTGAGCCAGGCCGAACTCGCCTCGCTGCTGGTGAGCGGCCGCGGCCTCGACGACCTCTCCGGCACCGCCGCCGGCGAGCAACTGCTCACGCTGATCTCCGCGGACCTGTTCGGAGTCATCGGGCGCGGCGTGGGGCTCGACGCGCTGCGCCTCGAGCGCGACCTGATGCTCGACGACCGCGCAGGAACGGGCGAGGCGGACGTCGCCGCCGAGACCGACCCGGTGGCGCGCCTCACGCTGGTCAAGCGCCTGCGCTCCGATGTCGAGGTGCTCTTCTCGCAGAACCTGCGCGATGCGAGCGGCATCACCTGGCTCGTCACGTGGAAGCCCATCCGGCGTGTCGAAGCGCGCCTGCTCCAGCGCGACGACCGTTCGATGTCGTACGAGTTCCGCCACGAGGTCGTCTTCGGGGCATCGCCCTCGCCTACCGGCGGGCGTACGCCATCGCCCACCGTGGCGGCGACGACGGTCACCGCCGACGATCCGACGCTGCAGGATGCGCTGGCCGACGTGCTCCGCCTCGACGAGGGGGACGCGTTCGACTTCTATCGCTGGCAGGAAGACCGCGATCGGCTCGCTCGGTGGCTGTACGACCGTCGGTACTACGAGCACCGTGTCGTCGCGCGCCGTGACGTCGGCGACGGGCCGGACGGACCTGTCGTGGCCCTGCGCTACGACGTCCAGGCCGGACCCCAGGGGAGGCTCGAGGTCGAGGGCGCGTCGCTCGGAGACGCGGCCCTGGCCAGGATGCGCGAGGCGTGGCAGGGCTCCGTCTTCGACGGCTTCCTCGCCGCCGACCTCACGCGCATCGCACGCGAGGCGATGTTTGCCCGCGGCCACCCGCTGGCCGACGTCGAGGTCGCGATCTCGCTCGAGGAAGAGGGCCGGGCCAAGATCGTGTCGGTGCGCATCGACCCCGGCGCGCCGCTCGGCACGGCCGTGGATGTCGAGGGCGTGGCGCCGCCGCTCGAGCCCGCGTTCAGGGAATGGCTCGACGCCGGAGGTCAGCTGCTCGCGTGGCTCGATCCCGAGGCGCTCGCCTCCCGCGCCCGTACCTGGCTCCGCAGCCGCGGTGCGCTGGCGGCCCAGGTCGCGGTGGCCGCACCGGTCGTCGAGGGCGGGCGTGCGGTGCGTACCGTGCAGGTCACCGACGGCGAGCTCTACACGCTTCGGCGAGTGTCGGTCGAGGGCGTGGCCGGCGCACGCGAGGTCACGGCGCGGCAGCAGCTCGGGCTCTCGCCCGGCGAGCCGTTCGACACCGCGCGGCTCAGTACGGCCGTCCGTGACCTCGAGCACTGGTATCTGTCGGAAGGCTTCCGTGCGGTGGACGTGCGCGCGGCCTCGGACGTCCATCACGAGACGCGCGACGTCGACGTCTCGATTGCCGTGGACGAAGGTGCGCGTGCCGTCATCGTCGCGACACACATCGATGGCCGCGAGCGGACGCAGGAGGCGATCCTCGAACGCGCGCTGGCGATGCCGCCGGGAACGGTGGCCACGCCGTCGGGCCTGCTCGCCGCGCGCAAGCGCCTCTACGACACCGGTGTCGTCGCGTCCGCCGACGTGCGCATCGACGACGCGGGTCCCGTCGAGGTCGAGCCGGACGGCACGCGGGTGCAGCCGGTGGCGGTCACGGGCGTGGTGCACGAGACGCCGCGCCTGCGCCTGCGCTACGGGCTCGCGGTCAACGACGACGTGCTCCAGGACGACGTACTGCGCACCACCGAGACGCGGCGCGTCACGCCGGGCCTGTCGGCGCTCCTCGAGAACCGCAACCTCTTCGGACGCGCGATCACGTCGGGCATCTCCGGCCGGTACGAGCGCGCACGTCAGACGGGCCGCACGTTCCTCACGACGCCGGGCATCCTCGGCTACGACGCGCGGCTCCAGGTGTCGGCCGGCATCGCGCGCTCGCGCCTCGCGCCCGACGTCACCGACAGCCCGATCGACATCCGGACCGACGTCAGCGCGGGCGTGACGCAGGCGCTGCCATGGATCGAGGGCCTGCGCCTGACGTACGGGTACCGCTACGAGCGGAGCCGCACGTACGACCCGAAGGACCCCGACCTCTTCGACATCACGATCACGGCGCCACGTCTCACCTCGACCGCGTTCGTGGACAGGCGCGACGATGCCTCCGCGCCGACGCGGGGATGGTTCCACGCCTCCACCGTGGAGCTGTCACGCGGGTGGGTCGGTTCCGACTTCGAGTTCGCGAAGTACTACGTCCAGCAGTCGGCGTACAGGTCGATTGGCAACGTCGTCCTTGCGGGGCGTTCGCAACTCGGCGTCGGCCGCGGCTTCGGCGGGCAGGACCTGATCGGCTCCGAGCGGTTCTCCGCCGGCGGCGCGACGAGCGTGCGCGGCTACGGCGAGAGCGCCATCGGCGAGATCGACCCGATCCTGGGCATCGCGCGCGGCGATGGGCTCCTGGTGCTGAACGGGGAAGTGCGGGCGCCGATATGGCGCTGGATCTCCGGCGTCGCGTTCCTCGACGGCGGCGGCATCTACCCGCGCGCCCGCGACATCGGGTGGAACGGCCTGCTGTGGGCAACGGGCGCCGGCGTGCGTGTCAGCACGCCGGCGGGACTCGTACGGGTGGACGTCGGCGTGCCGCTGAATCGACGCCCCACGGACAAGTCGTGGCGGGCGTACATCGGTCTGGGGCAGGTGTTCTGACGCCCGCCGCCCCTGCTACCCGCGCACGGTGCGCATCACGGCCTCCACCTGCGAGCGTTCAGGGGCCGTGGGGGCCAGCTTCAGGAAGTATTCGAAGTGCTGGGCCATCCGGTCGACGCGCTTGGCGCGGTAGAACGCCTGGCCGGCATAGTAGTGCGCGTACGCGTGGTTGGGCGACAGCTTCGTCGCGTGCTCGAACGCCTCGGCCGCCCCGGCCCAGTTGCTCGCCGCGTACAGCGCGTGCCCGAGCTGGTACCGCGCCTCGAACAGCTCGCCGTTCAGCTCGACGGCACGACGGGCCGCGGCCTCGGCCGCCGCGTGGTCGCCGTCGATCTGCGCCGTGGCGGACCGGCCGATGAACGTCCACGGGTTGTTCTCGTCGCCGCCGCCGAGCCTTGCGAGCCTGGCCTTGGCCTCACCTGCCTGGTTGAGGCGCTGGTGGGCCAGCGCGGCGAGGTACGCGGCGTCGTCGCCGGCCTCGGCCGGGACGGACCTCACCACGTCGTTGAACCTGCCCGCGTTGAACAGCTGCTGCGGGCTCATCTCCTGGGCGGCCGCCAGCGTCCAGGCGCTGAGGGCGATGACCAGACAGGCTGCTGATGCTCGGCTCACGTGCAACTCCTTCTTCGTGACGCTTCCAGCGTACAGTCAATCAGACCGCGCGAGACAGGATGTTGGCCGTGAGGCCCGGTGACGGCAGAGCTAGGACGCCGGTGGCGCCGGCGCGCCGGTGAAGCCGCTCGCGGGCCCGACGCCGAGCATCTCTTCCCATCGCGGCCACATGCGTGTGGGGTCGGGATTGAGCGCCCTGTCGATGCACAGCCGCGCCATGCGGTCGACAACCATGTCGAAGTAGAAGGGCGTGATGCGGTCGCGCTCGAAGTCGCAGGCCGGGTTCAGGAAGTCGATGGCATACGGCACGCCGTCACGGATGGCGAACTCGATCGCGTTCATCTCGTAGCCGAGCGCCTGATTGATCGTCTGCGCGTCGCGCACGACACGGGCACCGAGATCGGCCGTCAGGTACTCGTGCTCGAGCAGGTACCGGCGCTGGTGGGGGTCGTAGGCGGCGGGCACGATGTCGGTCTTGCCGAACGTGAAGCAGCGCACGTACTGCTCGAAGTGGATGTACTCCTGCAGCATCATGCAGTAGGGCGCCGTGCCGTCGTACGCCTCGAGCAGCTCCTCCCGCGTGTGCACCTTGTAGACGTGCTTCCACCCGCCGCCGCCATACGGCTTCAGGATCGCGGGACGTCCCACCTGGTCGAGCAGCGCGTCCCAGTCCATCGGGTACTCGAGGTTGCGGAGCGACGCCGGCAGGATGTCGAGGTCGTGCGGGTAGGCCTTCTGCGGCAGCAGCACGGTCTTCGGCACCGCGACGCCAAGGCGCGACATGACGGCGTAGTTGAAGAACTTGTCGTCGGCCGTCCACCAGAACGGGTTGTT
>CAYSHC010000001.1:18506-94547 GCA_964430855.1 uncultured Vicinamibacteraceae bacterium
ACATGACGGCGTAGTTGAAGAACTTGTCGTCGGCCGTCCACCAGAACGGGTTGTTGATGACGTAGGTGCCGGTGAGGACGGCAACCTTCAGGAAGGCACGGTAGTACTCGACCTCGTGCGAGATGCGGTCGACGATGACGGTGTAGCGGTGCGGTTCGTCGAGGGGGGTGCCGCCGAGCGTCACGTACTCGCCCGTCACGCCGTGCTCCCGCCCGAGCTCGTTGACCCTGTCGAGAAACGCGGGAGGGAAGCTGTACTCGCGTCCGACGAGCAGTCCGATCTTCATGCAGGAGGCTCCGCGATGAGGCGGGCAGTCTACCACACGGCGTCGGGCCTGCTCGGGCGCGGGACCACGTGCTGTGGGCCGTCGGGACGGCCACGAAAAGACGAAGAGCGTCCCCGCCGCCGGCAACCGGGATCGGGTCCGCGAATGCAGTCGGGCCCTCCCCTCCCTTCTGCGCTCTTGAACCCGATCCCGCGTATGCCGTTGGCTGGACGACTCTTCGTAGGGGAATAACGACACGGCCGAGCCAACCGAACGCCCGGCTACAGCTCGACGTGTCCCGGCGTCAGCAGCGCCTCGAGATCGACGACGTACATCGCCGTGCCGCGGTCGTCATGCGTGGGCGCCTCGTGGGCGAAGGCGAGGCCCGCGCCCGCGACGAGGTCGTGCACGGGCGGCGACACGACGACCATGTCGGACGGCAGCGACGCCGCGAGTTCCCCGGCACGGGCGACGGCGTGGCCGCTGACACCCGCGTCGGTCAGCGCGCATTGTCCGAGGTCGAGCGCGGCCCGCACCGACACGCCGAGACGCCGCGCGGTGAGCGCGATCGCCGCCGCGCACCGCACGGCGCGCGCCGGTCCGTCGAACGCGGCACGGATGCGCCCGTCGGCCACCTCGAGACCGACGCCGCGGAAGTGCGCCACCTCGCGCCGGACGAATGCCTCGAGCCGGGGCCGCGTATCGTCGTCGACGCCGCCGACCACGTGCGCGACGAGCACGGTGGCGAGCACTTCGTCGTACGCCGTCCCGGGATGGAAGCCCGTCAGGAACGCCTCGACGGGATGGATGATGTCGTCCTGGTTGCCCACAAACGGCAGATGATCGTCGCCCGGCAGTTCGATCAGGCGCGCGCCGGGGATCCGCGACGCGACGTAGCGGCCCTCCTCGATCCGCAGGCACCTGTCGCCGATGCGGTGCAGGATGAGCGTCGGGACGCGGATGTTCGGCAGCACCTCGCGCACGTCGATGCGCGTGTTCATCTGCGTCAGGGCCAGCGCCGCTCCCGGGCTTGCGCCGTTGCGCAGGTAGGAGGCCCACCAGCGCCTGAACGCGGGGTCGTGCTGGCGTGACGGCGCGCGGTCCTCGATGCCGATCGGCTCGCCCCATCGCGTGCGGATCTCCTCGTAGAACGCGTCGCGCTGCGCGGGCGTCGGCGCCCACGGGTAGTCCGGTGCGTGGATCCGCTTGGCATAGGTGCCGATCATCACGAGCGCCAGCGTCATGTCCGGGTGCGTGGCGGCAAACAGGCTGGACATCGGGCCGCCTTCCGACACGCCGAGCAGCGCCGCGCGCGTCGAGCCCACGGCTTCCATCACCGCCCGCACGTCGTCCATCCGCTGCTCGAGTGACGGCAGCACCGTGACACGGTCCGACAGGCCGGTGCCACGCTTGTCGAAGAGAATCAGCCGCGAGAACGACGCGAGACGCGTAAGGAAACGCGCAAACGACGGCTCCTCCCAGAACCAGTCGAGGTGCGACACCCAGCCCATGACGAAGACGATGTCGATGGGCCCGTCGCCGATCACCTGATAGGCGATGCTGGTGTCGCCGCTCAGCGCGTACCGGCTGCGCGGTCGCGCGAACCCGCTCTCGGCCAGCGGATCGCCGCCAGGCGCCGCCGGTGCGGGCGGCGCGTCGCCGCCGCGGCGGCTGTCCGCCGGCACGCCCTCGGGCAGCCGGGCGGGCTCGTGCCTGACGACGGGTGCCGTGAAGCGGTACCCTCGTCTCGGCACCGTCTCGATGTAGCGGACGCCGCGGTCGCCGTCACCCAGCGCGCGGCGCAGCGCCGACACCTGCTGCGCGAGGTTGTTCGGCTCGACGAACGTGTCGGGCCAGACGCACGCGATGAGCTCCTGCGTCGGCACGAGTCGCCCATGACGGTCCACGAGGACGCACAGCGTCTCGAAGGCCTTCGGCGTCAGGGTCACCGGGACCCCGTCGCGCAGGAGCAGGTGCTCGGCAGGATCGAGCCGGAACGGACCGAAAGCGTAGGTGACTGTCGACACGACTGGATGCACCTGTCGCGTGAGGCTATGGCTGGGGAGGGCACGCCCATGATGCACCAACTGGCGCCCGCCGATCGATATCGGCGCCGGGCTGCCGGTGCCGGCGGGGTGTCCGGGGCGCGCCCATGACCGCATGGCGGCGTGCCCGGCGCGTGGCGCTGGGCGTCACGGTCGCAGCGGTGGCAGTCGGCCTCGCCGGCCTCGTCGTCGCGCGGCGGGAGCCGGCTGTCGGGCCGGCACCTGCGGTGCCGGCCCCGCCGAGTGCCTTGCCGACAGGCGCGTCGCGCCCCGTCTGGCTGCGGCCCGTGCCGCCGGCCATCGTCCTGCCACCGAGCGACGCGATCGACGAGGCGGTACGCCCCTGGCAGGCGGGCAACTACGCCGGCGCGGCGCTCGCGCTCGAGGCGCTCGCCAAGGAGCATCGGGACATCCCGCTGCTCCAGTTCTACGCCGGCGCGGCATGGCTGCTCGCGAGGGTGCCCTCCGATGCCGTGACCGCTCTCGAGGCCGCGCTGGATGCCGCGCCCGACGACAGACGCGGCGAGGTGGCCTGGTACCTCGGGCTCGCGCACCTCGAACTGGACCAGCACGCGGCGGCGCGCCAGGCCTTCGGCGTCGCCTGTGGACACGGCGTGCCAGACGCCTGCCGCGCCGTTGCCTGGGTAGACGCGCGGCCGCCCGAGCGATGAACGGCCCGGAGAAGAGGCCGCGGCTGGGCAACGGCCGTCTTAGCAGCAAGTCAAGGAGGTCCCATGACAGCGCTTCCCGCCGTCACCACGGCTGTCGGACTCTTGCTGGCGATGCCGGGCGTCGCCCGCACGAGCGTCGAGGCCGGGCAGCATGCCGGCATTCGGATGCCCCGGGGATCGGTGCCGTCCGCCGAGGCAGGCACCGGCGCCGGATGCGCGGCCTGACGAGCGCGGTCGCAGTCCGTCCGATGGCAGGTCCGACGCCGATGATCGGGCATGCGTGATGCCGGTCGCGGAGGCGGACCCGACGTGGACGGCCGCATGGTGCTGAGGCCGTCCACGGCGGTCCGCTTCAGGATGCCGACGCTGAACGTCGGGTGCCGACCCTGACGCGTCCCGTCGGCGGTCGAGGAGCGCAGGGTGAGGGATGTCGACTGGCAGGTGATCGGCGACGCGTCCCGCCTTCGTGCCGCCGGCCTGTTCGTGATCGAAGGCCGGACGATCCTTGCCCGCCTGCTCGCGCGGCCAGGTGGCGCCTGGCGCGGGCGCATCGAAGCCGTGCTCGCCACGCCGGCCGCCGCGTCGGCCCTGGATCTCGAGCGTCTGGTGCCGGACAGGCTGGAGGTGCGGTCGCCGGACGAGATGGAAGCCGTGACAGGGTTCAACTTCCACCGCGGCGTGGTGGCGCTCGCCCGGCGGCCCGAGCCGGTTGCCCTCGAGACGCTCCTCGCGCAGATCGACACTGAGAGTCCTCTCGTCGTCGCCGAGCACCTGGTCGACGTCGACAACATCGGCAGCATCTTCCGCAACGCACAGGGGCTCGGCGCCGCCGGCGTCGTCCTGGACGGGCGATCGGCCGATCCGCTGTACCGCAAGGCGGTGCGCACGTCGATGGGGGCGGTGCTCGAGCTGCCGTGGGCCGCGTGTGCAGGGACGATTCCGTGGGGGATGCTGCGGGCGGCCGGCTATCGGCTGGTGGGGCTCACGCCGGCGCACGACGCGATGCCGCTGCGGGAGGCGCTCGAGGGGCCTGCAGGCGGCGTGGTGGCGCTGGTGGCGGGGAACGAGGGAAGCGGCCTCAGTGCCGAAGCGCTGGCGGCATGTGACGTCAGGGCCCGCATCCCGATGCGCAACGGCGCCGACTCGCTGAACGTCGCGACCGCTGTGGCGCTCGCCCTCTACGAGGCAGGACGGCAGACCCGGTAGGGACGGCTCTCCGAGCCGTCCTCGGAGGCGCCCAGGTAGGGACGGCTCTCCGAGCCGTCCGGGGCGCGAGCCGTCGGAAGGTCGAGAGGCAGGGACGGCTCGGAGAGCCGTCCCTGCCGGGGGCGCCTAGAACAGCACGCGGACGCCGATGCGCGCCACGCGCGGCGCCACGATGCCCGTGACGTTGTTGGCCGCGGCCGACGTCTGGCTGAGCTGACGCGTGAGCACCGTGTTCACGTTGCCCAGGTTGAAGACGTCGAAGCTGCCTTCGATGCTGCGCTGGCCGAAGAAGAAGCGCTTGCTCACCCGCAGGTCGAGCGTCTTGAGCGTGCCGTAGCGGCTCTCGCCCCAGCCGTGGATGTACAGGTTCGTCGTCCCCGCGGCACCCGTCCGGGTCGGCGACAGGACGCGCTGCGGGAACACGTAACCCTGCCGCGCGTTGAAGAACGCCCCGATGTTGATGTCCCATGGCGCCACGTAGGCCCCCGACACCTTGAACAGGTGCTTGGCGTTGACAAACACGTTGTCGATGCCGCTGCCGCCGGCCTCCGGGGCGTACTGGTAGCCGTTGGACACGCTGTAGTTGGTCGGGTCGCTCCTGTCGCTGAACGACGCCACCGTCTTGAAGTTCTCGACCGCGCTGTTGTAGGCGTAGCTCGTGTCGAGCATCCAGCGGTTCGACGTGCGCTTGGTGAACACCGCCTCGAGGCCGTTGAAGTCGCGGTAGTAGCCGTCGCGGTTGGTGAGCATCTGCTCGGCGGGCAGGTTGATGTTCGGCTGGTAGTAGGTCAGCTCCGGGCACGTCGCCGTCGACGAGGGGCACGTGGGCTGGAACGTGACGGGCACCCAGTTCGACTCGCTGATGCCCAGGCGCTGGTTGTGCCGGAAGCCGTCGTACTTCCTGTAGATGTAGGTGGCCGACAGCGCCATGTCGCCGCGGAGCAGATGGTCGACACTCACCGTGAACTCGCGCGTGCGCTCGTTCTTGAGGTTCGGGTCCACCGAGTTCGGCGTGCCGAGCGCCGTCGGGTTGTCGGGATCGTAGTTGCCCGAGAAGGCGATGAGTGCCGAGCGCTCGAGCGTGACCTCGTCGAGCGTGACGAACCGGTCGCCGTTGGCGTCGTTCCACGGGAACGAGACGCTCGCCGCGCCGACGGGGTTGAGGATGCCCGAGAGGCTGCCGGGGCCGATCTGCCCATAGTAGACGGCGAAGTTCGACCGCAGGACGGTCTGGCTGGTGCCGAACAGGTCGTAGCCGATCCCGATGCGCGGCGACCAGTCTGAGAACGTGACGCCCGCGTCGTCACCGGCGAAGGTCACGGCGGGCAGCCACTGCGGGATCATCGGGTTGGCCTCCACTGTGGACGACAGTGCCGCATCGTCCTGGCGATCCCAGCGGATCCCGGCCGTCAAGGTGAGCTTGTCGCGCGTGAACGTGTCCTGCACGTACAGGCTCGTCGTGTCCATGTCGTAGTTGACCGCGGAGCTGCGCCAGAACTGCGCCCGCTCGGGCACGCCGTTGCGCACCTGCGCGTAGACGTCGCCGCCGTACACGGTCGTGGAGTACGACGGCGTCTCGCGGTACTTGAAGCCGAACTTGAACGCGTGGTCGCCGCCGAGACGCGCCGGCAGGAAGTACGTCGAGTTGCCCTCGATGCTCGTGGCGGGCCTGTCGTAGGTCGATTCGTTGAGCGAGCGCGCCCACGAGTTCAGCGCGAGGTCGTTGAGCGGCTGCACGGTGCGCAGGTCGTCCTCGTGGAACAGCAGCGCGAAGCCGCCGCCGACGTGGGCAAACTGCACGTCGCCGATCCAGCGGTCGGTGAAGACATGGCGGTCGCTCGCCTTGTGCGTCCACACCGGCCCGATCTGCCGGTACGTCGTCTCGATCGGGCGCGTGTCCGACCCGTCACGCGCGTTGCGGATCTTGTCGGCGTAGTTGCTGTGCCAGGTGAAGGTGTTGCCGGAGAACAGCAGCGCGCTGCCCTTGATGTTGTAGTTGTCGAGCGTCGTGAGGTCGGTGTTGAGGCACTTGTTCAGCTCCGACACCGACAGCTGCTGCGCCAGGGGATCGGCGGCGTTCACCGGGCAGCCCTCGACCTTGCGGAAGAAGTTGACAACGCCCACCTTGATGTCCTGCTTCGAGTAGGAGCCCCAGAACCAGGCGCGACCGCGGTAGATCGGGCCGCCGGCCTCGATGCCGTAGTCCTTGATGTTCTGGATCGGCGCACCGGTCCGGGCGCCCTGCGCGCGCAGTTCGTCGGTGAGGTTGGTCGAGCCCAGGTTCTGGTCGGTCACGTAGTAGCGTCCCGAGCCCTTCAGCTGGTCGGTGCCGCTCTTGGTGACCAGGTTGATGCCGACGCCGCCCGTCTGCTGGGTGATGTCGTTGCCGCCGGTCGAGACCTGCATCTCTTCCAGCATGTCGAAGTCGAAGTAGACCGATGACGCGCCGGTGGCGGCCTGGTCGCCGATGTCGACACCGTCGAGCATCCACTTGTTGTTCGTGGTGTTGGCGCCGCGCGAGATGTAGCCGGCCTGCTGCCCCGACTGGCTGCCACCGACGTTGGTGCGGTCCATCGTGATGCCGGGCGTCCGCTCGAGCATCACCCACGGGTCACGCGCCGACGGGATGTTCTGCAGCTGCTCCTGGGTGAAGTTGGTCTTGGTGCCGACGCGCTTCGTGTCGACGACCGGCGACTCCCCGGACACCGTGACGGTCTCCTCGAGCGCCGATACCTCCAGCTGGGCGTTCGCCGTCGTGTTCGACCCCACCTGCACGGGCACCGTCTCGCGCAGGACCGTCCTGAAGCCCGACAGCTCGTAGCGCATCGTGTAGGTGCCGGGCAGCAGCCCGACGAACTGGAACGTGCCGGTCTCGGCCGTGACGGTCGTCTGCGCCTCGAGCAGGCTGCCGCCGGTCAGCGTGATGATCACGCCCGGCAGGACGGCGCCTGACGTGTCGGTGACGCGACCGCTGATCTGGCCGGTGTTGCTCTGCGCAAACGCTGCCTGTGCCACCCCCAGGGCGATCACCAGCAGCAGGGCAAGCCATTTGCCTCTCATCCTGTACCCTCCCCTTTCGGTACACCGGCATCAGTGACATCAGGCTCGGGGCCCCCACCCCTGCAATGAGCCGATGCCTGGCGCGTGACGAACTGGTGCGCCAGCGTGATGAAGCGGTGTGATGGGCGGGTGGACTAGCAGCCTGCGTGCCAGGCTGATCCTTGCGCAAACCGGCCGGGAAGTGACGAGGCGGCCGCGGTGCCCGCGCGCGACTCCAAGTCTTTGGTGTCACGCGATACGGAAACTTGGATTCTACGGGCGACGGTGAGAGGCGATAGGTCAGTTGAGCGAGGCCAGGCGGCGGCGAAGGTTCTTGACGTGCTCCCACAGCGCCTCGAACTCCTCGCTGGCCTCCGGGTCGCGCCTGTCTCTGCTGCGGCGCTCGCGGGACGTGAGCTCGAGGTACTTCTCGAGGTCCGACAGGGCAGCGTTGAAGTATCCGAGCTGATACGAGAGCAGGCCGCGGTCGCGAAGCTCGTGGACCATGCCAGGGTCGAGGGCCAGCAGCAGCGACGAGGCCTCACGCGCCTGGCGGAAGGAACGCCGCCGTGCGTACGACCGCTTCAGGTTCAGCACCATCCGCACCAGCGTCTCGTGCTTGAACGCCGGCGCGAGCAGGGCGCGGCTGTAGCGGAGGTCCTCGCCGGCCCGCTCGAGCAGGCGGCGGCAGTCACGCTCGGTCAGCACCACGCCGCCGTGGAACGGGTCGAGCACGAGGTCTTCGGTCGGCGTGGGGTCGCCGAGCAGGCCCTTGCAGCGGACGAGGTAGTGGCCGGGAAAGTTGATGCCTTCCAGCCACAGACCTGCCCGTCGCCCGACGTGCATGTAGATGATGGCGAGCGTGATGGGCACGCCGGTGCGCCGCGCGAGCACGTCGTTCAGGAAGTTGTTGCGCGGGTTGTCATAGTCGGCGGCGTCGCCCGAGAACCCCTGCTCGTCGAACAGGTACTGCCCGAAGGCCTGCAGATGCGCAAGGACGTCGCCGCCGGCGGCCTCTCGCTGTACGCGCACGGCCGCCTCCTCCGCCAGCCGCTCCAGCAGCAGGAGGGAGGGCCGGACGTCGAGGGTCGGATACTCGAGGCTCCCCAGCAGCAGGGCAGCTTCGGCGAGGTCGTCCTCGCCGGGGCGGCGGGCCAGGTGCAGGAAGCGATCGCGCGCGGTCATGTCTCGAGGCTCGCCGGGACGGGCCGCGCCACGAGCGACTCGAGCAGCGGCAGCGTGATGGCGTCGATGCCGTCCACGATGACCTCGGCGCTCGGCAGACGGTCGGCCCCGTAGGAGGTCGTCACGCCCACGGTGCGCAGGCCCGCCGCGCGGGCCGACTGGAGGCCCCACTCCGAGTCCTCGATGGCCACCACCTGTGCCGGGCGGACGCCGGCCTCGAGCGCGCCGGCCTCCCGCAGGAGCGCAAACGCGCGCGCGTACGGATCGGGATGCGGCTTGCTGCGTGGAGTCTCGCCCGCGGCCACGATGATGGGCACGCGGCCGGCAAGGCCTCCCGCCTCGAGCAGCATCTCGATCTCGTGGCGGAGCGCGCCCGACGCGATCGCGACGGGAATCGCGGCCGCCACGCGATCGATGAGATCGGAGGCGCCGGGGAACAGGCCGTGTTCCCCGACGAGCGTGGGGAAGAGACGTACCTTCTCCTCGAGGAGCGCCTCGAGCGTGGCGTCGTCGAGGGGCACGCCGCGGTCGCGGCACACCTCCACGAATGCGTCACGATCGCTGAACCCGAGGTAGCGCGCGTAGTAGTCGTCCTCGCTCAGCTCGATGCCAATCGTGGCGAGCACTCGCTGGAACGCCACCAGATGGAGCGGCTCGCTGTCGGCGAGCACGCCGTCGAAGTCGAAGATCACGGCGGCGAGCGTCACGGGGCCTCGTCGGGTGGGCGCATCCGCTCGCCTGCGCGGACGTGCAGGTCGAGGCGGTTCTCGCGCGGGGGAATCGGGCAGTCGTACTGCGGATCGTAGTAGCAGTACGGCTGGTAGGCACGGTTGAAGTCGAGGTCGTACAGACCGGTCGACGTGCGCTCGAGGTCGAGGTAGCGTCCCGCCTCGTAGGTCTCGGAGCCGTTGGTCAGGTCGCGGAACGGCACGAACAGCCGCTGGTGCCCTGGGTCGTCGGCCGACACGAACGCCGCGAGCTCGCGCGGTTCTCCGAGCATCGAGAACTGGAGCCTGCCGGCGCGGCGCATCAGGCGGCGCTGGCCCGTGGACGTCGGCATCTCCATGACGGGCGACTCGGACGGGTCGGCCGGCGCGAGGGCCGCGGGAGCCCTGAAGCGCTCGGCGATGGGGTAGTACGCGAGCGGGAGGAACCTGTCGCGCACGGCCGCGGGCACCGGTGAGTCCGCGCTGCGCAGGAACATCTCGTCCTTCGCACGGCGGTCCTCCATGAGCGCCGTGGCATAGTCACGCGCCGCCGGCTGCGTCGAGCATCCGGCGACGAGCAGCAGCAGTCCGGCGACGACGCGGTACCTCACGCGGACAGGGTATCAGACGAACGCGTAGCCCTGGCGCTCCAGTGCCCTGTCGCTCAGCTCGCGCCGCAGGCGCACCGTGTCGACCGCCGGCAGCTTCAGGTAGCGGCGCACGCCGACGAGCGCGATCCGCAGCAGGTCGCCCTCCGCCGACGCGGCAAGGACCTGCCTGGCCGCCGCGTCGGCCCGCAGCGCGCCACCGATGACGGCCGTCAGCGCTGCTGTCGCGTGCGCACCCGCCTCGTCGCGGCCGGCGTCGGCAGCCTGGCGCGCGCGGGCGACCGCACTGTCGGCGGCGTAGGCCTCGATGGCGATGTCGGCGACCCACGACAGCACTTCCTGCTCGTCCTGCACGGCCTCGCCGAAGCGCTGCATCGCCGCGCCGAGCGTCATCAGCGCGACCTTGCGCAGGCCGTCCCCGAGGCGGGCCGCCTTGTCGAGGGCCGTGCCTTCGTCGGCATCGGCGGCGGCCGGCCGCAGCAGATCGTCCTGGAGGCCGCGCGCCGCCGCGATGAGGGGCAGGTCGCCCTTCACCGCGCGCCGCATCAGCTGCCCCGGGATGAGCAGCCTGTTGATCTCGTTGGTTCCCTCGAAGATGCGATTGACCCGCGCGTCGCGGTAGTACCGCTCGACGGGATAGTCGCGGACGAAGCCGTTGCCCCCATGGATCTGCACGGTTTCGTCGAGGACGTACTCCAGCATCTCGCTGCCGGCGACCTTGGCTATCGAGGCCTCCACGGCATGGGCCTCGAGCGCGGCGTTCAGGCCGTCGCCCCGTGCCGCCTCGATGGCACCGGCCAGCCTGTAGAGCAGGCTCTCGACGGCGTACAGCCTGGCGGTCATCTCGCCCAGCTTGTGGCGGATGGCGCCGAACTCGGCGATGGGACGGCCGAACTGGCGCCGCTGCTGCGCGTACGTGGCCGCGTCGGCCAGCGCCACCCTGGCGCCGCCTGCGCACATGCCACCCAGCTTGAAGCGCCCGTAGTTCAGCACGGTGAAGGCGACCTTGTGGCCGCGCCCCGCTTCGCCAAGCAGGTTGGCGGCGGGCACGCGCACGCCCTGGAGCACGAGCGGGGTGGTGGAGGAACCGTGGAGCCCCATCTTGTGCTCCTCGCGGCCGCTGCTGACGCCGGGGAACGCGCGCTCCACGATGAACGCCGAGAAGTGCTCGCCGTCGATCTTCGCGAAGACGATGAAGACGTCGGCGAAGCCGCCGTTGGTGATCCACATCTTCTCGCCGTCGAGCACAAAGCGGCCGTCGGCGTCGCGTACCGCCCGCGCCCGGGCGCCGAGGGCATCCGACCCCGACGTGGCCTCGCTCAACGCGTACGCGCCGACCCACTCTCCCGAGGCCAGCCGCGGCAGGTATCGCGCGCGTTGCTCGTCGGTGCCGAACAGCAGCAGCGGCACGATGGCCAGCCCGGTCGTCGCACCGAACGTGGTGGCAAACGACGCGTTGGCCGCGACGCCCTCCGCGACGAGCAACGAGCTCAGCGTGTCGAGCGCCACGCCGCCGAGCTCCTCAGGGACGTCGACGCCGAGCAGGCCGAGCGCCCCGGCCTTCCGGATCATCGTCCGGGCCGCCGTCCAGTCTCTTGCGTCGAGCGCGTCGAGATGCGGAAGCACATCCTGACGCATGAAGTCTCGTGTCGTCTGGCGGATCAGGCGCTGTTCGTCGGTGAGGCGCTCGGGTGTCGCCACGGCGTCGGGCGTGGCGGGGGAGAGGAGCCAGTGCGTGCCGGTCATGTGGTCATCCGTCCAGTCGCTCGATCAGTCCGGCAGCCCCCATGCCGCCTCCCACGCACATCGTGACGATGCCGTAGCGTGCACGGCGGCGGTGCAGCTCGTACAGGAGGCTCACCGCGAGCCGGGCGCCGGTGCAGCCGAGCGGGTGCCCCAGGGCGATGGCGCCGCCGTTGACGTTCAGGCGATCACGATCGATCGGCAGCTCGGCCAGGCAGGCCAGCACCTGGCTGGCAAAGGCCTCGTTCAGCTCCACCAGGTCGATGTCGTCGAGCGACAGGCCCGTGGCCGCGAGCAGCTTGCGGACGGCGGGGACGGGGCCGATGCCGAAGCGCTCCGGCGCGACGCCGGCCGTGGCGTACGCGACGAACCGCCCGAGCGGCAGGGCGCCATGCGTGCGTGCGGCGTCGGCGTCCATCACGAGCACCGCCGCGGCGCCGTCGCTCATCTGCGACGAGTTGCCGGCGGTGACCGTGCCGCCGGCGAGGAACGCCGGCCGCAGCCCCGCCAGCGCCTCGGCCGATGTCTCGCGGCGCGGGCCTTCGTCGCGCGCAACGGTGACCTCGTCGGTGCGCGGCGAGTGGCCGTCGGCTCCCGTGACCACGCGGGTGGTATACGGCACGATCTCGGCGTCGAAGCGGCCGGCATCCTGCGCGGCGATCGCACGTCGATGGCTCTCGAGCGCGTAGGCGTCCTGGGCGTCGCGCGTGATGCCGTACTCCCGCGCATGGTTCTCGGCGACGAGCCCCGTCGAGAGGTAGACGTCGGGATACGCGCGCATGAGCGCCGGGTTGGGGCGCAGCGTATGGCCGCCCATCGGGACGAGGCTCATCGACTCGGTGCCGCCGGCCAGGATGGCCTGCGCGCCACCGGCGCGGATGCGCTCGGCCGCGTACGCGATGGCCTGAAGCCCCGACGCGCAGAAGCGGTTCACCGTCACCGCCGAGGCGTCGTGGGGGACGCCGGCGCGGAGGCTCGCGATGCGCGCCACGTTCATTCCCTGCTCCGCCTCCGGCATCGCGCACCCGAGGATCACGTCGTCGATGAGCGCGGGATCGACGGAGGGCGCGCGATCGAGGACCGCGCGGAGGACGTGCGCCGCGAGGTCGTCCGGCCGCGCGTGCCTGAGCGCACCGCCTGGCGCCTTGCCGACGGGCGTGCGGGCGGCGGCGACAATCACGGCATCCTTCACGTCAGGTCCCCCCATGGCAGGGACGGCTCTCCGGGCCGTCCCTGTCCTCGACGTCGTCCCTGGTCTGCCGCCGGACCACCGGTGAAGGCCGCGTCATGGCCTGTGGAGGCAGGACGGCCAGGAGGGCCGTCCCTGCCGGCGATGAGGCGGGCGAACGCCTCCGGCCGCGTGACGATGCCGAAGTGGCCGGTGTCGGGCAGCGTCATCGCCTCCGCATGCGGGATGAGCCGCCGGTACCGCAGGCTCGACCGCGGCGGCACGACCAAGTCCAGGCCGTCGACGCCCGTGATGATGAGCGTCCGGCATCGCACTTGCCGCGCGTCGCCCACGAGCGACTCGTCGGCGAGCCAGCGGATGCGCTCGGCCATCCGCACGGGCGACTGCGGCCAGCGCGCGACGAGCGCCAGCATCGTGGCGGCACAAGCGGGCCAATCGTCGGGACGCGCGCACCGAATCTCCGGCAGCGTGCGTGCGGGCGCGGCCGCGAGGAAGCCTGGCGCGAGCAGGCGCGGGTGACGGATCAGCCGGCGCACCCGCGCGTCCGGGACGAAATCGGGCGGCAGCGGCGAGGCGAGCACCAGCGACGACACGAGCTCCGGGTGGCGCGCGGCGAGGCGCGTGGCGATGAGCGCGCCGTAGGACACGCCGCACACAGTGGCCCGCGAGACCCCGGCACGGGCCAGCGCGTTGCGGGCCTGGCGCACGAGATCGTCGAACCTGGTGGCGACGAGCGGCAGGAGGTCCTCGCCGTCGCCGGCCAGCGAGTAGGTGATCACGCGGCGGTGTGCGGCAAGCGCCCGAATACCGGGCAGCATCCACTGCCACCGTCCCTGGAGGCCCGGAATGACCAGCAGGGGCTGGCCCCGTCCCAGCACGACCATCAGTTCCTCAGCGTCCTGCCCGTCTCGAGCGTGTAGGCGATGCGTGCCTGCGTCAGCGGCTCGCCACAAAGCCGGAGGAACGCCTCCCGCTCGAGGTCGAGCAGGTGGGCCTCGGTGACCGTCGTCGCATGCGCGATGTCGCCGCCCGCCAGCACGCGTGCGATGGCCCGGCCGATGGTGGCGTCGTGGTCGGAGATGCGTCCGCCACACCACGCCAGGTGGACGCCGAGCTCGAGCGCGGCACGCACCGTGTCGCCGCCGACGGGAATGCGGTCGGGCGCCGGCGGCGGACGATAGCCGGGGGCCATGGCCAACGCCGTGCGCCTGGCGTCGAGCATCAGGCGGTCCACGTTCATCGTCACGCCATCGCACTCCGAGAGGTAGCGCAGCTCCCGCGCGTGCGGGGCGCTGGTCGACACCTTCGCGAAGCCAATGGTCTGGAAGACCTCCTGCACGTACGGCAGCATGTCGGCCTGGATCCCCGGACGCCGCTGCATCGCCTCCCAGAGCATGGCCTTGGTACCGCCGCCTGCCGGGAGCAGGCCAACGCCGACCTCGACGAGTCCCATGTATGTCTCGGCCGCGGCCTGCACCCTGTCTGCATGCAGCGCCATCTCGCAGCTGCCACCCAGCGTCAGGCCCCTGGCTGCGAGCACGACGGGCACCGCCGCGTCGCGGAGCCGCAGCACCGCGCGCTGGAAGCCGCGCACCATCAGGTCGATCTCGTCCCAGTTGCCTTCGCGCGCCTCGAGCAGCAGCAGCATGAGGTTCGCGCCGGCGGAGAAGTTCGGGGCGTCGGTGCCGATGACGAGCGCCTGCCCGCGCTGCTCGGCCTCGTCCACGGCGCGGTGGAGCATCGCGAGCGTGTCGCCGCCGATGGCGTTCATCTTCGAGTGCAGCTCCAGCGCGAAGACACCGTCGCCGAGGTCGAGGACGCTCGCCGCGGCGTTGGACGCGACGGGCGGGCCGGCGGCCCTGGCGTCGCCCAGCACCTGCAGCCCGGGATGTGCCGGGGGCAGCGGGCCGTCTCGTACCGTGTCGCGGCCGGCCGCCACGCGGGACGCCAGCAAGGGCGGCAGCGTCGTCACGCCGCAGGCGTCGGCGAGCCGGCGGATGCCGACGGCGTCGAGGGTCTCGAACGGCCCGAGCTCCCAGCCGAAGCCCCACCGCATGGCGCGGTCCACGTCGTCGATGCCGTAGGCGATGGCATCGGCCACCGACGCGGTGTAGAAGAGGGTATCCCCCAGGGTCGCGCGCGCGAAGGCGCCCTCGCGTCCGTCGTCGAGCAGCAGCGCCGCGAGGCGAGCCGGCAGCCCACCGCCCTGCGCGCGGATGCGCGCGAGCGCGGGTAGCGCGGGCTCGCGTCGAGGCACGTACGTCCACGACTCCGGGTCGAGCACGAGGATCTCTGAGCGCCCGTCGCCCCCCTTGACGCGCTTGTAGAATCCCTGCCCCGTCTTCTCGCCGAGCCAGCCGCGCTCGAGCATGCCCCGGACGCGCGGCGGCAGCGTGAACAGCGCGCGCAGTGCGGGGTCGTCGGTGCGCGCCGCGAAATTGGCGGCGACGTGCGCGACGACGTCGAGACCGGTGATGTCGATCGTCCGGAACGTCGCGCTCTTCGGCCGTCCCATCGCCGCGCCCGACAACGCGTCGATCTCCTCGATCGTGAACGCGCCGCATTCCCACTGCTCCAGCATGCGGAACAATCCGTACAGCCCGATGTGGTTGGCGATGAAGTTGGGCGTGTCGCGGGCCGGTACCACGCCTTTCCCGAGGCGGAGGTCGAGAAAGTGCGTCAGTCTCGCGACGACGCCGGGATCGGTGTCGGGCAGCGCGATGGTCTCGACGAGGCGCAGGTACCGCGGCGGGTTGAAGAAGTGCGTCCCGAGCCACCGCCGCCTGAACGCGGCCGGGCGACCTTCGACGATGGTTCCGACCGGCAGCCCCGACGTGTTCGTGGACACGATCGCGTCGCTCGACAGGTGCGGGACGATGCGATCGAGGAGGGCGCGCTTGGCGTCGAGCTGCTCGACGATGGCCTCGACCACCCAGTCGCAGCCGGCGAGCGCGGGCATCCCGGTGTCGAACCCGTCGGTCGCGATCAGCCGCTCCGCCTCGCGCGTGAAGAACGGATCGGGCGTCAGCCGGCGGGCGCGTTCCAGCCCGGCGCGGGCCGTGGCGGCATCCACGTCGAGCAGCACGACCGCGACGCCGGCGTTGGCGAGGTGCGCCGCGATCTGTGAGCCCATGGTGCCGGCGCCGAGCACCGCCACCCGGCGAATCGGGGGGAACACTGGCATACGAGGCTCAGCGAACGAGTATCCCCGTTGGCCTGTCCCGGTCAAGTGAGGCGCGGCCGGACCCTATAATCCGCACATGCCGTTGCAGACCAGATGGCTCGCGTCGTTCGTGATTGCGGGCGTGCTTCTCACACAGACACCCCTTGGCGCGCAGCCCGAACGCCAGGCCGCACCGGACAAGCCGACGTTCGACGTCGCGCGCCTGCAGCTGATCGACGCGCTGCTCGACGAGGCCATCGCCGCCAGAGCGCTTCCTGGCGCGGTGGTCGCCGTCGGCACCGACGAGGGCGTGGTCTGGCAGACGGCGCGCGGCAATCGCGCCGTGCAGCCGGCGGTCGAGCCCATGACCGCCGACACGATCTTCGACGTCGCGTCGCTCACGAAGGTGGTCGCCACGACGACGGCGGCGATGATGCTGGTCGAGGACGGCCGCCTCCGCCTCAACGACCGGGTCGCGACCTACATCCCCGGCTTCGAGGTCCACGGCAAGGGCAGCATCACAATCCGCCACCTGATGACGCACACGTCCGGGCTGCGGCCCGACGTCGATCTCGTGCCGGCCTGGGACGGCTACGACACGGCCATCGAACTGGCCATCAACGAGGTACCGCGCTCGAGGCCTGACGAGCGGTTCGTCTACTCCGACATCAACTACTTCCTGCTCGGCCACATCGTGTCGGTCGTCTCGGGCCAGCCCCTCGACCTCTTCACGCGCGAGCGCATCTTCGTGCCGCTCGGCATGCACGACACGATGTTCAACCCGCCGGCCGAGCTGCGGCCGCGGATTGCCCCGACCGAACGCTGCCGGCCGCTCGACTACCCGTGCACGCCGCCGGGAGGCAACTGGCTGCGCGGCACCGTGCACGATCCGACGGCACGACGGATGCAAGGGGTCGCGGGCCATGCCGGCCTGTTCAGCACGGCGGCCGACCTGGCGCGTTTCTGCCGGATGCTGCTCAACGGCGGCACGCTGGACGGCGTGCGGATCCTGTCGCCGCTCGGCGTGGCGCGGATGATCCAGCCCTCGTCGCCGCCAGGGCAGCATGCGGTGCGCGGCCTCGGCTGGGACGTCGACTCGTCCTTCTCTTCCAACCGCGGCGAGCTGCTGCCCGTCGGGTCGTTCGGGCACACCGGCTTCACCGGCACGTCGCTCTGGATCGACCCGCGGACGTCCAGCTTCGTGGTGTTCCTCTCGAACCGCGTGCACCCGGACGGCAAGGGCGACGTCACGCCGCTGCGCGCACGCGTCGCGACGGTCGTCGGGTCGGCGCTCCAGGGCGTGGACCCTGCCATCGCGTTCAGCACCCCGACGCCCGGCGTGCTCGCGCCGGGCGGCGCCAGCGCCACGCCCGAGCCGCCGCGCCCGGTTCTCACCGGCATCGACGTCCTCCGCGCAGAGCGCTTCGCGCGCCTGGCCGGGCGGAAGGTGGGCCTGCTCACCAACCACACGGGCCGCGCGCGCGACGGCGCGACGACGATCGACCTGCTGCACGAGGCGCCCGAGGTGACGCTCGTCGCGCTCTTCAGCCCGGAGCACGGCATCCGCGGCATCCTCGACTCGAAGGTCCCCTCGTCGCGCGACGAGAAGACGGGACTGCCGATCTACTCGCTGTACGGCGAGACCAGGCGGCCGACCGACGAGATGCTCGAGGGCATCGACACGATGGTCATCGACCTGCAGGACATCGGCGCACGGTTCTACACCTACATGACGTCGATGGCCTACGTGATGGAGGAGGCGGCGCCGCGGGGCATCGAGGTCGTCGTGCTCGACCGACCGAATCCCATCAACGGGTGGCAGGTGGAGGGCCCCGTGCCGGACGGCAACGACGGCGCCTTCACGAGCTACTTCCCGATGCCCATCCGCCACGGCATGACGCTCGGGGAGCTGGCGACGCTCTTCAACGAGGAGCGCAAGATCGGTGCGAACCTGACCGTCGTCGAGATGCAGGGCTGGCGCCGCGACGCCTGGTGGGATGACACGGGCCTGATGTGGATCAACCCGTCGCCGAACATGCGCAACCTCTGGCAGGCGACGATGTACCCGGGCATCGGCGCGATCGAGTTCTCGAACCTCTCGGTGGGACGCGGCACCGACGGGCCGTTCCAGTACGTCGGCGCACCGTGGATCGACGGCGTGCGGCTGGCCGAGGCGCTCAACGCGCGAGGGCTGCCGGGCATCCGCTTCTATCCGGTGACGTTCACGCCCACCGCGAGCAGGCACGCCAACGAGCGCTGTGAGGGGGTCTACCTCGTGGTCACCGACAGGATCGCCGTGCGGCCGGTGCGCGTGGGCCTCGAGATCGTCAGCGTCGTGTCGCAGCTCTTCCCGGGCCGCCTCGAGCTCGGACGCACCGCCGTCCTGTTCGGGTCGGCCGATCAGCTCGCCCGCGCGATGAAGGGCGAACCCACCGACGAGATCGCAAGGTCGTGGGCGGCTGGCGAGGCGTCATGGCACAGCCTGCGGGCGAGGTACCTGAGGTACCGGTGACTGGCTGGCGTGCGCGGTGTGCGGCCGGCCGCGTGCGCCTGCGTCGGGCTGCACGCGGGGCAGGGCCGGGCCTGGCCGCCGCCGTGGCGCTGCACGCGGTCTCCGGCTGCGCCCTCCCCGGGCCGCCGTCCTGCGGTCCCCTGAACCTGCCCGCCAGGGGCGGTCCGCACATCCTGCCGGCAACCTACATCGGCGTACCGTACGCCGAACGAGGCAGCCGGACGCTGGCCTTCGACCTGTTCGTCCACGGCGACGACGTGGCCAGGCCGACGGCCGTCATCCTGCGTGGCGGAAACGGCGAGACCACCGTGGGCGAGCGCACGGCGTTTGTCGGCCAGGTCGCCGAGGCACTCGCCGATGCCGGCTATCAGGTGGTCCTGCCCGACTATCGAGCCTCGAGCGCGCGTGCCGCACAGGATGACCTGGTCGACCTGTTCCAGACGCTGCGCTGCCACGCGTCGACGCTGCGCGTGGACCTGCAGCGGGTCGCCCTCGTCGGCGAACACAGCGGCGGCGACGCGGCGCTCCGGCTGACGGCGTACCTCGGCGCACTGCGGCGCGGGCGCACGGCGCAGTGGCCGGCTCCACCTCTCGCCACGGTGGTCCTCGCCGCGACATACGACGACGTGCCGGCGCCCATCGCCGCCCCGACGCTGCTCGTGCACGGCACGTCCGACAGCGAGGTGCCACCGGCGCGCGCGCACGCCGTCTGCGCGACAGCGGCCGACGGCGCGACGTGCGATGTCATCGAAGTTGCCGGCGCCAGCCATCGCGTCGAGAACTGGTGGCCATCACAGTGGGGGTACAAGGCGCAGGTCGTGGACTGGCTGGCGGCGCGCCTCGGGACGCCCCCGCCTGCCGCATGGCCGGACGACCCGAACCTCCACAAGCGCGTGGTCTTCGACGACGCGCACGGCCTGTCGCTCGACGCATGGATCCCCGAGGGCGGCGGGCCGTTCCCTGCGGTCGTCATCGCACACGGCGGCGGCTGGGAGGCGGGCGACCGCGTGACGTACGTCACGCCGTTGTTTGCGCCGCTGGCGGCACGCGGCATTGCCTGGTTCTCGATCGACTACAGGCTGACGCCTGAGGTCACCGTCGCGGAGCAGGTTGCCGACGTCGAGCGCGCCATGGCGTTTGTCAGGCGCGAGGCCTCCAGCTTCCGGGTGGATCCGGCACGGCTGGTACTGGCGGGCGAGTCGGCGAGCGGACACCTCGTCGCGCACCTCGCGACCCGCGGCATCGACGCTGCCGGCGTCGTCTCGTTCTACGGCGTGTACGACCTGGCGTCGATGGCCGGCGACCCCGCGTCGCCGCGCTCGCTCGCGCGTCGCCTGTTCGGCTTCACCGCGCTCGACGCGCAGGCGCGGCAGACGCTGCGCGCGTACTCGCCCGTCGCGAACGCCTCCGCCGCGATGCCGCCGGTGCTGCTGGTGACCGGCACGGCCGACGGGCTCTGGCCGCAGGCGCAGGCGTTCGACGCGGCGCTCGCGGCGGCCGGCGCCAGGTACGACAGCATCGTGCTGCCGGACGCGCCGCACGGCATGGAGCGATGGAACGCCGACCCACGGTGGCGTGACTGGGCCGCGCGGGTGGCCGACTGGATCCTGCGCGTCACGGCAGAAGCGTCGGACGCTAGCGGAGATGCCGCCCGCCATCCACGCGAATCGTCTCGCCCGTGATGAACGAGGTGGTCACCAGAAGGCGGACCGCGTGGACGATCTCCGCTTCGCCGCCCCACCGGCCGAGCGGCGTCGCGCGCGATGCCTCCTCCCGTTCGTCCTCCGCCATGTCCACGGGCGCGACGATGGGCCCGGGCGCGATCGCGTTGACGAGAATCCCGTCGGGCGCCAGCTCGAGTGCGAGTGCTTCGGTGAGCGCCTTCACGCCGGCCTTGGCCACGTAGTAGGGGAGGTAGCCGGTGTAGGCGGGCCGTCCGCTGACGGGCAGCCAGTCGGCGAAGTTGATGATGCGGCCGCCGCCCCCGGCGCGCATGACGGGCACGGCCGCGTGGCTGCAGTAGAAGGCCGACGAGAGGTTCGCGTCGATGTCGTCGCGCCACGCCGCCTCGTCGAGCGTCGCCAGCGGCCGCATGGCGTAGGTCGAGGCCATGTTGACGAGCACGTCGAGGCGGCCGAGTTCGGCAGCGACCGTGGCGACGAGGCGCCGGCAGTCCTCGGGACGCGTGACATCGGCCTGGACGGTGAGTGCACGCCTGCCGAGTGCCGTGATGGACTCCGCCGTCGCCTCAGCCTCGGCGCGCGACCGGCGGTAGGAGAGCGCCACGTCCACGCCGCCTCGGGCGAGGTCCTCGGCGACGAACCTGCCGATGCGGCGGCCCCCGGTGATGAGCGCAACGCGCGCGACGTCCTGCGACATGGTTCCACCTCACGCCCGGCACGTGCGCCGGACGCGAGCCCTACATCCGGTACAGCATCAGGTACACCAGCACGCCGGTGACCGAGACGTACATCCACACGGGCCACGTCCACCGGGCGATGCGGCGGTGCCTGTCGAACCGTCGCGCCAGCGCCCGTGACACCGTGACGAGGACCATCGGCACCATGACCGTGGCCAGCACGATGTGCGTCAGCAGGATCACGAAGTAGACGACGCGCACGACGCCCTGTCCGGTGAACGGCCGCGACCCTGCGTGGTAGTGGTAGACGAGATAGCTGACGAGGAATGCTGCCGAAAAGGCCAGCGCGCCCAGCATCGCGGCGCGGTGCGCCTCGACGCGGCCACGCCGGATGAAGACGAAGCCCGCCAGCAGGCAGGTGGCGGCGAGCGCGTTCAGCGTGGCGTTGAGCGCGGGGAGGTCGGCGACGCTCATCCGAACGGCACGCGCGTGGCCATCAGCATGATCCAGACGAGCGGCAGGTACACGAGCGTGCCGAGGAAGAGGTCACGCGCCGCGGGCCGCGTGAGCGTCCGCGCGAACGTGAAGGCCAGCCACAGGAAGCCGACGCCGAGCGCGAGCACCACCGGGAAGTACACCCCCCCTGTCAGGCCCGTGACCGCGGGCGTGAGGCTGACTGGGAGGAGCGCCGCCGCGTAGACGAGCGTCTGCCGCGCCGTGCTGCGGCCATCCGGCTCGGTCACCGGGAGGACGGGGAAGCCCGCGCGCGCGTACTCGTCGCGGTACATCCACGCGAGCGCGAGGAAGTGCGGCATCTGCCAGAGGAAGATGATGGCAAAGAGGAGCCAGGCCTCGCGCGAGAGCGTGTTGGTGGCAGCGGCCCACCCGATGACCGCCGGCAGTGCGCCAGGCACGGCGCCCACCACCGTCGAGAACGACGTCACGCGCTTCATCGGCGTGTAGACCAGCACGTAGGTCACGAGCGTCGCGAAGGCGACGACCGCCGAGAGCATGTTGACGAGCAGCGCCAGCTGCAGCAGGCCGAGCGCGCAGAGCGCCAGGCCGAACCAGAACGCCGACGCCGGGCTCACGCGCCCGTCGGCGAGCGGGCGGTTGCGCGTGCGCGTCATCAGCGCGTCCACGTCGCGCTCGTACAGCTGGTTGAAGGCCGCCGAGCCGCCGGCGACAAGCGCCGTGCCCACGATCGTGTGCAGCAGCAGCCCCGCGTCGACATAGCCGCCCGCGCCGAGCCAGTAGCCGCCCGCCGTCGTGAACACCACCAGGAGGTTCAGCCGGGGCTTGGTGAGCTGAAGGTAGTCGCCGCGGCGACTGGAGGCGAAGGGGACGGCGAGGGTGTGGTGCGACACGGCCACTGGAATTATAGAACTTCACGGCCGTGCTGTCCGACGTCCCCTTCCCGGCCTCCTCTCGACCGCCCCGTTCGCCGGTGCTCAGCGCGCGGGCGGGAAATCGGCCCCGAGGGCGCGCAGCTTCCGCAGGATCCGGTCCTCCACCCACTGGGCGCTCCACCAGTCGATCGGCGTCACCTGCTCGCCCCCGACGATCATCGTGAAGTGCAGGTGGTCGCCGCCCGCGAGGCCCGTCATGCCGCTGCGCCCGATGACGGCGTCCTTTTCCACCGTCTGGCCCACTTGGACGTCGATGCCGCTGAGGTGCGCATAAAGCGACTGCACGCCGAGGCCGTGGTCGAGGATCACGCAGTTTCCGTAGATCCCGAGGTAGCCGGCGTGCACCACGGTGCCGCGGTTGGCGGCCTCGATGGGCGCGTTGGCCAGTGACGCGAGGTCGAAGCCGAGGTGCGTCTGCCTGTCGATCTCCCGGCCGCCGTAGGTGTACGTGCGCGCGTCGGCAAAGCCGGCTTCGACGGCGGAGTTGGACATTTGACGGAACGGCCCGGTCCACAGCATCCGGTCGGACGTCTTCGTACGGCCGATCTCGCGGATGGTCTCGTTGTTGCGCGTCCTGAGCGTCCGGTTGACGGCCAGGTACGACTCGACGGGATCCGACGGGTCGCTGACCTGGAGGTCTGGCGTCTGCTCCAGGATGGCCGGCACCACGCGCCTGATGAACGCATCGTCGAGGGCGATGGTGCTGGTCCGGAACCGTTTCGGGAACACGCGTGTGTCGAACGTGGCTGTCGCGGTGTTGCCCGCGGCGTCGCGCGCGAAGAGGCGGATGGGCGTGTCGGGGGCCTGGTCGTGCAGCAGCGCGAAGAAGGCGACGCGGAGGCCCGGATCCGTGTCGGGGATGCCCGCGCCGCTGGCAGGAAAGCTCGGGTACTCGATGTCGCCCACACGCACGCCCGAGATCGCGTCCGCCGGCGACACCCTGTAGACGACGAGCTCGCTGCCGCCCTGGTTGATGAAGTGGAACTGCGACAACGGCGCCAGCGTGGGCGGGGTGAGGCGGACGTCCACGTCGTGCCGCAGCTGGCTGCCCACCGTGCGCAGGCCGAACAGGACCGGGCGGCTGGCTTCGACGACGAGCGTGGCGGGGCCCTGCGCGAGCGCCGGCACCTGCTGTCGTCCCAGTTCGCCGGTCACCCGGACGGCGTCGTCCTCGCGCGCGACCTGGAGGCTGCCTTCACCCGACAGGTCGCCGAGCGGGTAGCGCTGCCCGTTCTGCTCGAGCCAGACGGCAAGCGATGCCAGGTCCGCGCCGGGGGCATGGATGAGGACCTCGAGCGGGCTTCGCTGTCCGACGAGGGCACCAGGGGCTTCCACCGTGATTGAGGGGCCGGAGGCACGTCCGGCCAGGAACCATGCCGTCGCCGCGACGATGAGGAGCAGGACGACGACGCCGAGCAACTTCCGCATCGCGGGATGATATCCGAGCACACCGCGTCCGTTGGCCCCTCGGCGCGGCGTTGACACCCGTCGCCCGCTTCGGCCATAATGGCGGTTCGTTTGACCCGGGGGCGGTATCGTCTAGGGGTTAGGACACGTGGTTCTCAGCCACGGGACCGGGGTTCGAATCCCCGTACCGCTACCATACCCGCCGCGCACGCGCGGCAATGAGCTTCGCTCGAAGCCATCTGTCGGCCCCGTCCAGCGGGGCTTTCGTGTTTCATGCCGGTCCGTCTGCGCGCGGGTGCCCTGATCGGGCTGGCTGCCGGCCTGCTGGCGGTCCTCGCCGGCACGACGCCGTTCATCAGGAGCGTCGACCTCACCCTCCACGACGTGTGGGCGCGGCGCGCCGCCGATCCCGATCGCGCGCATCCGGACATCGCCATCGTCGAGATCGACGAGACGAGCCTCCGCCGCCTCGAGCCCGTTGTCGGGCGCTGGCCCTGGCCGCGCCTGGTGCACGCCGCGGTCGTCGACTTCCTCGCGCGCGCCCCGGCGGCTGTCGTCGCCTACGACGTGGCGTTCCTCGACCACGACAGGCGGCTCGGCTTCGACGTCGGCGGCGAGGTGTGGACGGGCGCCGAATCGGACGCCGCGTTCGTGGCGTCCACGCGTGCCGCGGGCAACGTCGTCCACCTGGCCGACGCGGTCTATGAAGGCGTGATGCGCCTGGATGACGAAACGCGCGCGGGGGGGACGATCGAGGCGGTGCCGCAGGGCGCCTACGCGCTCGACGACTCGTTCGAGCTCCGGCCGGCCATCAGCGGGCCCTTCCCGGCGCTGGCCGACGCCGCGCGCGGCCTCGGACACAACCTGATGGTGCTCGACCCTGACGGCCCGGTCCGCCGGTTCGTCCCGTTCGTCCGTGGCGACGGCGTGTTCGTGCCCTCGCTCGCCCTGGCGTCCGTGCAGCTGGCGCGCGGGATTCCTTCGTCCGAGGTCCGGCTCGAGGGTGATCACCTGCGGTTGGGGACACTCACGCTGCCGGCGCCACTCGAGCCCGTTGCCACGTTCGACCCCGACGGCGAGGCACGTCGCGGGGCGGGCGCCACCTCGCGACGGACGCTCATCCGGTTCCGCGGGCCGGCCGTCCGCCCGGACGGCCGCACGCCGACGTATCCGACCTTCTCGTTCTACGACCTCTTCTACTCGGAGCAGCAACTGCTCGAGGGCGTGGCGCCCCTCGTCGATCCCGGGCAGTTTGCCGGCCGCATCGTCTTCGTCGGCGCGACCGCTGTCGGGTTGAGCGACGTCTACGCGGTGCCGCTCGGCGCGACGGGACGCATGGCAGGGCCGCAGGTGCACGCGAATGTCGCCGACATGATCCTGTCGCAGCGCTTCAGCGAGACTGCCTCCTCATCCGTGTGCGCCGTGGTGGCGCTCGTCGTTTCTGTGCTGGGAGGGCTCGGCGCCGTCGCGCGTCGCGCCGCCACCGGGCTGGCCACGGCCGTGCTGCTCCTCGCGCTCGTGCTCGCAGGCGCGTGGGCGGCCTTTGCCGGTGGCACCTGGGTACCGGTCATGCCGGCCATCGTGGGGCTGGCGCTGGCCACGCCGGCGGGGCTCGCGTGGCAGTACGTCGTCGAAGGTCGCGAGAAGCGGCAGGTGCAGGCGCTCTTCTCGCGCTATCTCTCGAAGGACGTCTACGAGCAGGTGCTCGCGAACCCCGCGCTGGCCGAACTCGGCGGACGGCGCCGGCAGATGTCGGTGCTGTTCTCGGACGTGCGCGGCTTCACCGCCCTCGCCGAGCGCGGTGACCCGGAGGCGCTCGTCGCGCAGCTGAACGAGTACTTCTCGGCGATGGTCGAGATCGTGTTCGCGCATCAGGGCACGCTCGACAAGTTTGTCGGCGACATGGTGATGGCCTTGTTCGGCGCGCCGCTCGACGACGCGTGGCATGCAGACCATGCCGTGGAGACGGCCGTCGCGATGGTGCGGACGCTCGACACGCTGAATGCGCGATGGAAGGTCGAGGGACGGCCGACGCTCGATATCGGCATCGGCATCAACTCCGGCGAGATGATCGCGGGAAACATCGGATCACGGCAGGTGCGCAGCTACACGGTGATTGGCGACGCGGTGAACCTCGGCGCGCGTCTCGAGTCGCTCAACAGGGACTACGGCACGCGCATCATCATCAGCGACGCGACGCGCCAGCTGTTGCGCCATGCGCCGCGGCTGCGCCCGCTCGGCAGCGTGGTCGTGAAGGGCAGGAGCGAGCCGGTCGAGATCTTCGAGGTCGTCGTCGAGGCCGCCCCGGCGTGAGGCAAGGGACTGGCTGACGGCGTGACGCTGAAAGGACGAGAACCAACGACATGCGGACGTTCATGCTTGCGGCGGCATTTCTTGCGGTGGGGTCGCCCGCCTTCGCGCAGTTCGGGGCGCTGATCGATCAGGGGACACGCCGCGCGAAGCAGATCAACGACTTCCGCTGGACCGACGAAGAGAAGGCGGAGCTCGGCGCGGCGGTGAGCGAGAAGGTGCGCCAGCGCTATGGCGTCGTGCAGAGCGAGCCCGTCCACCGGTACGTCACGCTCGTCGGCCTGTCGCTCGCGCAGCACAGCAGCAAGCCGGACCTGCCCTGGACGTTCATCGTCCTCGACACCGACGCGGTGAACGCCTTCGCGGCCCCGCACGGGTACGTGCACGTCACGCGCGGTGCGCTGGCGCTCGCGAGCAGCGAGGCGGAGCTCGCGGGCGTGCTGGCGCACGAGATCCTGCACGTCGCCGAGGAGCACACGATCAAGGCGCTGCGCAACCAGACGCTGAAGGGCGCCGCGGCCGAAGAGGCCCTGAAGAACAATGGCCTGCTCGAGTTCCTGGCCGACGCCGCGTACGCCAGTATCCTCGACAACGCGTACAGCCGCGGCGACGAGAACGAGGCCGACAGCAAGGGCGTCGCACTCGCCAACGCCGCCGGCTACGCGCCGCAGGGCCTCGGCGCGTTCCTCACCGCGCTGACCGAGCGCAACAAGGCGTCCACGGAGAAGCGCGGCATGTTCGACTCGCACCCGGGCATGCAGGCCCGCCTCGAGCGCATCGCGCGCGCCATCGACCGCGGGCGTCTCACCGCGACGGCCACGGCCGAGGCGCGCTACGGGCAGACGATCACCTACACGCCCGTGCCGCAGACCGAGCTCGCGACCGTCGAAGCGGGGACGCGCGGGCTTGCCGGCGGCAACGCGAAGGCGGAACCGGAGGGCGAGGCTGGCGCAGCCGCAGGCCAGCAGAAGGACGCGCCGAAGAAGCGTCGCGGCTTCGGCCTGTCGAACCTCGCGAAGGGTGGCGGCGACGAGGGCAAGTCTGCGCAGGTCGTCGGCTCGGGAGGCGCCCGCGGGCTCGATCCCGAGAAGGACGCCAGGGGCGGCAGCAACCCCGCCCCTGTCATCGTGAAGGTGAGCCAGGCCGACCTCGAGGCGTTTCGGGCGGCCCTGAAGTAATGCCGCAGGGTTACCGCCAGCGGCCCTCGCGGTAGCCGCGGTTGTACCCCGCCTCGAAGGCCGCACGATACTCCTGCTTGTACCTGTCGCGCGACCCGTAGCGGCGGTTGTAACCGTCGTCACCCTGGCGATACTTCTTCTCACGGCGCGGGTCGTACCGGTCGTTGCTGCGCGCGGCCTTCAGTCCTTCGCGATACCCTGCCTCGAAGCCGCGCTGCGCGGCTGGCGAGTAGCCATGGCCGATGCCGGGCCGGGGACCGGGGTACGGACGGCGCCAGGCCCGGGCGGCCTGCGCGAACGATGCCCGGTAGCCGTCGGCAAAGCCCTGCCGGTACGCGTTGAGCTCGGGGGCGGGGCCGCGCCAGCCGCGACGGTAGGCGTCGAGCCGCCGATAGTCGCCGCCATGGCGACTCCGGGCGTCGCGAATCGCCTCGCGTCGCCCCGCGTCGTAGCCCTGCTGATAGACGTGCCGATAGCGGTCGCGCTCGATGGCGCGCCGCTGCCCCCACTGCGCCGGGACGACGGTCGCGGTGCCGGCCGCGGCCTGTGCCGCGACGGCCAGAGGCCCCAGCACGAGGGCGGTAGCGAGCGCTGTGGCGAGTGCAGGCTTGTACATGGTGTCCTCTCCGATCGACAGGCACCTGCCTGAAGATCAAGGACCATGCCAGCCTGCATGTCCTGAAGGGCGGACAGGACAGGGGCTTCGGCCAGTTACTCCGTCCAGACGAGGACGCGGGTTTCTCCGTCGTCGCGCTGGAGCAGCGGGCCGGGCCCCGCGCGCTCGAGGTCTTCGATCGAGAGGCGCAGCTTGCCGAGGTCGATGTCGTTGACGTTGATGTCGACGCCCTTCGGCGACAGCCGCAGCAGCCAGAACGGCAGGGAGAGGCGGACGATCTTCTGCTCGTCTGCCGCCCAGACGAGGATGTTCAGCGCTTCGGGTGAGGTGCCGCCCAGGGCCTTGCGGCGCTCGAGGTTTGCGGGAGACAGGCGCGGCCCGGCGGGCGTGTCCTCGATGAGCGGCGGGAGGTCACCGAGACGCGCGCGCACTGCCGCCGCTTCCTCTTCGAACGTCTCGACGCGTTCGTCGGAGCGGACCTCCATCTGGCGCGAGACGATGACCGCGCAGCTGGCGGCGAGGGCCATGAGGGAGATGACCCCCCCGAGCACCACGACGCCGCCGACGACCGCCCACTGACGCCCAGTCATTCGCCTGCGCACACTCTATCGCAGCTCACCGCGGGCCGCGCATCGCGGACCGCTCACTGCTCACAGCTCTCCGCTCGCCGCGTACGGCTATCCGCCAACCGCGTCGCAGCTTCTCGGCGGCGACGGCCGCATAGCGGGGACGAATCACCGCCTGCGACCGTTGGCCAACGCCCTGGTTGCCCGAACCGGTTCGCCGATGGCGGATGCTGTTCGCGGCCGCGGCCGCGGCCGCGGCCGGCGGTCCGCGGTGAGCGGTCGGCGGAATGCTGTCCACGGTATCTATCTCGACCGTGGCGTGCTTCAGCAATGGCTTACCAATCGTGTCGCTGCCGTGGAACCCTCATGTGCGCAAACAGATAGCTGCCGTTGACGTGTCGCCTGTTGGTGTCGGGCCGGGGGAGTTCAACGTCGGAAGTCTGTCCCGGAACCTTCCGCGAGTTACACGTCCTGCTGTTGGCCGTCGTAACTCACCTGGTACCGACGGCCACGGTGTCCGGGCGCACGTGCGCTAGACTGGCCAGGTAGTTGTACTCGCTTTGGTGGAGATCATTCATGGCAAAGAAGCGTAAGCGGGCAGTGAAGGGGCAAGCGCGAAGCGCGCGAACGCCTGAGCTGGTCACGTGGGCCCTTCAGGGGATTCAGCAGGCCATCGCGGAGACGCGTGCGAGGCTGGCAGAGCTCGAGGCGCAGGCACGCAAGCTGCGCGGCACGGTACGGGGTGCCGCTGCAGAGCTGCTTGCGGGAGACGAGGCCGACGCGGCGCCGACTGCGCGGAAGGCGACCCGGGCCCGCAAGAAGCGGACGCTGAGTGCCGAGGCGCGGCGCCGCATCGCCGAGGCGCAGAAGCGGCGATGGGCGAAGGTCAAGAAGGAGAAGTCTTCGTCGCCTTCGTGAACGCCTTCCGCGCGGCCTTGATGGTCTGATCGATGTGGGCGGCCGTATGGGCGCCCGACAGGAACCAGGCCTCGTACTGCGACGGCGGCAGGTAGATGCCCTGCGCGAGCATCGCCTGGAAGAAGCGCGCATACGCGGATGCATCTGCCGCCTTCGCGGTGTCGTAATCCACCACCAGCTCGTCGGTGAAGAACACCGTCAGCAGCGAACCTACCCTGTTGATGCTGATCGTGGCGCCTGCCGCGTGGGCCGCCGCGGTCAGCCCTTCCGCCAGCCGGCTGCCAAGCATCTCGAGGTGGGCGTACAGCCTGTCGTCGAGATGCAGCAACGACCACAGGCCGGCCGTCATGGCCATCGGGTTCCCCGACAGCGTGCCTGCCTGATACACGGGGCCATCGGGCGCGACCATCCGCATCACGTCCTCGCGGCCGCCGTATGCGCCGACAGGCAGGCCGCCGCCGATGATCTTGCCAAGGCAGGTGAGGTCGGGCCGGACGCCGAGCAGGTGCTGCGCACCGCCGGGGGACGCACGGAAGCCGCTGATTACCTCGTCGAAGATCAGCAGAATCTGCTCGCGATCGCAGATGGCGCGCAGTCCCTCGAGAAAGCCGGGCAGCGGCGGCACCACGCCCATGTTGCCGGCGACGGGCTCGACGATGATCGCGGCGATCTCGCCCCGATGCCGGTCGACGAGGCGGGCGACGTCGATCAGGTCGTTGTACCGGGCGGTCAGCGTCAGCGATGCCGTCGCGGCCGGGACGCCGGGCGACGTCGGCACGCCCAGCGTCGACGCGCCGCTGCCCGCTTCCACGAGGAAGCCGTCGGCATGGCCGTGGTAGCACCCGGCGAACTTCACGACCTTGTCACGTCGCGTGAACGCGCGCGCCAGGCGCACGGCGCTCATCGTGGCCTCGGTGCCGGAACTCGTGAAGCGCATGACCTGCATCGACGGCATGAGCACGCGCACGGTCTCGGCCATCTCGACCTCGAGCGCCGTCGGCGCCCCGTAGCTCATGCCGCGCGCGGCGGCGCGCTGGAGCACGCGCAGCTGTCCCTTCGGCGCGTGCCCATGAATCAGCGGGCCCCACGACATCACGTAGTCGACGTAGGTGCGGCCGTCCTCGTCGGTAATCTCGGCGCCCCTCGCCGACGCGACGAAGCGCGGCGTGCCGCCGACGGCGGCAAATGCCCGCACGGGGCTGCTGACGCCGCCGGGCATGACCCGACGGGCGCGGTCGAACCATCCCTTCGACTGCCTGGACGCGTGTCTGAACAGCATGGGTCTCGTCGGTTCCGTCTCGTGTTGTGGGGCGGCGCGCCGCGCGCGACGCCCTAGCGCAGGCTGAGGCGACGTGCGGCCTCGCGTGCCCAGTAGGTGATGATGATGTCGGCGCCGGCACGACGGATGGCCGTCAGCGACTCCATCATCGCGCGGTCCTCGTCGATCCAGCCCTGCGCGGCGGCTGCCTTCACCATCGCATACTCGCCGCTGACGTGGTAGGCGGCCGTCGGAAGGCCGTACTCCTGCTTGACGCGCCAGATGACGTCGAGATAGGGCAGGGCAGGCTTGACCATCACGATGTCGGCGCCCTCGTCGATGTCGAGCGCGGCCTCGTGCAGCGCCTCGCGGGCGTTGCGGGGATCCATCTGGTGCGAACGTCGATCGCCGAACGCCGGTGTCGAGTCGGCCGCCTCGCGGAACGGTCCGTAGAACGCCGACGCGTACTTCACCGCGTAGCTCATCACGACCACCGACGTGTGACCCGCCGCGTCGAGGGCCTCGCGGATCGCACCCACCCGGCCGTCCATCATGTCGGAGGGCGCGACGATGTCGGCGCCGGCCTCGGCATGCGAGAGCGCCGCGTTCACGAGGAGGGGCACCGTCGCGTCGTTGTCGACATCGCCGTCGACGATCACGCCGCAGTGGCCGTGCGACGTGTACTCGCACAGGCAGACGTCGGTGATGACGGTGGTCTCGGGCAGCTCACGCTTGAGCGCCCGCACCGCCTGCTGCACCGGGCCGTCCGGCGCGCTGGCCTGCGACCCGTGCTCGTCCTTCGACGCCGGCAGCCCGAAGAGCAACACCGCACGCACGCCGTCCCGCGCCGCCCCCGCGGCCTCGCGCACGGCCTCGTCGACCGAGAGCTGGTGGACGCCGGGCATCGCGCCGATGGGGCGGCGCACGCCCTCACCGGGGCAGACGAACAGGGGATAGACGAGCTGCGACGGGTCGAGGTGTGTCTCGGCGACCAGCGCGCGGAGGCCGGCGGTGCGACGCAGGCGCCTCGGGCGGCGCTGGAGGTCGAGGCTCATGTCGTCTCCGCCGTGCGGCGCGTGACGTGGGCGACGATCGCGTCCACCAGCGCCGGAATCGTGTAGGCCTCCGTCGGCATGATCGTCGTCCGGATGCCAAGCTGCTGTGCGGCCTCCGCGGTGACGGGCCCGATGGAGGCGACGTCGACACGCGAGAGCAGGTCTGCCGCCTGGTCCTCGCCGAGGTTCGTCACAAAGTGCCGCACGCTCGACGCGCTCGTGAACGTGACGATGTCGACGTCGCCCTCGAGCAGCATCTTGTAGATGTCCGGGCCGTCCTCGCGCGGGATGGTCTCGCGGACCGTCCGATAGGCCGCGACGTCCTCGACGATGGCCCCCGCGTGCCGCAGTTCGTCGGGCAGCGCCTCTCGCCCGATGTCGGCGCGGGGCAGCAGGACCCGTGCGCCCTCGACCGGGCCCTCGCGGCGCAGCGCGTCCACGATGGCCTCTGAGCGGTTCTCGGTGGGCACCGTGTCCACGCGCAGGTGGAACGCCGCCAGGCGTTCGGCTGTCGTGGGGCCGATCGCGCACAGGCGCGGCCCCTTCAGGTCGCGCACGTCGCGCAGCTGGGTCAGCGCGCGCGCCATGAAGTGGTCCACGCCGTTGGCGCTCGTGAAGATGAGCCAGTCGAACTCGTGCACGCGGCCGATGACCTCGTCCAGCTCCTGGTAGTCGGCCAGCGGCACGATGCGGATCGACGGCGCCAGGATCGGCCGCGCGCCGAGCTCCACGAGACGCTCGACGAAGTCGCCGGCCTGCTCGCGCGAGCGCGTCACGACGATACGTTGTCCGAACAGCGGCCGCTCGTCGAACCACCGCAGGTGGTCGCGCAGCCCGACCGACGGCCCGACGACGAGGACGCCCGGCTGCGACAGCGGCTCGGCCTCGAGCTGTCGGCGCAGCTCCTCGAGCGTGCCGTACCTGGTCTCCTGCATGGGGGTCGTGCCGTTGAGCACGACAGCGGCGAAGTCGTCGGCCGGACGGCCATGCGCGAGCAGCGACGTGACGACGCGGACGATCTGGCGGGGGCCCGCGTAGCACACGACGGCCCCTTCCACCCGCGCGAGCTGCGTCCAGTCGAGCTGCGGCGTGTCCTCGGTGCCGTCCTCATAGCCACGGATGAACGTGATCGTGTCGCCCGAGCCTGGGTACGACACGGGGATGCCGGCATACGCGGGAATGCCGACCAGCGCGGGGATGCCGGGTACGACCTCGAACGGGATGCCCTGTTCGTGCAGGAACAGCGCCTCGCGCCCGCCGCTGTCGAACACGTACGGGTCGCCCCACTTGAGCCGCACGACCCGGTGGCCGTCCCGGGCCTTCTCGGCGAGCAGCAGGCAGATGGCATCCTGGTCGGTGCCCGACGGCGCCGCGGCGCCAACCTCGATGCGCTCGGCGTCAGCCGGTGCCATCGCCAGCAGGCGGGCGTCGATCAGCCGGTCATGGACGACCACGTCGGCGCGGGACAGGTAACGCAGGCCGCGCACGGGGATGAGCGACGGATCGCCGGGACCCGCCCCGATGATGTACACCGGAGTCATGCCCGGAAGGATAGATCAAACGTCAGGCGTGGGTGCGTCGTAGCCGCGGACGTCGGCGAGGATGCTGCCGGCACCGTCGTGCAGGAGCTGCGTGGCCACGCGGCGGCCCAAGGCATCCGGATCGTCTCGATCGCCGAAGCCCATGGCGCGCACCTCGGCATCCGTCGTGAGGGCCGTCACGACGGCTGTCAGCTCGAGTTCGTCGCCCAGGACGCGGCAGTGCCCGCCGAGGGGCATCTGGCATCCGCCGCCGAGCTCGGCGACCAGCGCCCGCTCGGCGTCGAGCGCCGTCATGGCATCGTCATCGCCGAGCGTGGCGAGGAAGTCGGCCAGCTCGCCGCCGTCGTCGTGGCACTGGACCGCGATGATGCCCTGTCCTGGCGCCGGCACGCAGATGTCGGGCGGCAGCGCGAGGCTGATGCGATCGGCACGCCCGACGCGGCGGAGGCCCGCCGCGGCAAGCACCAGCGCGTCGTACTCGCCCGCGTCCAGCTTGCGTAAGCGTGTGTCGACATTTCCGCGCACCGGCAGGAACTCGGCCGCCGGCAGCAGGCGGTGCAGCTGCGCGATGCGCCTGACGCTGCTCGTCCCGATGCGCGGCGTCCCGCCGAGCACGGCGCGCATCACCGCGATCACGTCGGCGGCGGGAGCGTCAGGCCCGGGCAGGGTTCCCGTGAACGAGGCCGGCAGCACGATGACGTCGCGCGGGTCCTCGCGCGGCAGGGCCGCGACCACCTGGAGGTCCTCCGGCATGGACACCGACATGTCCTTGGCGCTGTGCACGGCCATGTCGATGTGGCCAGACAGCAGCGCCTCCTCGAGCTCCTTCACGAACAGCCGCTTGCCGCCGATGTCGGAGAGCGGCGCCTCCTGGAGCCGATCGCCCGACGTCGTCACGACGACGATCTGGCACTCGGGCCCGCCGGCCTCGGCGATCCGATCGGCCACGGCCCGCGCCTGCCATTGCGCGAGCTGACTGCCGCGCGTGCCCAGACGCCACTTCACGAGGCGCCCTCCTTGCCGGCGCCCGCGCGCTCGGCGGCCGGCGACCGGGATGGCCGCGGCGGCTGGCCGTCGTCGTCGAGGTCGAAGAGCCGTCGCAACGCCGCCGAACAGGCGGCCATCGTCTCGCGGTCGTCGATGGCTTTCAGCTGCTCGGTCGGCGTCAGCAGCAGCTTCTCGACGATGAGGCGGGTCACCTCGTCCACGCGGCGGTGCACGTCGGGATCGACGGCGCCCAGACGCGGCGCGAGCCGCTCGAGCTCCGCCTGGCGAATCCGCTCGAAGCGCTGCCGGAGGGCGACGACGGTCGGCACGGCCGCGCGCGATCGCAGCCACGCCATCCACGCCGCGACCTCCTCCTGCACGAGGCGCTCGGCGCTCGCGACCGCCTGCTGCCGGCGCGAGAGGTTCTCCTCGACGATGTTCCGAAGGTCGTCGACGTTGTAGAGGAACACGTCCTCGAGCCGGGCGACGGCGGGATCGACGTCACGGGGCACGGCCAGGTCGACGATGAACAGCGGACTCCCGCGACGCGTGGCCCGCGCGGGCGCCATGTCGGCCGCGTCGACGACCTGCCCTTCGGCGCCCGTCGCCGCGATGATCACGTCGGCATCGGCCAGGACGCTCGCGCGCTCCGTCCACTCGGTCACGTCGGCGCCCACTTCCTCCGCGAGCGCCTCGGCGCGGGCTCGCGTGCGGGCGGTCACGACGAGGCTGCGGACATGGCCGGCAAAGTGCACCGCGCTCAGGCGCGCCATCTCGCCGGCTCCCAGGACGGCCACGCGCAGTGTGGACAGGTCGGCGAAGATCTTCTTCGCCAGCGTCAGCGCCGCGTAGCTGAGCGACAGGGCCCCCTCGGCCAGGCCCGTCTCGCTGCGCACGCGCTTGCCGATGCCGAACGCGCCGTGGAAGACACGGTTGATGAGCGCACCCGTCCCGTGCGTCTCGTTTGCGATGCGGTAGGCTTCCTTGACCTGCCCCAGGATCTCCGGCTCGCCGACGACGAGCGAGTCGAGGCCGGCCGCCACGCGGAAAAGGTGGCGGGCCGCGTCGGCGTCCACGCGAGCGTAGAGGCTTGGCTCGAGCTGCTCGAGAGCCACGCCGTGCGTCTGCGCCAGGTGGTGCGTCAGCCGCGTGGTCATCTCGGCCGGGTCGGTCGCTGCGGCGTACACCTCGGTCCTGTTGCAGGTGGACAGCAGCACCGCGTCAGTGCACCCGGCAGCCGCCAGCGCGTCGAGCGCCGCAGGCAGCATCGACGTCGTCACGCCAAGGCGTTCGCGAAGCTCCAGCGGAGCCGTATGGTGGCTGAGGCCGACGAGGACCAGGTGCATCAGACGAAATTGTGACTGCGCGAGAAGAAGTAGGCTACCGGCAGGAAGTTGAGCAGCACGAGGGCGAACCCCAGCGCCGACAGCCAGGCCGTCCGGCGCGCGCTCAGGTTGGCCCAGCGGCGCGCCGCTATCTGACCACTGTACAGGAGCCAGCACGACACGGCGACCACGATCTTGGGATCCAGCGCCGTCATCGCGGCCACCCGCGGGTCGTCGGGCATCGACGTCCTGGCGTCGGCCAGCCAGAGGGCTCCCGCCACGAGGCCCACGGTCAGCAGGCACCAGCCCGCCGTGACGGCCCGCAGGTTCATCCTGTCGAGCACCTGGAGCGGCGGCAGGCGCGAGAAAAAGACGCCCGGCGTTCGCGTCTTGAGTTCCCGGAACAGCAGAACGTACGTCAGGCTGATGACAAACGCGAGGGCGAAGCTCGCGTAGGCAGCCAGCAGCGCTCCGACATGAAAGGCCAGGAAGCGCCCCTCGCCCAGCACCGCCGCGCTGGCCCGAGACGGCGTGTCGTCGGCCACCAGCAGCTGAAGGCCCGCGAGCAGCGGCGTGACGAAGGTGCCCATCGCACGTTCGGCCGTCGACAGCTCCACGTACAGATAGGTGATGGCCAGCATCAGTACGAAGCCGCCGATGGCGCCCTCACGGCCGGCAAGCGGCGGCGCGCCCAGCTCGACCGTCGCCATGCCGATGCGGAAGGTATGGACGAGCGCCGCGGCGATCAGGACGGCCGTCGCGACCCGCCCGGAAAGGTCGCGGCGCGTGGCAAACGCGTGCACGTACGCGATGGCGGCGGCGACATAGAGCAGGGCGAGCGTCACGGCGAGGCGGTGGGGGCGTAGTAGCCCTGTTTCGTGCGGGCGAGCGCGTCGGGCCGCTCGACGCGCACGACGATGCGACGCCAGGTGCCGTCACGTCGCGTGTTCCGCGGCGCGTAGCCCAGCGTGTACTGCGCCGCCAGCTCGTCGGCCACCTGGCCGTAGATGTCGGCGAGCTCGCCGGCCGAGTTCGGGAAGAACGCGCGGCCGCCCGTCTCCTGCGCGAACTGCTTGAGGACGAACTCGCTCTCGCGGAAGCCGCCGCCGAGGCCGCGGTTGCGTTCGTTGGAATCACGCAGGCCGATCGCATAGATCGCAACCTCGGTGCGCTTGGCCAGTTCGAGCACCTCGTCGAAGGCGACGAGGCTCGACGTGTCCTCGCCGTCGGAGAGAACGACGATGGCCTGGCGGCGCACGTCCTCGTCGGAGGCGGCCCGCATGCGCCTGAACTCGTTGAGCGCGATGTAGATGGCGTTGTAGAGCGAGGTCGACCCGCCGGCGGTCGTCCGGCGGATGGCCGCCACGAGATCGTCCTTCGAGCTCGTGAACGTCTGGAGGATCTCGGCGCGGCTGTCGAAGTCGATGACCGTCGCCAGGTCGCCCTCCTGCATGCGGCTCACAAAGCCGATGGCCGCTTCCTGGGCCGTGGCCATCCGCTCGTTCATGCTGGCACTCGTGTCGATCAGCAGCGCGAGCGCCGTCGGGAGCTGGGCGCCGGAGAAGAAGATGACATCCTGCTTGACGCCGTCCTCGAACACGGAGAAGTCGGACTGCTCGAGACCCTGGATATAGCGACCGCTCTTGTCGGTCACCGTCACGTTGAGCGAGACGACGGCGACGTCGGCACGGAAGACGGGCTGGCTCGCGTCGTCGGCGGGGGGCTGTTGCGCCGTGGGTGCGGCGACGACGAGCGTTGCCGTGAGCGATGTGCCGGCCAGGAGGGCGACGCTGCGCCTCACCGCGCCTCCTGATGCGCGCGCAGGACGTTGCCTCGCACTTCGAGCGAGGGCTTGGCGGAGCTCACGCTGACGCGTCGCGGCGGGATGAGCGTGTCGGGCCGGGCGTAGGTCACCTCGTGCTGCGTCGTCGCGACGTGGCCCACGTGCATGAGCATCGGGCGCAGGCTGAGGTTCGCCAGCACCACCTCACGCTCGCCGCCGGTTTCTGCCGTCCCGCGATCGAACACCACGTTGCGGTCGCGGATGCCCTGGGTGAGCGGCGGCGCCTGATCGGTCTCCTGGAGCTCGAGCACGTGCAGCATCGCGCCCGAGCGGGCCAGCGCCTCCATCACCTGCTGCGGCGGCCTGTCGCTGAACTCGGCCCCCTGCGACGCGATGACGATGATCGACGCGCGCGCCGGGTCGCGCTTGCGGATGGCATTGGCCTGCTCGAGGATCGACTCGAGCGTGTAGGCGCCAGAGCCCGGCTGGGCGAAGACGCGGTCGACGGCCCGCGTCAGCTGCGCCTTGCTGCTCGTGGGCGGCGAGAGAACCGTCGGCCGATCGGCCACCGCGACGATGGAGATCTCGTGGGGGCCGGCAAAGGTCTCGACAAACTCGGTCAGTGCGAGCCGCATGTCCTGGATGGCCCGGCGGGCAGCCTGGCTGTTGTCCACGACGAGCACCAGCAACGCCGGCGACGACACGGGCGTCACGCTGAGGATCTCGCGGGCCACCCCGTCCTCCCGGACGATGACGTCCTCGGGCGTCAGCGTCGTGACCGGCTTGTCGCCGTTCCGCTCGACGGCCGTGACCAGCACGGTCTGCGGGCGCGGCTGCGCGGCTGCCGGAACTGCCGTCAGGCCGACGAGCGCGGCCAGCGTCGTGACCCACACGCGAAGCATCACCATAAGTTCACCGTGACGGAGAAGTGACCGTCTCTGGAGTATAGTCGAGCGACTGGCCCCGGACGGGCCGCTGTCCTTGGGACGCCGCGCAGGCGGCAGCGGCCGCGACGGCCGCCTGCCGGGCCGTACTGGCGTTCCGCACGCGACGTGACATGGCGCTCCTGCGTCCCGGGTCCTACTGGCGCACGGTCGGCGAGCTCGGCACCTTGGGCCTGTCGTTTGTCATCGCGCTCGCGATCGGCACGGTTGCGGGCCTCTGGGTGGACGAGCGCCTGGGCACCTCGCCGTGGGGCCTACTCGTCGGCTTCGGGCTGGGCTTTGCCGCCGCCGTCCTGAACGTCTACCGAATCACCACCCGTGCCCTCGCCAGCAGCCGGCCAGCCGACACCCATGACGCCTCCGGGGAGCGGAGGCCGCCGCCGACATGAGGCCCGCGTTGAGGCGGACTTCCTAAGCCGCATCGAGCAGACGGCCGTCGGTGTCGTCGCGTGCGCGACGGCAGCGGGGGCGGTGCTCGGGGGCCTCACGTGGGCGGGCGGGATCCTGGGGGGCGGCCTGCTGGCGGCGGTCAGCTACTGGGCAATCCGGAGCAGTGTGGACGCGCTGACCGGCCTCATCGGAGAGGCGGCGGCGCCCGCCACAGGGGAGGCCGGAGGCGGCGGGGACGGCGCGAGGCCCGTGCCGCGCGTACCGGCCTGGCGGCTCGCCGCGAGCGTCCTCGGCCGCCACGCTTTACTGGCGGCGCTGGCCTACGTTATCATTGCGCGTTTGCGCCTGCACCCGCTTGGCGTGCTAGTCGGCGCATCGGCCGTCGTGCTTGCCGCGACGCGCGAAGCCTTTCGCGTGGCGCGCCCCGGGCCCCGCTCGTAGCTCATGGAAAACCTTCACCATTCGCTCTGGATCGTCGAGATCGTCAACGCGCTGCTCGGGCCGATCGTCGCGCCACTGCTCGGGCGGACGTACGAGCCCGGCATGACGGTCATCCCGGACTACCTCGTGATGTGCGGGCTGATCGTGGTGGTGGTGACCGCCTTCAGCCTGTTCGTCCGCTCGCGCCTCAGCGTCGAGAACCCCGGCAAGCTCCAGATCGTCGTCGAGGACATCGTCGGCTTCGTGGTGGGGATGCTGAAGGACAACATCGGCCCCGAGGGCGTGAAGTACCTGCCGCTCGTCGGGACGGTGTTCATCTTCATCTTCCTCGGCAACATGTTCGGCAAGGTGCCGGGGCTGATGTCGCCGACGGCCAGCCTGAACGTCACGCTCGGCTGTGCGATCACGGTGTGGGTGTACTACCACCTCCAGGGCGTGAAGGTGCAGGGCCTCGGCCACTATCTGCTGCACTTCCTCTTCCCCCCGGGCGTGCCGAAGGTCATGGGGCCGCTCGTGGGCCTGATCGAGGTGATCAGCCACACGTCGCGCGTCCTGTCGCTGTCGCTGCGTCTGTTCGGCAACGTGTTCGGCGAGGAACTCGTGGTGCTCATCCTCGCCAGCCTGATTCCGTTCCTGGTGCCGCTGCCGATGATGCTGCTCGGCGTGATCACCGGGTCGCTGCAGGCGTTCATCTTCGCGCTGCTGACCGTCATCTACCTCGCCGGCGCCGTCCACGTGGATCACGGGGACGCGCATGGCGACGAGCACGACCATGCGCACGGCGGTGCGCATGGCGCGACCCCGGCCCAGGCCGCCACGGCCTAGGGCACGGCTCACTCGCGGGCCCCGGTGAATCGTCGGACCCCGGCCCGCGTCCGAACGTCACGACGAGGCCACAGGCCTCGCGGCAGGTGACAGCAACACGACGACTGACCGTTCACTCTGCAGGAGTATCCGTCGTGCGCACACTTCTCGTTGTCTCGACCTTCGCTCTCGTCGCGGCCTTCGCGTCGCCCGCCTATGCCCAGGGCGCCGCTGCCGAGACGGCCACCGGCACTTCGACGCTGTCGTGGCTGTTCATCACCTCGGGCTTCGCGCTGGCCATCGCCGCCGCCTTCGGCGCGCTGGCCCAGGGCAAGGCCGTGTCGTCGGCCGTCGAGGGCATGGCGCGCAACCCCGGCGCCTCGGGCGAGATCCGCGGCTCGCTGATCCTCGGTCTCGTGCTCATCGAGTCGCTGGTCATCTACGCGCTCGTCGTCTCGCTGATTCTGCTGTTCGTCAAGTCGCCGCTGCTCGGCGCCTGACGCGTTCCGGCGGTGCCCGCGGCGCGGCGCAGGCCGGGCCGCGGGCTCGTTCACGGCGTCCGCCCCCTTGCCTCTCCGCCGCGACGCCGGGCGCTCCGCCCGAGGCCAGGGCATGACGCGTCCCGCGATCTCCCGTCCCGATCTCTTCCTGCTGCTGACCGCGCTCATCTGGGGCAGCAACTACAGCGTCCTGAAGTTCGCCCTGGAAGAGGTGCCCGCGCGCAGCTTCAACGGGCTGCGCCTCGTCATCGCCTCGCTGGTCTTCCTCGGCACCATCGCCGCCACGCGCCGCCGCGAGAGCCTCGCGCGGCTGACGCCGCGTCACTGGCTGGTCATCGTCGTCCTCGGCATTGTCGGGCAGTTCGGCTACCAGCTGCTGTTCATCGAGGGCCTCGAGCGCACGAGCGTGGCCAACGCCTCGATCATCATCAGCTGCGTGCCCGTGATCGTGTCGCTCACCTCGGCGGTGCTCGGCCACGAACGGCTGCCGTGGCCGCACTGGGTGGGCATGGCACTGTCGTTTGCCGGGGTGTACCTGATCGTGTCGGGCGGCGCGCAGACGGGCGAGAGCTCGCTCGCGGGCGACCTGATGATGGTCACCTGCGCCGTGTTCTGGACCATCTACACCATCGCGGCGCGGCCGCTGCTCAACACGTTCTCGCCCCTGCTCATCACCGGCCTCTCGATGGCCGTCGGCACCGTGCTGTTCATTCCCACGGCACTCGACGACTTGCGCGCGACGTCGTGGGGCAGCGTGTCGATCGCCGTGTGGGTGTGCCTCGTCTTCTCGTCGCTCCTGGCACTGAACTTCGCCTACACGGCCTGGTACCACGGGGTGCGCCATCTCGGCGCGTCGCGGACGTCGCTCTACTCGAACGTGGTGCCTGTCGCGGCGCTGCTCATCGCCATGGCCTGGCTTGGCGAGCGGCTCGCGGGCATGCGCCTCGTCGGCGCCGTCCTGGTGATCATCGGCGTCGTCGTCACCCGGTACCGCGGCCGCGGCGCCTAGCGGACGCCACGCCTGCTCACGGCCTCCTTCTTCCTTTCCGCGCCTCCTGCGTGCCTGCGCTCCTCGTCTGCCCTTCTGGCAGTACGATGAGCCATGCCTGATGACCCGTCGACGCGCGTGCCCGTTCCGCTGCGGATGCGGCGTACAGGTCTTGCCATGGCCGTCGTGGCTGCCGTCGCCGCCAGTGCCGCTCCGTCAACCGCCGAGGTCACCGTGAAACGCGTCAGCTTCATGAACCTGCCCAACTGCCTGAGCCTCGACAACGGGCACGTCGAGGTGATCGTCACCACCGATATCGGCCCGCGCGTCATCGCGTACCGGCTGGCGGGCGGCCGGAACGTGCTCGCGGAGATGCCCGGCACGCCCGGCGCGTCGGAGTGGCAGCCGTGGGGCGGGCACCGGCTCTGGCTGGCGCCCGAGGCCATGCCTTTCTCCTACGGCCTCGACAACACGCCCATTCGGTACAGCCAGCCGGACGCGCGGACCGTGGTGCTCGACCGCGGCGCCGAGCCGGAGACGGGCATCGCCAAGGTGATGGTGGTGTCGCTCGCCGACAGCGGCCCGAAGGTCACCGTCACCCACAGGCTGACAAGTCACCGCGACGCGCCGGTGGACGTCGCGGCGTGGGGCGTGACGATCATGCGCGGCGGTGGCACCACCATCCTGCCGAACGAGCCGTTCGTGCCGCACGAGGAGCGGCTGCAGCCGGTGCGTCCCGTGGCGATGTGGTCGTATACGAACCTCGCCGACCCGCGGTGGCGGCTCGGGCCGAAGTTCATCCGGCTCTCGACCGACGCCGCCATCGACAGTCCGCAGAAGATCGGCATCGGCAACAGGCAGGGCTGGGCGGCCTACAGCGTCGACGGCGACCTGTTCATCAAGCGCACGGCGCCGTTCGAGGACGGCCGGCGCTATCCCGACTACGGGACGACCTGTCAGACCTACACGGCCGGCAGCTTCATGGAGATCGAGTCGCTCGGTGAACTCGTCACCCTGGTGCCTGGCGCGTCACTCGAGCACGTCGAGACGTGGTGGCTGTTCAGCGGCGTCACGGTCGACGGAGACGACGATGCCGTCGAGCGCGCGCTGGCGCCGTACCTCGAGCGGGCGCGGTGAGGCAGGTCACGTGCCGAGCCATCAGGCGTCACATCAACCTTCTGCCATGAAGCATGAGGCAACAGGCATCAAGCATGAAGCATGACGCATGGAACATGAGGCTCAGGCGCTCGCCCGCCGCGGTCGCTGATTCTGCGCCAGCACCTTCTTGCGCAGGCGGATGGACGTCGGCGTCACCTCGACCAGCTCGTCGTCGTTGATGAACTCGATCGCGGCTTCGAGGCCGAGCTTCCGCGGCGGGATCAGGCGGATGCCCTCGTCGGCGGTCGACGCGCGCATGTTGGTCTGCTTCTTCTCCTTGCAGACGTTCACGTCGAGGTCGTTGTCGCGCGCGTTCTCGCCGATGATCATGCCCTCGTACACCTCGGTGCCCGGCTCGATGAAGATCTCGCCGCGCTCCTGGAGGTTCGAGATCGCAAACGCCGTCGCGACGCCCGCGCGGTCGGCGACGAGCGCGCCGGTGAGGCGCGAGGGGATCGGCCCGGCCCAGGGCTCCCACCCGGCGAAGAGGTGGTTCATGATGCCCATGCCCCTGGTGTCGGTGAGGAACTGCGAGCGGAACCCGATGAGCCCGCGCGCCGGCACGCGGAACTCGAGGCGCACGCGGCCGCTGCCGTTGTTGACCATCTTGGTCATGGTCCCCTTGCGCGTGCCCATCATCGCGATCACCACGCCCTGGTACTCCTCGGGCACGTCGATGACCACGTCCTCGACCGGCTCGACGCGGCCGTGCTCGGTCTCGCGCGTGACGATCTCCGGCCGCGACACCTGCAGCTCGAACCCCTCGCGGCGCATCATCTCGAGCAGGATCGACAGCTGGAGCTCGCCGCGGCCGATCACGCGCATCATCTCGGGCGAGTCGGTGGGTTCGACGCGCAGCGACACGTTGCCGAGCAGCTCACGTTCGAGCCGCTCCTTCAGGTTGCGCGACGTGACGAACTTGCCCTCGCGCCCGGCCATCGGCGACGTGTTCACGCCGAAGATCATCGAGACGGTGGGCTCGTCGATCGCCAGCGGCGCCATCGGCTTCGGCGTCTCGGCGCTGGTGACGGTCTCGCCGATCGTGATGTCCTCGATGCCCGCGAGGCAGACGATGTCGCCTGCCGCTGCCTGATCGACGTCCACGCGCTTGAGGCCGTCGAACGCGAAGAGCTTGGTCACGCGCACCTGCTCGAGCGACCCGTCGAGCTTCGCCACACCGACCATGTCGCCCACCTGTACGCGGCCGTTGAAGATGCGTCCGATCGCGATCCGCCCGAGGTACTCGCTCGAATCCAGGTTGGCGATGAGCATCTGGAGCACGTCGTCGGGGTCGCCCTTCGGCGGCGGGATGTGGCGGAGGATGGCGTCGAAGAGCGGCTGGAGGTTCTCGCCGCGCCTGTTCTCGAGGCTCGCCTGGCCGTCTCGGGCGACGCAGTAGACGATGGGGAAGTCGAGCTGGTCCTCGTCGGCGTCGAGGTCGATGAACAGGTCGTAGACCTCGTTGAGCACCTCCTGGACGCGGGCGTCGGGCCTGTCGATCTTGTTGATGACCACGATCGGCGCCAGCCGGCGCTCGAGCGCCTTCCGGAGCACGAACCGGGTCTGCGGCAGGGGGCCCTCGGAGGCGTCGACGAGCAGCAGCACGCCATCGACCATCGAGAGCATCCGCTCCACCTCGCCGCCGAAGTCGGCGTGGCCGGGGGTGTCGCAGATGTTGATCAGGTGGTCCATGTAGCGGACCGCCGTGTTCTTGGCCATGATCGTGATGCCCCGCTCGCGCTCGAGGTCCATCGAGTCCATCGCGCGCTCGGCGACCTTCTCGTGCGACCGGAACGTGCCGGCCTGCTGGAACATGGCGTCGACGAGCGTGGTCTTGCCGTGGTCGACGTGGGCGATGATGGCGATGTTGCGAAGCTTAGGATTGGCGACAGGCCGGGCGTTTTCGGCAGCAGGCATCCCTCCAGTATAAGGGGAGCCGTCGCCGCAGCCGGAGGAAATCTCGCGACCTATCTCGACGGTCCGCACTAGAATGCGCCCGTGTCATTCACCAGCCGGCAGTGGGTGAAGCGGGGCATCAGGACCGCCTGGTGGCTCTGGACGCGGCGACTCGAAGCGGCCGCCGTGCACGAGAACCGCTCCGACTACAAGCAGACCTGGGAACGCCTGGCCGTCTCGGAGAGCGACGCGAAGATGTACGTCGCGTCGGACGTCGACGAGCGGTCGTTCCGGCAGTCCGCCGCGACGACGGTGGCGACGCTCGACAGGCTCGTCGGCATCCGTCCGACCGACGAGATCCTCGAGATCGGCTGCGGCGTCGGGCGCGTCGGCGCCGCGCTCGCCCCGCGCTGTGCGCGATGGATTGGCGCCGACATCTCCGGCAACATGCTGCGCCACGCCCGACGCCGGCTCGCGGGCGCCACCAACGTGGCGTTCGTCGAGCTGAGCGGCGCCGGCCTGCGCGAGATCCCGTCTGCCACCGTGGATGTCGTCTATTGCACGGTGGTGTTCATGCACCTCCTCGAGTGGGACCGGTACGCCTACATCGAGGAGGCCCGACGTGTCCTGCGTCCCGGCGGACGGTTGTATGCCGACAACGTGGACATCCGTTCGGGGCTCGGCTGGACCATCTTCTCGGACGCGGCCTCGTACCCGCCGAAGGAGCGGCCGTCGTTCATCCCCATGCTGTCGAGCGGCGACGAGCTGCAGACCTATGCGGAGCCGGCGGGCTTCCACGACGTGCGGGTACATCGGTGGGACGACGCCTGGGTGGCGGTGACAGGCCGTCGGCCGTGACGCCTCGGAGAGCCTGCTGGTTCGTAAGCGGTTGATGCACTTTTCTGCGATCGCGCCGGCAGGCGACAGCGACGACCACCCCGCTCCTGAGAAAGACGAAGAAGGACGGCTCGGAGAGCCGTCCCTACCGGATGCAGAAGAGCGGTGGGCCGATGGGGTAGGAGGCCCAGTGCCACGGTGCGACGTACGACATCGGCGACGCGTTGGCCGCGACGACGTCGTAGCAGCCCGCCGGCCAGAGCCTGCCGTCGTTGAGCAGGAACGCGCCCGGCGTCCCGTCGGAGTAGTGCACCGGGTCGCCCGCGAACATCGAGGGGCCGGGCGGTATCGCCGCAAAGATCGCCGGCGTCACCCCCAGGACGGTCCTGGTCAGCTGGAGCAGCGGGGCCGCGCGCTGGAAGTGAAGGCGCCTGCCGCCAACGACCAGCGCCCACGGCTGGCCGGCCGTGGCGACGGCCGTCCCCTCGAAGGCCGCGCCGAGCCGCGGGCAGCCGCATGAGAGGCCCGTCGCCAGGTCGAACCCGACATGCGCGAGACCCCACTGATCGAAGCGCCCGGCAGGACCCACCGACCGCAGGATGTCCATGGGGACCGTGCCGCACGCCGTCGTGGACGGCACCGCGTGCCTGTCGGGTCGCGACACCAGGCCCGGTCCCTCGCTCCAGTCGGCGACGCGCGAGACCGAGCCGAGCGGCGACTGCAACGCCCTGTCGTACAGCGTGACCCTGACCTGCCGGCCTGCCGGCGGCACGGTCACGTCGGCCACCGCGAAGGCGTCGAGCAGGTCCACGTACTGCCAGTCGATCGAGAACGCCTCCAGCAGCCGGTAGGTCGTCTGGTTCGCGGACGTGCGCGGTGCGAACCTTCCGGGGGCGACGAGCGCCTCCACGTGCTGCTGGAACGTCGGCTCTGGCGAGCGCAGGACGTAGATGCCCGCGCCGTTGCCCGGGTTGCTCGCATGTCCCGTCGAGTCCGTGTAGGCGAGATAGAAGTAGCCGTCGACGAAGGTCACGCTCGGCTGGCCGGCGCCGTAGCCGCGCGTCGCGGCGAGCGACGGGAAGTCCGGATGTCCGGGGCCGCGCGCCGCCGTGACGATCGGCTGGCCGCCGTGCAGGCGCGTCCAGGTGAGGCCGTCATGGCTCGTGGCGACGCCGATGGCCGTCACCGTGTGGCCGGCGTGCGGGTACGAGATGTCGTTGTGCCCGCCGTAATACATGTAGTAGACGCCGTTGACGCGGATGACCGACGGGTCGCACGCGTGGACGGCGTCGAAGCGCAAGCTGTCGCCAGATCCCCTGAAGACCGGCACGGGCTGGCTCCACGGACCGGCCGGCGAGGGCGCGGTCGCGTGGACTATCTGGTCGCCGTGGAACGTCTGCCATGGCGGGTCTCCCTCGAGACGTCCGTGGCAGAACCACATGCGGTAGGCGCCGTCGAGCATGATCGACGGCACGTACTCGTAGTTGCCGGGCACCTGAAGCACCACGTTGTCGCCGCCCCGCGCCGCGACCACCTGCGGCGGCGACGGCTGGCACGCCTGCCCTGCCACCCTGGACGCCGACGACACGCACACCGCCACGCCCACAAGCCACGCCACTCCAGCACGCCCACGCATCGCCCACCTCCGCGACGGAGACGGGCAAGCGCATGGCCACATGCGTAAGCGTGCAAATACGCGTGTTTCTCGCGGGTCACGTCACGCAGGTTGCAGAATCATCGCCCCACAGCCTGGGCCCCTGTGCCGAATCGACAACCCACGTCTGCTCCCGTGCTGTTCCTCCCTTCCTCTGCTCCTCCCTTCCGTTTATCCTTCCCCCGCTCCCCCATGGGCGTCCTGCGCTGGCTGTCGTACCTCGTCTGGGCCACCGTCGTGTGGCTGTTCAACGGGCTGCCCGTGCTCGGCCTCTTCCTGCTCTCGGCGCACCTGTTCGCCTCCGGCGAACCGGACGCCGAGATTCCGGCCTACGTCGCGCGCGGCATCGCGTCGCTCTGGCTGGTGGCCGCGACCTGGCACTACATCAAGCACGGCATCGTGCAGCGTCCGTTCGCGCCTGCCGGTTCCCGGACTCGGAAGGCGACACCGCTCCAGCACGCGCTGGCCTCCGTCGGCTGCCTTGCGACGCTCGTCGCCGCGCTCCTGACGGCCGTGGTGGCCGGCGCCTATGCCGACTGGGCGTACGCCGGCCTCACCGGGGACGACCCGGAGCATCCGGCCGTTCTAGCGCTGCAGCGGGCCGGGGCGGACCTGTACCGCTTCGCTGCCGACCCGGCCCCGTACCTGCCGTGGCTGTTCATCGTGTCGGCGGTCCTGATGATGCTGCGTGCCGCCGGCAGGCATGCTGAGGGCCGGGCCGCGGCGCTCGATGGCGCCGCTCCCGCAGGACTGCGCAAGGCGCGGCGGGGCTGGCGGAAGGACGTGCGGCATGCCGACCGCGCCACGGCCGCCGGTCCCGCACATGCCCCGCCGGATACGCGGCACCCGGCGGCATCCGCCCCGGCCTTCCCGACGGGTCGCTCCGGTGCCGGCAGGACGTTTGAGGCGCCGATGGTCGGGACGTTCGCGCGCGACCGTGCCACGGGCGCCTGGCGGCTGCGGGAGCCGGGACCTGGCGTTGGCGACCTCGTCATCGAGGCTGCAGGGGAGCCGAGCGACGTACAGGTGGATGCCGCGCGTACGCTCGTGCAGCGGTCCTTCGAAGTGCTGCTCCGCGCGTCAGCCGCCGCCGCCCCCGCTGCCGCGGCCGACGGTCTCGCCCTGCCGCGGTTCACCATTGCCGGCAGCGTGGTGCATGCGTCGCGAAGGCCGTCGCCACACGTCACGGTGCGCCTCCGCGACGCCTCGAGCGGCCGGCTCTACGAGGTCGGCTCCGGCGACGGCATGCAGACGTTCGTCGGCGGGGGCGCCATCGCGCCGTCGCGGAGGTGACCGACGGCTGCCGGCGCTGCGCTACACTGCCCCCACATGCGACACCTCCGACTCGAACGGGAAGACGACCTGCTCGTGATTACGCTGGCGCGCGGCAAGGCCAACGCGCTGAACGACGAGCTCGTCGCGGAGCTGCAGCACGCGCTCAACCACGCCGCGCAGGACCCGCACGCCTGCGCGCTCGTCCTGACCAGCGCGCTGCCGCGCATGTTCAGCGCGGGGTTCGACGTCCGCGAGGTGTTTGCCTACGAGACGGCGCGGATGCGCACGTTCTCGCGCGCGTTCTTCCGGATGCTCGACACGCTGCGCTGCTTCCCGCGGCCCGTCGTCGGCGCGCTCACGGGACACACCTACGCGGCGGGCGCGACGATGGCGCTCCTGTGCGATGTCCGGGTCATGAGCGAGGGCGACTACGGGTTCGCGCTCAACGAGGTGAACCTCGGCGTGGTCATGCCCGCCCGCATCGTGCGCGCGCTCGCCCTCGAGGTCCCCCTGCAGACCAGCCTGGCCATGTTCCTCGAGGGGCATGTCTTCAAGGGCAACGACGCCATCGCGGCCGGCCTGGTGGACGAGCTCGTGCCGGCCGGCAACGTGACGTTCCGGGCGGCGACCCGTGCCAGGGATCTCGGCCACAAGCCCCCGCGCGCCTTCTCGGCGCACAAGCGCATCCTCGTGGAGATGACCGGCGGGCCGCCCTACACCGATCAGGAGCTCGATCAGATGGTGGACGAGTTCATGGAGGTGTGGGAGAGCGACGAGTGCCGCGAGCGCCGCGCGGCGCTGCTGCGGCAGATGGACGGATAGGCCGCCGGCGGGGGCGGCGGAACGGAACACGGCGAGTTGCGCGACAATGGGGGTTGGCACGTCGTCGAATGCCTCCGCGAGTCGTCCTCCCGTCCTTCCTCCGGTTCCGACCGTTCCCTGCATGTCCGTCTTCGTGAAGACCGTGCTGCTGCTTGCAGCCTCGAACGTCTTCATGACGTTCGCGTGGTACGCGCACCTCAAGCAGCTGAACCAGAAGCCCTGGATCATCGCCGCCCTGGCGAGCTGGGGCATCGCGCTGTTCGAGTACCTGCTGCAGGTGCCCGCCAATCGCCTTGGATACACGGCGCTCTCGCTGCCCCAGCTGAAGATCCTCCAGGAGGTCATCACGCTGTCGGTGTTCGTCCCGTTCGTGATGCTCTACATGCGCCAGCCGCTCAAGCTCGACTACCTGTGGGCCGCGTGCTGCCTGCTCGGCGCGGTGTACTTCGTGTTCCGAAGCGGGTGAGACGCGGCGCCGGCCGCCGCGCACCGTCCTCCCGGTCGCAAGGACGACCCGGAGGGCCGTCCCTACCTCCGATGATCCTGCGGCGGGTCGAACTCGTACAGGCCGGGGGAGACGAGGAGGCGCCCCTCCGTCGTGAACCACAGCGACTCCGGCAGGATCGGGCCGGCGCCGACCAGCTGGTACGTCGCCACCTTCTCGCCGTCCTCGCCGTAGACGTACACGTGCGAGGTGAGCGTCGCGATCCAGAGCCGTCCCTGCGGATCGACGGCGGCGGCGCGGACCATCGGCACCACCATGGGGAACGTGAGCCCGTCCACCGAGCGGACGGGCCACTCGGTCGGCAGCGTCAGCACGTGCGGGTCGAGCGTGCGGCTCTGCACGGCGCGCTCGAACACGAGCCGTCCGTCGGGCGCGTACTTCCGGTATGCCGGGACGCCGGCGAGGAAGACCACGTAGACGTGGCCGTCGGGCGCCGGGACGGGCAGCGCCGCGTTCAGCGCGAGGTGCACGTCCCTGTTGCCTTCGTGTCCGGTCGGCCGCAGGTCGCCGAACGTCCGCACGGGCGTGCCGGCGAGGCTGTACTCGCTGACCAGGCCGCCCTGCTCCGGCAGGCTGAAGAGCACCGTGTCGTCGAGCAGCCGCGTCGACGCGATGCCGTCGAGCACGACGTTGCCGATCGCCACGCGCGGGCGCGACGTGCCGCCGATCTCGAAGTAGTTGAAGAGGCGCCCGTCTGGCCTGAACACCGACACGCGCGGCCTGAGCCCCGGCGCGTCCGCCACGACGAACCGGCCGTCCTGGTGCGCGTCAAACGCGCGCGGGCGCAGCACGCGTCCCGTCTCCATCCCGACATCGACGAGGCGCGTCACCGCGGTGCGCGCCGCGTCCACCGCGAACACGCCGTGGTGGCGCCTGTCGAACACGAGATACCGGCCATCGGGCTGGCGGGCGAAGCCGGCGGGCTCCTCGAACTCGCCGGCGAGGTGCGCCGGCAGCGCGCGCACCGACTCCAGGCGGACGACGACGCCGGGCGACTGGACCGCCGCGTCGAGCGCGGGCAGCATCGCCGCCACCACCAGGGCGCCGGCCGCGATGCGCGACGGCATGGTTCTCAGTACGCGGCAGCCTTGCGGATGGCCGCGAGGACGTCGGACGACTGCGGAAGGATGGCTTCCTCGAGGTCCGGCGCGTAGGCGACGGGCGTATCGAGCGCCGCCACCCGCAGCACCGGGGCGTCGAGAAAGTCGAAGTAGTGCTCCGCGATATGCGCGGCGATCTCGGCGCCGAAGCCGACGGTCAGCTGGTCTTCGTGCGCCACGACGATCCTGTTGGTCTCGCGGACGGCCGTGCCGATGGTCTCCCAGTCGCACGGCACGATGGTGCGCAGGTCGATGACACGCACCGAGATGCCGTCCTTCTCGGCCTGCTGCGCCGCGAGCAGCGAGCGCTGCACCAGCGCGCCCCATGTGATGACGGTCACGTCCGTCCCGTCACGGCGCACGGCGGCGCGGCCCATCGGGATCGTGTACTCGGGCCCCGGGTAGACGCCCTTGTTGTACGTCTGCCGGTACAGGTGCTTGTGCTCGAGGAACAGTACGGGGTCGTCGCAGCGGATCGACGTTCGCAGCAGTCCGGCCGCATCCACGGCGTTGCTCGGGAAGACGACACGGATCCCCGGACAGTGCGCGAAGATGCTCTCGCCCGACTGGCTGTGGTACGGCGCGCCCCCGCGCAGGTAGCCGCCGATGGGCGTCCTGATGACCACGGGGCAGCTGAAGGCGTTGTTGGAGCGGTAGCGCAGCATCGTGAGCTCGTCACGAATCTGCATCATCGCGGGCCAGATGTAGTCGAAGAACTGGATCTCGACCACGGGCTTCAGGCCGCGGGTGGCCATGCCCATGGCGCGGCCGACGATGTTCGCCTCGGCGAGCGGCGAGTTGAAGACGCGGGTGCTGCCGAAGGCGCGCTGGAGGCCGTGCGTCACCTTGAACACGCCGCCCTTGCCCGGCACCTCTGCCAGCGCTTCCTCGCGGCTCGCGTCGGCCACGTCCTGGCCGAAGACGACGATGCGCGGGTTGCGGCGCATCTCGTCGTGCAGCGTGCGGTTGATGGCCGCGACCATCGTGTCGGGCTTGCCCTCGGTTTCGGGCGTGGCGACAAATGCGTCCGACGTCGGGTCGACGTCGGGCGAATACACGTACAGCCCGACGGTGTCGGGATGCGCGCGCTCGGCGGCGAGGGCGGTGTCGACCGCATCGGCGACCTCCCGATCGAGCTGCCGGCCCAGCGCGTCGAGCTCGTCCTGCGTGGCGATCTTCTGCTGCACCAGCCACGCCGACAGCTTCTTCAGCGGGTCGCGCGCGGCTTCGGCGGCGCGCTCCTCGGCGGTCCGGTAGAGCCGCTCGTCGTCGGAGAGCGAGTGCGAGTACAGCCGCGCGACCTTCGCGTGCACGAACGCCGGGCCGTGGCCCTCGCGTGCGTAGGCCACCGCCTCGCCCATCGTCTGCCAGCTGGCGACGTAGTCGGTGCCGTCCACGCGAAAGATGCCGAGCGAGGGGAAGTTCTCGACGAGGCGCGAGATGTCGCCGCCCGGCGTCTGTACCTCGACGGGCACCGAGATCGCGTAGCCGTTGTCCTCCACGAGGATCACGAGCGGCAGGCGCAGCTGGGACGCCGAGTTGAGCATCTCCCAGAACTCGCCCTCGCTCGTTGTCCCGTCGCCGACCGAGACGTAGGTGACCGCGTCGGGGTCGTCGCGCTCATCGTCGGGAATGTCGGGCAGCGTGCTGTACAGGCGCGTCGCCTCGGCGCAGCCGGCTGCCTGCAGGCACTGTGTGCCGGTCGGGCTCGACGACGACACGATGTTCCAGCGGGTGTGGCCCCAGTGCGACGGCATCTGCCGTCCGCCGGACGCCGGGTCGTCCTTGGCGCCGACGCCCTGGAGGAGCATCTCGAGCGGCGTCACGCCGAGGCCGAGGCAGAAGGCGCGATCGCGGTAGTACGGGTAGGCCCAGTCGACGCCGGGGCGCATGTGCTGCGCCGCGGCCACCTGGATGGCCTCGTGGCCCGCCGCGCTGATCTGGAAGAAGATGTGGCTCTGGTTCTTGAGCTGGATCTCCTTGTCGTCGAGCTTCCTCGAGAGAAGCATCAGCCGGTAGCCGTCGAGCAGGGTCTCACGATCGGGCAGGGCCCCGGCCGCAGACAGCGCGCGAGTCGAGGAGGAAGCGACCGTCGCCTTCATACGCGCTCCCTACTGTAGCAGGGGTGACGCTGGCGGCGCGATCCGGGAGAATGGGGCTCGTGCCGCTCTTCCGGTGGGACGAGATCGCGCTCGAAAAGGTCACCGAGATGATCTCGCGCAAGGTCGTCGCGGGCGAGCGCCAGCGTCTCGCGCAGGTCTACCTGAAACGGGGGGCGCTGGTACCCCTGCACACGCACGACGAGGAGCAGATGACCTACGTGCTCCAGGGTGCCCTCCAGACGCTCGTCGCGGGCGAGCAGGTCCGCGTCGAAGAGGGCGAGGTGCTGCTCGTGCCGCCAGGCGTCCCGCACCAGGTCGTCGCGCTCGACGACACGTTCGTGCTGAGCATCTTCAGCCAGGCGCCGGCGGGGAGGGCCGCCGCGTCCGAGTCCGCGTAGCCCCGTCAGCGCCGCCCGCACCCCGGCGTCAGTGCACGTTCCAGCCGCCGCCCCCGCGTCCGCCGGGATGCACGCCGAACCGCCGCCGCGCGCGGTTCAGGCGCCATTTCGTGTAGCGGTACTTCAGTTCCGCGACGAGGCCCCCACGGCCTCGGCTCAGCAGCAGCCAGCCCGTCAGCAGGCCGCCGAGGTGCGCCAGGTGCGCGACGCGCCCGCCGCCCGCGTTCACCGACAGCAGCAGCGTGATGGCGCCCGTGATCATCACGAAGTACTTCGCGGGCACCGGGAAGAGCAGGTACATGTAGATGGGCCGGTTGGGGAACGTCAGCCCGTAGGCGAGCAGGACGCCGTAGATGGCGCCCGAGGCCCCCACCGTCGTCGTGATGTACATGAACGACGCGTACCCGAAGGGCAGCAACGACGCGACAATGGTCGTGGCGGCCGCGCCGAGCCCGCAGAACGCGTAGAACCGGGCGAACGCCTCGGTCCCCCAGAGCCGCTCGATCTCGACGCCGAACATCCACAGCATCAGCATGTTCAGCACGAGGTGCGTCAGCGACGCGTGCACGAACATGTAGGTGACCGGCTGCCACAGCCAGAAGTTCTCGAGCACGGCGGCCGGCATCAGCCCGAGGTACGCCGTCAGCATGGGCATCACCATCGAGGCCAGGAAGACGACGACGTTGCCGATGATGAGGAACTTGACGGCTGGCGTCAGCGGGCCTGGGCCGATGCGGTACGACACCTGGGTATAGGGGTAGCGGGCCACCGTCACAGTGTATCGGCTCCACGCCCGCGCCGCCGCTTCTCCGCCGTCTCCGCTTCCGCGTTCAGCGCCTTGTCAGATCGGCCTGCGGATCGATCGCGGGCACGTTGGCCTCGACCATCTCCACGTGCAGCTGCATCGGCGGCCCGGCCGGCAGCCGCATCGACAGGGCCGCGGCGGCCAGCGGCACCAGCGCGAGGCCCGTCAACGTCGCCGGCAGCCCGGCAATCTCGGCGATCTTGCCCGTCGCCGGCACGAGCATGCCGCCGGACCCCCAGGCGACGCCCATCATCAGCGACGACACGGTGGCGGCGCTGTGCGGGGCGAGCGCCTGCCCGAAGCTCACGTTCACGGGCAGCGTCGACTGGAGGAAGAGCCCGCCGCAGGCGAGCAGGACGGCGAACGTCCAGCCCGAGAACTGCGGCGCCCCGAGCAGGAAGGGCGTGGACAGCAGCAGCGACGCGGTGATGACGCGGCGCGGGCCGAACCTGTCGGCGAGCGTGCCGCCCCAGAATCCGCCGATGCCGCTGGCAAACAGGTACAGCGCCATCGCCGCGCCGGCGGCGCTCACGCTCATCCCCTGCTGGGTCAGGAGCACCGGGACGAACGTGCCGAACGACAGCGACACGAGCGTGCGCAGCACGACGAGCACGTAGAGGATGAACAGCGGGCCCATCTGCGGCCGGAGGGCCGCGAGCCCGCCGCCGCTGCGCCTGACCGGGCCGAGCGGCAGCGCGGGAACGGTGCGGGCGAAGAGCAGGCTGAAGACGACGCCCGGCAGCAGGAACCAGGCGGTCGAGCCCAGGCCGTAATAATCGGCCGTCGTGGCGACGACCAGCGGCGCAACGGCAAAGCCGAGCGTGCCGCTCGTGATGAAGATGCTCATCGCCGTGCCAGGCTTCCGGTGCCCCGTCGTATGGGCCACCATCGCGCCCGGCGGGTGGAACGCCGCGATCCCGAGGCCGCCGAGCACCAGCACCGCCGCCAGCAGCCCCGTCGTCGGGACGTAGCCGAGCAGGCTCATCATCACCGCGGCGGTGAGCGGGCCGCTCATCAGCAGCAGGCGTGCGTGCCCGCGGTCGGCCAGCCGTCCGAAGAGGAGCTGGGACAGCGACGCGGCCGCCTGAAACACCATCATCAGCGTGCCGGCGCCCTGAAGGCCGAGCGACAGCTTCGGCATGAGCAGCGGCAGCAGCGGGGCGTACATGTTCGAGTACGCATCCACCACGAAGTGCGCCGACGAGACGGCGGCGAGGGGACGTACGTCGAGGTCCGGCTTCGGTGCCGTCGTGGCCGTCCCCGTGGTAGTCTCCGTCGCCATGGCGTTGCTCATCGCGCCCCGCCTCCCGCGGCGCCGCGCAGGCGTCGCACGAGCCTGCCGAAGGCCTCGTCGAACTCGTCGATGCGGAGCACCCTCGACAGGCCGACCAGCACCACGAGCGCCACGCCGATGGCCGCCCCGACCTGCACCAGCTGCGCGATCATGGCGGTGCCCGGCCACACCGACGTCAGCCACCGGTGCGAGGCCCACGCGCAGGCGGCCATGCCCAGGCTCGCGAGCGTCATGCGTGCCACGGCCGAGGCCAGGCGCCGCCCCTCGATGCCGTCGAGCCGCCGGCGCAGCAGCCAGAGGAGGAGGCCGGCGTTGAGCAGCGAGGCGATGGCCGTCCCGGCGCCGAGCCCGACGTAGCCCATGACCCGCACCAGCGCGATGTTCAGAGCCGCGTTGGTGACGACGGAGGCGACGCTGACCAGCACGGGCGTGCGCGCGTCACGCATCGCGTAGAAGGTGGGCGAGAGCACCTTGACGAGCGAGTAGCCGATGAGGCCGGGGGCGTAGGCGATGAGCGCCGCCGCGACGGCGGCGGTGTCGCCCGGGCGGAACTCGCCGCGTTCGAAGATCAGCCGCACGATGGGTTGGGCGAGCACGACGAGGCCGAACATCGCGGGGATGTTGAGCATCAGCATCATGCGCGACGCGTGGCCCACGGTGCTGCGCACCGCCAGCATGTCCCCGGTCGCGGCCTGCCGCGACAGCAGCGGCACGGCGGCCGTCGCGACGGACACGCCGAAGATGCCCACCGGCAGGTAGAGCAGCCGGAACGCGTAGTTGAGCCACGACACGGCACCCGACTCCTGCGACGTGGCCAGCACGGTGTTCACGTAGACGTTGAACTGCGTGGCGGCAAGGCCCACGGTGCCCGGCCCCATCATGACGAGGATCTCGTGCAATGCCGGGTCGCGCGGCGCGAACTCGGGCCGCAGCCGGAAGCCCTCTCGGCGGAGCAGCGGCCACTGGAGCAGCACCTGGCCCGCGCCGCCGAGCAGGACGCCGATGGCCAGGCCCATCACCGGGTCGAGTCCGAACCTCGGCATCACCGGCACCAGCGCGATGGCGGTGGCGATCCACGCGACGTTGAACATCGCCGGTGAGAGTGCCGGGATGAAGAAGCGCCCCAGCGCGTTGAGCATCCCCATCATCGCCACCGCCACGGCGACGAGCACGAGGAAGGGGAACATCAGGCGCGTGAGCGTGATGGTCAGCTCGAGCTTGCCTGGCACGCTCTCGAAGCCGCTCGCGAAGAGGCGGGTCATCTCGGGCGCGAAGATCACGCCGAGCGTCGCGATGGCACCCGTGACGACGACGAGGCCGGTGATGGCGCGCCGGCCCAGCGTCCATGCCGCGTCGCGGCCGTGCATCTGCAGGTGGCGGGTGAACGTCGGGACGAAGGCGGCGCTCATGGCGCCTTCCGCGAAGAGGTCGCGCACGAGGTTGGGCAGCCGGAACGCCACGTTGAAGGCGTCCATGCGGTCGCTGGCGCCGAACAGGTGCGCCATCACCTGCTCGCGCACCAGCCCGAGGAGCCGGCTGGCCATCGTGGCGCTCCCGGCCAGGCCGGCCGACTTCATCAGGGAGCTGCCACGGGGCGCGTCCATCCCGACATCATCGCATGCGCATGGCCCGGCTGGCGGCTCTCGCACGCCATTGACTCGGCAGGCCGCCGCCACTACAAGTGGCAGTGTGCGCAACAGGCTCTTCCGCGTGGCGTGCCGCCTGCTCGTCTCCGCCCTCACCCTCCCTGCCGGCGTCGCGGCGGCGCAGCAGGCGGCGCCCCCTCCCGACCTCCAGGAGCGCGCCACGAAGGCGCAGGAGGCGCTCCAGGCCGGGAGGCTCGACGAGGCCATCCCGCTGCTCGAGAGCCTGGCCCGCGACCTGCCCGCGGAGACGTCGATCCACCTGAACCTGGGCATGGCCCTGACGTTGAGCGGCCAGGCCGGCAAGGCCATTGCGCCGCTCCAGCGGGCCGTCACGGGCGACCCGGACCTGCTGCCCGCCAACCTGTTCCTCGGCCTTGCCTACGTCGAGTCCGGGGCGCCCGACAAGGCCGTCGCGCCGCTCGAGAAGGTGCTCACGCTCGACCGCGACAACCCGTACGCGCGGCAGGCGCTGGCCCAGGCCTTTGGCCTGCTGGAGCAGCCGGACCGGGCGGCCGAGCAGTACGAGGCGCTGCGGCGCGCCAACCCGAACGACCCGCAGTTGCTCGCCGCGGCCGGGCGCGCGTACGAGGACGTCGCGCGCGCGGCGTTCGCGGCGCTCCAGGAACTCGACCCCGATTCGCCGCACGTCTGGCTGCTGGTGGCCGACGTGCTCACGGTGCAGGAGCGCTATCCGCAGGCGTTCGAGCTGCTCCGCAGGGCCGAGGAGGCGCTGCCGGGGTTCCCCGGCATCCACGAGAGCGTCGCACGGGTGTACGCGGCCTCCGGTCACGACGAGTGGGCGGCCGCGGAACGCCAGAAGGCCGAGACGTCGCGGCCCGACTGCGCGAAGCTGCCCGTCGCATGCGCCTATCTGGAAGGGAACTACGCGGAGGCGCTCCGCCGGACGCGCGGTGCGACGTCGGCGGCGGCGCTGTACTGGCGTGCCCGCGCGGCCAACGAACTCGCGGCGCAGGCGTTCGCGGCGCTCGACACGCTGCCGCCTTCCGTCGAGCGCCACCTGGTGCGCGCCGACATCTACAGGAGCCAGGGCGAAGCCCTGCCCGCGGCCGAGGAGCTGCGCAAGGCCCTCGCGCTCTCGCCGGGCGACCGCCGGATCGAACGCGATCTCGCGGGCGCGCTGTTTGCCGCGCGCAAGACCGACGAGGCGCTGCCGCTCTTGAAGAAGCTCCTCGAGGCCTCGCCCAACGACGCCGAACTGGCCGTGGGATACGGCGAGATGCTGGTGCAGACGCAGCAGATGGACGAGGCCGTCCCCGTGCTGACGCGCGCGCTCGACGCGCGGCCCGACCTGCTGCCGGGCCATTCGGCACTCGGGCGCGCGCTGCTGGCGAAGGGGGACGCGGCGGCTGCGGTTCCGCACCTCGAGAAGGCCCTGCCGACCGACGGCGACGGCAGCCTCCACTACCAGCTGGCGCAGGCGTACCAGCGTACCGGCCAGCCGGAACGCGCCAAGGCCATGCTCGCGAAGTACCGGGAGCTGCAGCAGGCGGCGCAGCCGCCCGCCGACGCCAGCGCCGACACCGAGGGGACCCCGGCCTCGTCGATCAGGCCTCCGGCTCCGTGACGACGATGGTCTGGTTGGTGGCGACGCCCGCGAGCCGTTGCGTGCGGCCGCTCGGCCACGTCACCTCGACGTCCACCTGCGCGGCGTCGCCGAGGCCGAGATGCACCGGCGCCAGCACCGACGATGCGTAACCGGCCGCTGACGTCATCCGGCTGGTGACGTCGCCGGCGCGTACCCTTGCGCCGACGCCGTCCCGGTTCGACGCGCGGCCCACCAGCTGCACCCTGAGCCAGCGCCGCGGCTGGCTCACGTTCCGCCACACGAGCGCGCCCTCGCCAAGCCGCGTGGTCACGAGGTCGAGCAGGCCGTCGTTGTCGAGATCGACGGCGACCAGCCCGCGGTGGGCCGACACGACGTCGGTGAAGCCGCCGCCCACCTGCTCCGACACGTCCTCGAAGCGCCCGCCGGCGTTGCGGAAGATCGCGTTCGGCTCGCGATAGCGCGACGCCTCGAAACGGTCGACCTCGTCGTTCACATGCGAGTTCGCCGTGGCGATGTCCTTCCAGCCGTCGTTGTCGAGGTCGGCGAGCGCCACACCCCAGCCGCTGCGCCCGATGGTCACCGTGGCCAGCCCGGCCTGGTGCGTCGCGTCGCTGAACATCCCGTCGCCCTCGTTGGCAAACAGCGGGAATGTCTCGCCGCTCAGCGCCGTGATGAGGACGTCCGGGCGGCCGTCGTTGGTCAGGTCGCGCGCCTCGACGCCCATGCTGGAGACGGGGCGGCCGAAGCCCGGCAGCGCGAGCCCGCCGAGGAGCCCGAACTCCTCGAATGTCCCGTCGCCCTTGTTGCGGAAGTAGAAGTTCGGCACCGCGTCGTTGGTGACCACGAGGTCCGGCCAGCCGTCGTCGTCGAGATCGACGGCGGCCACGCTCATGCCCTTGCCCACGTGCGCGGCGATGCCGGCGCGTGCCGACACGTCCTCGAACGTGCCGTCGCCGCGGTTGCGGTAGAGCGCATTGGGCAGCCCGCCGTAGTGCCGCGGGTGGCAGTAGACGCGCAGGTTGCGCGCGCGGTCGCCGCAGAAGCGCTCCTTGTCGGGCGCCCAGTCGAGATAGTTCACGACGAACAGGTCGAGCAGGCCGTCGCGGTCCACGTCCACCCACGCCGCAGCCACCGACCACACCGGCGGCGCGATGCCGGCCGCCGTCGTGACGTCCTCGAAGGTGCCGTCGCCGCGATTGCGATAGAGCGTGTGCGTGCCCACGCCGGGGACGAAGAGGTCGACGTGCCCGTCGTTGTCGTAGTCGGCCGCCGCGGCGCCCATCCCGAAGCCGCGCCCCTCGAGCCCGGCCTTGCTGGTCACGTCCTCGAAGCGGAACTGCCCGAGGTTCCTGTAGAGCCTGTTCCAGAACGGAGGGCCGCTCTTCGTCCCGCTCGCCGGGTCGACGCCGTTGGCGAAGAACAGGTCCGTGAGGCCGTCGCCGTCGTAGTCGAACGCGGCGAGCCCTCCCGGCATCGTCTCGATGATCCGCTTCTCGGGGGTGGCCCCGTTGTTCAGCACAAAGGTGATGCCGCCGGCATCGGGCACACGCTCGAAGCGCGGGCCGCTGCCGCCCGCGGGGGCCTGCTGCGAGGCCGGTGACACGGCTGCCAGGCCCATGACGAGCGCGGCTCCGGCGAGGCGAGTGGCGAGTCGCGGTCCTGAGGTCGTCACGCTGCGCAAAAAAATACGGCCTCGTTGAGGGGGAACGAGGCCGTGAAGGAGGATGGATGAGAGGCTCGGGTCGATGCCAGAAGCCTTCTCCTCCTAAGACGAACCTCGTGGTTTCCTGGTTCTCTCAGCTCCTGTCGAGCGCCGCCTTGACGCGTTCGCTGACGAGCCTGCCATCGACGAGCTGGCCGCCGAACCGCGCCATGACGCCCTTCATGACGCGTCCCAGGTCCTTCGGCGAGCTGGCGCCGGTCTCGGCGACGACCTCCGCCACCACGGCGTCGATCGCGGCCGCGTCGACGGGCGGGGGCAGGTAGCGTTCGAGCACGGCCAGCTCGGCGCGTTCCTTGTCGGCGAGCTCGTCGCGCCCCGCGGCGCTGAACTGATCGATGCTGTCGCGGCGCTGCTTGACGAGCGAGGCAACCACCTGCTGCGCCTCGACCTCGGCCGGGTCGCGCTTCAGCTCCACGCGCTTGTTCATCAGCGCGGTCTTCAGCATGCGCAGCGCGTCGAGCGTGCGCTGGTCGCGCGCCCGCATGGCCGCCGCCATGTCGGCGTTGACTCTCTCGATGAGGGACGGGCCGGACATGCGTGGGCTACTGGTTCGGGCGCGGCGTCGGCGCGTACGGGTTGAAGTACTTCGACCGATCCGGCTCGAGCGTGGGCGGCGCCGTCGACGACCCGGGGGCCGCGTCCGAGGGCAGGCCGTACGGGTTCAGTCCCTGCCCCTGGCCCTGCTGCGGCGTTGGCCGCGTGTTCTGCGCCGGCTCCGGCGTCGGGATCGTCCCCGGCCTGCTGAGCAGCGTCCCCATCGACAGCCCGCCCGGTCCCGACGCGGGCTCGGCGGCGCCTGCCGCGTTGCCATCCTGCGCCGTGCCGTCCTGCGCGGCGGCCGCCTCTGCTGCGGCACGCTGCTGCGCGGCGCGCGCGGCGAAATAGCGCTGCGGGTTGGCGTAGTCGAACTCGGTGGCGGACGCGGGTGGCCCGCTACCGTCGTCGTCGGCATTGACGTCGGCCACGATGTCGTCGCCGCCTGCCTGCCCGTCGTCCTGCATCAGCGGCTCGGTCTGTGGCGGCATCATCACCTGGGCGGGCGCGGGGCCCGGCGCCGGGCCCGAGCGGGCGGCGGCCGCGTTCACCGACACAGGCATCACGACGATGCGATCGAAGGTGGACGCTCCGGGCGCGCCGGCCGGCCGCGCCGCCGCGATGTAGCCCGCGGCGTTGCGCAGCACGATGTCGAGCGCCTCCCGCTCCGGCACGTTCTCGAGGGTGAGGGTGAGGAGCGACCCGGTGAGCCGCTCCGCGTCGACGACGCGCGTCCCGCCGAGCCGCGCCCACTCGGCGAGAATCGCCGCGGGCGTCGCGTTCTCGGCCTTGAGCGTCGCACGGCCGTTCGACAGGGACAGCTGCACCTGCTGCGCGCCGACCTCTGCGGCAGGCACGAGCAGGGCGACGATCGCGACGGGCAGCAAGGCGCGGGCGTGCATCGGGAAGACCTCCATCACGTGGGACGCGCCGACACCGGTTCCGGCCGGGCGTCCGCGACGGCGTGGATCAAGCTACCAGTATACGCGTCGGGCCCCATGCGCGCGTGGCAGAGGGGCCGCCAGCCCGGCCTTCCCTTGGTGCGGACGTCCCCGGTCAGAACGCGCAGACCGCGCGCGCCACGTGCGCGAGCGCGTCGTCGGTCAGCGAGGGGTACAGCGGCAGCGAGCACACCTCTGCAGCCGCCTGCTCCGCATGGGGACAGCGGGCCGGGTGTTCCTTCGCGAGCGCCTGCTGGCTCGGGATGGCGACGGGGTAGTGCACCAGCGTCTCGACACCGGCGTCCCGCAGATGGGCCTGGAAAGCGTCGCGGCGCGCCGTCCTGACGACGAACAGGTGATAGACGTGACCCGGGTCGAGTTCCGGGGGCACGTCAACGCTGGCGCCCGCCAGCGCCGCACGGTACGCGGCCGCGAGGGCACGCCGCCGGGCCGTCCACGCGGGAAGACGTGCGAGGCGCTCGCGCAGGATGGCGGCGTGGATCTCGTCGAGGCGCGAGTTCACGCCGAACTCGACGTGGGTGTAGCGCTCCGTCTGCCCGCCGTTGCGCAGGCGGCGCAGCCTGTCAGCCAGCGCCGCGTCGCTGGTGATCACCGCACCGCCGTCGCCGAGGGCCCCGAGGTTCTTGGTCGGATAGAAGCTGAAGCCGGCGCCCTGCCCGAAGCTGCCCACCGGGCGTCCGTCGCAGGTGCACAGGTGTGCCTGGGCCGCGTCCTCGACGAGCGCCAGGCCGTGGCGGGCGGCGATGCGGGCGAGCGCCGGCATGTCGGCGGCCTGTCCGTAGAGGTGCACCGGCATGATGGCCACGGTCCTGGGCGTGATCGCCGCCTCGACCTGCGCGGGATCGATCGTGTGGCGACGGGGGTCGATATCGGCAAACACCGGACGCGCGCCGGCCATCATGACGGCCAGCGCCGTGTAGGCGGCCGAGAGCGGCGCCGTGATCACCTCGTCGCCCGGACCGATGCCGAGCGCACGCAGCAGCAGTGCCAGAGCGTCGGTGCCGTTGCCGACGCCGACGGCGTGCGCCGCGCCGCTGGCTGTCGCGAACTCGGCCTCGAAAGCCTCGAGCTCCGGGCCCAGCACGAACCATCCCCTGTCGATGACGCGGTTGACGGCGGCGCGCACGACGGCGTCATCGTCGCCGGGGCGAAGCGAGAGGAAGGGGACGCGCATCGTCACAGGTAGTCGGCCAGGTGCTCGCGGTAGTAGGCGAACGTCCGCGTGAGGCCTTCGCGCAGCGGCACCTGCGGCCGCCAGCCGGTGACCTCGGCGAACCGCGACGAGTCGGCATAGAAGCTGCCGATGTCGATGGCCTTCTTCTCGGCCGGCCACTCGACGAAGCGCCGCCGGCCGCTGCCGGCGATCTCGATCATCAGCTCGACGAGGTCGCGGTGGCTGATCGGCTCGCCCCCACCCACGTTGAACACCTCGCCGTTGCACGCGTCCAGGGCCCCGGCGCGCAGGAACGCGTCGGCCGCGTCGTCGACGAACACGAAGTCGCGCACCTGCGAGCCGTCGCCGAAGATCTCGATCTCGCCGTCCTCGACGATCTTTCTGATGAACCAGCCGATGAAGCCCTGGCGGTTGTGCCGAATCAGCTGGCGTGGGCCGTAGATGTTGGTCAGCCGCAGCGAGCACGCGCGAATGCCGAAGACGTTGTTGTAGACCAGGTGGTAGTACTCGCCGGCCACCTTGTTGATGCCGTTGACGTCGGTCGGCCGCACGAGGTGCTTCTCGTCCACCGGCAGGTAGTCGGGCCGCCCGTACACCTGCCGCGTGCCGGCATAGACCACCTTCACGCCGGGGTTGTTGCGGCGGCAGGCCTCGAGCACCGTGAGCTGGCTGCGACAGTTGATCTCGAGGTCCGTGTAGGGGTCGCGCATGCTGTCGATGTGGCTCACCTGGCCGGCGAGGTTGAAGATCACCTCGCGATCCCCCACCAGGTAGTTCATCGTCGACTGCTGCCGGATGTCGGCGACGTTGACGCGCACGCGGTCCTCGATGCCGCGGATGTTGACAAGCGATCCGCCGTACTCCGGGATCAGCGAGTCGACGAGGAGCACGTCGGCGCCGAGGTCCGCGAGCTGGCGCGCGAGGTTGCTGCCGATGAACCCCAGCCCGCCGGTGATCATCACGCGCCGCCCGCGATAGAACTCGCGGTAGTCGGTCATCGCGACACCCCCGCGGCAGGCTGCCGCCGGTGCTCCCCGCGGACGACGAGCGCGAACCACAGCTTCAGCACGTCGATGCCCGTGCGGACGATGCGCCGGACGTTGAAGAACTGCGACCGCCCGTAGGCGCGGTGGAAGTGGTGCACCGGCACCTCCGCGATCCGGAAGCCCGCGTCGGTGACCTTCTTCATCAGCTCCAGGCAGATGACGCCGCTGTCCTTCGTGAGCGTGACGGTGTCGAAGATCGAGCGGCGCATCAGCCGGAAATCGCAGTCGACGTCGCGCACCTTCAGGCCGAAGAGCAGCTTCACCGTATGGTGGTACAGCCGGCCGATGACGATCCGGTGCAGCGGATCGGACCGGCTGATCTTGTAGCCGTTCACCAGGTCCACGTCGTCGGTCATCCGGGCCCAGAGGTCCACCATCTCGCCGGGGTCGTACTGGGCGTCGCCGTCGGTGTAGAAGACCAGGTCCTTGGTGGACGCGGCAAAGCCGCTGCGGAGTGCCCCGCCGTACCCGCGGTTGACGTCGTGGCGCACGACCCGGACCTCGGGGTAGATGCGCGCCAGCTCGTCGAGCACCCGGGGCGTCGCGTCGCGGCTCCCGTCGTCGACCACGATGACCTCGTGGTCGGGCGTCAGGGTGCGCGCGGCCAGCAGCGCCGTGATGACCATCGAGGCGATCGTGCCGCCGTCGTTGTAGGCAGGGAAGAAGATGCTGAGGCCTGGGGCGTGCGGGGGGGCCTGACTCATGGCAGAACAGGAAACACTAGCACAGCGCCGTGGCGTCAGCCGCGGCGCCGACGGGCGCGCGGGTTGCGCAGCACGACCTGCCAGGGCATCAGCACCGACTCGAAGATGACGGCCTTCGACATCTTCGACTGTCCCTCGCGGCGCTCCACGTAGATGATCGGCTCCTCGCCGATCCGGCAGCCCGCCCCCATCGCCTCGTAGAGCATCTCGACGAGGAACGCATAGCCGTCCGAGACGAACCGCCGGAGGGGCAGCCGGGCGAGCGCCTCGCGCCGCCAGCAGCGGTAGCCGCTCGTGCAGTCGCGCGCCGGCAGGCCCGTGACGAAGCGCACGTACCGGTTGGCGAAGGCGCTCAGGATCAGGCGCCGCAGCGGCCAGTTCACCACGCTCACGCCGTGCAGGTAGCGCGAGCCGATGACCAGGTCGAAGCCCCCGGTCTCGAGGGCGCTCACGAGCCTCGGCAGGTAGGCCGGGTCGTGCGAGAAGTCGGCGTCCATCTGGCAGACGACGTCCACCTCGCGCGTGATGGCCACCGACAACGCGTCCACGTACGAGCGGCCCAGCCCCCGCTTGCCCGTCCGGTGCATCGCCTCGACGCGCCCGGGATGACGCGCCGCGAGACCGTCGATGATGGCGCCGGTGCCGTCGGGCGACTGGTCGTCCACGACCAGGACGCCGTAGGACGGACCGCACGCGAGGATCTGCTCGACGAGCGTCTCGATGTTGTCGCGCTCGTTGTAGGTCGGCACGACCACGAGCACGCGCGGCGCGACCGCCGTCATTCGCGTCCTCCGAAGCGCAGCGTGGTGATCTGCTCGGAGACCAGCCCGACGAGGAACACCATCACCGCAAACATCAGCAGCAGCACGGAGCCGTTGGGGATCTTCGACTCCATCGCGACCGTGTAGGCACCGTAGCCGAGACCGGCGACGGCCGCGAGCCCGCTGATCGGGACGAAGATCTTGAGCGGGCTGAAGATCGTCACCACGCGCAGGATGATGAGAAAGAAGCTGGCGCCGTCGCGCGCCAGACGAATCTTCGACTTGCCGCTGCGCTGCCGCGCCTCCACCGGCTCGAACAGCACGCTGTAGCCCGCCTTCACGAAGGCCAGCGTCGTCGTGGTGGGCGACGAGAACCCGTTCGGCAGCAGGTGCAGGAACTCGCGCAGGCAGGCGGTGCGTGCCCCACGGAACCCGGACGTGAGGTCGGGGATGGGGCGTCCCGTCATGTAGGAGGCAAACGCGTTCAGGAGGCCGTTGCCGAGGCGACGGAGGCCGGAGGCCTGCGTGTGGCCGGCGCGGGCGCCCACGACGAGGTCGAACTCGCCGAGGCGCTCGATCAGCCGCAGCGCGTCCGCGGGGCTGTGCTGGCCGTCGCCGTCGAGCTGGAGCACGAACTCGCCGCCAGCTGCCCGGATCCCGGTCTTGACAGCCGCGCCGTTGCCCTTGTTGTACGGGTGGCGCACGACGCGCGCGCCCGCCGCGGCCGCGCGCTCCCCCGTGCCGTCGCTCGAGCCGTCGTCCACCACGATGATCTCGCGCCACGGGCCGGCGTCCCGGAGCGCCGTCACCACCTCCGCGACGACGGGTCCTTCGTTGTAGGCCGGGATGAGGACGCTGACGGACTCGGGCGTGGCCACGGCAGACGAGCGGGGTGCGGAGTCAGAGGCTGGTGAGGCCGCGTGTGAGGGCGTCGATGACGCCGTCCCACGAAATGTCGCGGGTCCTATCGTAACCTGCCCGCCCGAGGCGCGCCGCCAGGGCCGGGTCGGCAGCCAGGCGGGCCATGGCCTCGCCGATGGCCTCGCCGGTGGGCTCGGCGACGAGGCCGCTCACCTCGTGCTCGACGAACTCGAGCACGCCGCCGCTGTCGCTGGCCGTCACCACCGGGCGGTGTGCCGCGAAGGCCTCGAGCGTGACGTATCCGTAGTCCTCGTCGAAAGGCGCAAACACGACCGCACGCGCCCCGGCGTACAGCTCGACGAGCCTGTCATCGTCCACGGCGCCGAGAAACGTCACGCGGTGCCCGAGTCCGAGCTCCTCGACGCGCCTGTCGAGGCCGTGTCTGAACGTGCCCGTCCCCACCACGACGAGCCGCGCATCGCCGGGCACGTGCGCGAGCCCCTCGATGGCCAGCTCCACGCGCTTGACCGTCTCGAGGCGGCCGACCGACAGGAAATAGCCCTCGTCCGGGCCGGGATGGAGCCGGCTCGCCAGCGGCGAGGGGTGATAGAGCGGTGTGGACGCCACGCCCGTGTAGCGCTCCAGCCTGTCGGTGATGGTCTGCGAGATGGTGAACACCCCGCGACACTCGCCGAGCATGTCGCGATCGAGCCTGCGGAGGCGCTCGCGGACCTCCGTGTCGAGCTCCCGGTGGTCGAAGTCGGCGTACTCGGTGCCCGAGAGCTCGAACGCCGCGCGGTACTGGTGCATCAGCCACACCACCTTGTTCGGATGGCGGGCGGCGTAGGTCGGGAACTTGGTGGCGATCAGCAGGTCGATCGGGACGCCGCAGCTCTCCGAGAGGTCTAGGAGCCGCCATGCGGCCGCGTGCGCCATCAGCTCATCCTTGGGGTACCACTTGAACGGGACACTGATGAGCTCTACCCGGTGGCCCGCCCTCCGCAGCTGCGACACCAGCTCCCGGGTGAGCGCCTCGGCGCCTCCCCGGACAAACGGCACCTGTGCCTCGCAGACGACGATCGTGGCCACCGCCGGAGATGCTACCCGAAGAGGCCGGCGGAACGAGTGCTGGCGTCGATCCACTTCTCCGGATCCGGCGAAGATAGAGCGAAGTCTTTGCGGCTCTGAAGTTTGTTGACACCCGTGACGCGGAATGGGGTATCCTCCGCGTGGAGCAAAGTGGAGCAGAATGGAGTCGTGTGGTGCTCCGTGGACGTGTGTCAGCAAAGATCGATGACAAGGGCCGACTCAAGGTGCCGAGCGCCTTTCGGGCCTTCATCGAAGCCGAGTGGGGGACAGCGCTGTACCTGACCAGCTTGTCGTCCACGGGCGAGTGCGTCCGCCTGTACCCCATCAAGGTCTGGGAAGAGATCGAAGAACGACTCCGATCGCGCCCGTCCCTCAATCCTGCACGCAAGGCCTTCGAGATGACCACTTCGTACTGGGGTCAGCAGGCCGAGATGGATGCGCAGGGGAGGGTCGTGCTGCCGCCGCACCTGCGCGCCGCTGCCGGCACGGAGGGCGACGTCGAGGTGCTGGGGCTGCAGAACTGCCTCGAGATCTGGAACAGCGAGCGCCTGAGACTCAAGGTCGAGGGCACGGGACTCACGGACGAACATCTGGAAACCCTCGGGATCTAGCCGCGCAATGCACCAACCGGTTCTGCTTGCGGAAGTCACAGCCCACCTGGCGCCCGCACGCGGGGGCCTGTTTGTGGACTGCACGCTCGGCGCCGGGGGCCATGCGAAGGCGCTGCTCGAGCACGGCGCGACGCGGCTCCTCGGCTGCGATCGCGACGCCGATGCCCTCGCGATCGCCCGCGAGACCCTGGCACCCTGGGCCGATCGGGTCGAGCTCGTGCACGCCGACTACCGCACGCTGCCGCAGCTGCTCGACGACCGCGGCATCCCCGTCGTGCAGGGCATCCTGGCCGACCTCGGCGTGTCGTCGATGCAGCTGGACACGCCGGAGCGCGGCTTCAGCTTCCGCGAGGACGCGCCGCTCGACATGCGGATGGACCGCAGCCGCGGCGAGACGGCCGCCGACCTGCTCGCGACCGCCGACGAGCGCGACATCGCCGACGCGATCTACCAGTACGGCGAGGAGCGGCACTCCCGGCGCATCGCGCGCGCCATCGTCGCGGCGCGCAGCGCCGGCCCCATTGCCACGACCGGCCAGCTCGCCACGATCGTGCGGCGCGCCATTCCGACGCGGGGCTGGCAGCGCATCGACCCGGCGACGCGCACGTTCCAGGCGCTGCGCATCTGGGTGAACCGCGAACTCGAGGGCCTGGCCGACTTCCTGCGCGCCGCGGTGGCGCGGCTTGACGCCGGCGCCCGGCTCGCCATCATCGCGTTCCACTCGCTCGAGGATCGCATCGTCAAGCACACGTTCCGCGAGCTGGCCCAGGACCCGCTGCAGCGGCTGGGCCTCGTCACCCGTCGCCCGATCGTCGCCTCCGACGAGGAGGTGGCCCGCAACCCGCGTGCCCGCAGCGCCAGGCTGCGCGTGGCCGAGAGGCTGGCCTGAGATGGAACGCGACTACGTCGTCCGCGCCCGGGTGAGGAACCAGGCGATCGTCCGCGAGGTGGACGAGCAGCGCCAGCGCGAGCTGTTCCGCCTCGTGTGGCTCGGCGCCGCGGTGCTCGTGTGCGTGCTGTTCACGGCGTGGCAGCACCACGTGCACTGGCGGCTCGAGGCCCGCCATGCTGCGCTGCAGGCGCAGCGCGCCGCGGCCCTCCAGGTGAACCGGCACCTGCAGCTCGAGCTCGCCTCGCTGTCGGCGCCGGATCGCATCGAGCACATCGCCGTCAACCAGCTCAGGATGCAGGTACCCGATCGCCGCACGGCGGTGGTCGTCGAACGCGTGTTGTCGGCGCCGTCACCGGCGCCATCTGTCGTCGCTGCTCGCTGAGGGGCGTCGGGGGAGGACGTGGCAGACCTGTTCAGGAGGCTCCGATCGGCGACGTCGTCGCTGAACAATCCGCGGCTCGTGCGCGAAGCGCAGGGCGCGGAGCCGGAGTCGTTCGATCCGGACGCGTGGCGCGTGATGCTGCGCCGCCGGATCGTCGTGGCCGGCGTCGTGATCTCGCTGTGGGCGTGCGGGATCGTGGCGCGTCTCGTGTACCTGCAGGTCGTGCAGTACTCGGCGCTCATCGCGCAGGCCGAGAGCCAGCAGAGCCAGACCATCGAGATCAACGCGCGGCGCGGGCAGATCGTGGACCGCCATGGCCGCGTGCTCGCCTACAGCGTGGACGGCGACGTGATCTACGCGGTGCCGAGCGACGTCGCCGATCCGGCCGGCGTGGCCGCGAAGCTGTGCGCCGCGCTCGACGAGTGCGATGCGGCCGAGCAGGCGCGCATCGAGGACCGCCTGCACAGCCGCCGCGACAGGGCGCCGGTGCTCGGCAACATCCCGACGGAGGTGGCCAGGCGCGTCGAGGCGCTGAACCTGCCCGGCATCCGCGTCCACGTGGCGCCGGGCCGGTCGAGCGTGATCAGCGTCGTCACCCGCGAGCTGGGCGACGACATCGAGGCGACGGCCGACGCGATCTGCGGCGCCCTCGACCGCTGCGACGAGGACACGCGCGAGACGCTCCTCAAGCGCCTCGCGGGCAAGCGCGACTTCGTCTACATCCGCAAGCGGGCGACGCCGGCCGAGGCCCAGCGCGTGGCCGCGCTCGGCCTCCAGTCGGTGGGCTTCCTGAAGGAGAGCCGTCGCTACTACCCGAACCGCTCGCTCGCCGCGCCCCTGCTCGGCTTCGTGGACGCGCGCAACGTCGGCGTCGGCGGCCTGGAACTCGTGCACGACGACCTCGTGTCGGGCCGCCCCGGCGCGCTCATCGTGCAGTACGACGCCCAGCGGCGGGTCATCCAGACGCGCGTCAAGGACCAGCCCACCGCGGGCGCGAACCTCGAGCTGACGATCGACAGCCGCCTCCAGTACATCGCCGAGCGCGAGCTGGAAGCCGCCGTCGAGGAGCACGGCGCCGAGGGCGGCACCGTCGTGATGATGGACCCGCACACCGGCGAGATCCTCGCCATGGTGAGCGTGCCCGACTTCAACCCGAACGACTCGAGCCGCGTCGACCGCCGCACGCGCGTGAACCGGGCGGTCGAGACGATCTACGAGCCGGGGTCCACCTTCAAGACGTTCACCGCGGCGGCCGCGCTCGAGGAGCGCGTGATCAGCCCGCGCGACACCGTGGACGCCACGATGCCGTGCCACTTCGGATCGGCCCGCCCGATCACCGACGTGAAGCAGGTGGGCGTCACGACGTTCGAGCGCGTGTTCGCCAAGTCGAGCAACTGCGGCATGGCGCGGGTTGCCGTCGGGCGCCTCGGGACCGAGCGCCTCGTGCGCTACGTCAACCGCTTTGGCTTCGGCGTGCGCGCGACGCACGACTTCCCCGCCGAGAGCGGCGGCATCGTGCACAGGCCCGCCAACCTGAAGGAGCACGACCTCGCACGGATGGCGATCGGCTACACGGTCGCGGTGACGCCGCTTCAGATGGTGGCGGCGATGAGTGCCGTCGCCAACGGCGGCGAGCTGCTCAAGCCGCGCATCGTGAGGGCCGTGACGAGCCGCGGCAGCCGCCGCGTGTTCGATCGCGAGGTGGTGCGGCGGGCGATCTCGCCCGAGACGGCGGCGCGCCTGACGGCCCTGCTCGAGGAGGTGGTTGCCGACGGGACGGCCGGCGCCGCGCGCATCGAGGGCTACACGGTCGCCGGCAAGACCGGCACCGCGCGCAAGCTGAACGAGAACGGCCGCGGCTACCAGCAGTCCTACATGTCGTCGTTTGCGGGGTTCTTCCCGTCGCGCAATCCCGCCGTCGCGATCATCGTCGTCATCGACGCCCCCAGGCGGAAGGGCTACTACGGCGGCGTCGTCGCGGCCCCCGTCTTCAAGCGGATTGCCGAGGCCACGCTGCGCCACCTGGCCATCCCGCCGAACATCGACAGGCGTCCGCCGCTGATGGTCGCGCGCCACGACGAGACCCGGCCTGCCGTCACGGCAGTGCCTGTCGTCGACCGGCGGCCGCGTGCCGCCGTCGTCAGTGCGGGCGCCGACGGGATGCCTGACCTGACCGGCCTGAGCGCCCGCGCGGCCGTCCGCGTGGCGGCCGAGCTCGGCCTCGAGGTGGAGCTCGAAGGCAACGGCTTCGTCGTCGCCCAGAGCATCGCGCCTGACGCCGACGTCGTCCCGGGCGAGACGTGCCGTCTGCGGCTGTCGCGGACGCCCCCGTCGCGGGCCGAGGAGGCGCAATGAAGGCGCCGGTCCTGAGCGCGCTGCTGGCCCGTGTCGGTACGGCCCTGCCCCTCGATGTGTCGCGCCTGCCCGCCGAGGCGCTCGACGCGACGGTGACGGGCATCGCCTACGACTCGCGCAGCGTGACGCCCGGCCAGGTATTCGTCGCCCTGCAGGGCGCACGAGACGACGGCACCCGCTATGCCGCCGATGCCGTCGCCCGCGGCGCGATCGCCGTCGTCGGGGCCCAGGTGCCGGAGGGCCTGCCCGCGATCGTCGTGCCCGACGGGCGCCGGGCGCTCGCCGCGCTCGCCGCCGAGTATTTCGGCCAGCCGGCCGAGCACCTCATCGTCGTCGGCGTGACGGGTACCAACGGCAAGACCACCACGACCTACCTGCTGACATCGATCTTCGAGCGGGCTGGCCTCCCGTGCGGTCGCATCGGGACGGTCGGCTATCGCATCGGCGACGAGGATCGGCCCGCCCCCAGGACGACGCCGGAGGCGCCCGACCTCCAGCGGATGCTTCGCGAGATGGTGGACCGCGGCGCGGCCGCCTGCGCCATCGAGGTGTCGTCGCACGCGCTCGAGCTCGCGCGCGTGGACTGCGTTCGCTTTGCCGCCGCGGTCTTCACGAACCTGACGCGCGACCACCTCGACTTCCACGGCGACATGGAGGCGTACTTCGCCGCGAAGCGGAAACTCTTCGAGGGGTTGCCCGCCCACGCGCCGGCCGCCATCAACCTGGACGACCCCCGTGGGGCGCGCCTCGTGGCGCTCGTCGGCACACCGGTGACCTTCGGCTTCGCTGCCAACGCCGACGTGCGGCCCTCCGACCTCTCGATGTCGCTCGACGGCATCGAGGGACGCATGGAATCGCCCGCGGGCAGCTTCCGGTTCAGGCTGGCGCTGCCGGGCCGGCCGAATGCCTACAACGCCCTCGGCGCCGCGGCCGTGGCCGTCGGCCTCCAGCTGCCCCTCCGGGCGATCGAGGAGGGGCTGGCCGACGTCCAGGCCGTGCCCGGGCGCTTCCAGCTCGTCTCCTCGGCCGCCGACGACGTGTCGGTGATTGTCGACTACGCGCACACCGACGACGCGCTGAAGAACCTGCTCGAGACGACACGCTCGCTGACGCGCAACCGCGTGATCACGGTCTTCGGGTGCGGCGGGGATCGCGACGCCTCGAAGCGTCCGCTGATGGGCGCCGTGGCGGCGCGCCTCAGCGACCTCGTCGTCCTCACGTCGGACAACCCGCGCTCGGAAGACCCGCTGGCCATCATCGAGGACATCAAGCGCGGCTTCGTCCCGCCCGACGATCGTCCCCTGCGCAACCGTGGCGCGGCCCTGCCGCCCGTGCAGGCAACGCCATGGCTGGCCATCCCCGACCGCGAGGAAGCCATCACGCGCGCGGTGGCGGAAGCCCACCCGGGCGACGTGGTCCTCGTCGCCGGCAAGGGGCACGAGACCACCCAGACCATCGGCACGCGGACCGTGCCGTTCGACGACGTGGCTGTGGCGAAGGCAGCCCTGCTCAAGCGCCGCCAGGCGTCGGTGACGGGATGAGCAGCATGCCCTTCGTCCTGACGGCGGCCGAGATGGCCGAGGCCTTCGGCGGCACGCTCGTCGCGGGCGCGCGCGAGACACCGCTGCCGACGGTGTCCATCGACACGCGCGCCCTCGCCCCCGGCGACCTCTTCGTCGCGCTGGTCGGGCCGCGTTTCGATGGCCATGCCTTCGTCGCCGACGCGCTGGCGCGCGGCGCCGCCGGCGTCGTCGTCGCCAGGCCCGACGCGGTGCCCGAGCAGGCAGGCACGCACGCCGTGGTCATCGCCGTGACCGACACGCTCGCGGGCATGCAGCAGGCGGCCACCGTCATCCGCCGTCGCTCCGGCACGCGCGTGGTCGCGATCACCGGCAGCGTCGGCAAGACCACGACGAAGGAAATTGCCGCGTCGCTGCTGCGCACGCGCTTCACGACGTTCAGGACCGAGGGGAACCTCAACAACCACATCGGCCTGCCCCTGACGCTCTTCGGCCTCCGCACGGCGCCCCAGGTGGCGGTGGTCGAACTGGGGATGAGCGCGGCGGGCGAGATTCGCCGGCTCGTGGAGATCGCCGAGCCCGACGTCAGGGTGTGGACCAACGTCGGCTCCGCGCATCTCGGCAACTTCACGTCGGTGGAGGCCATTGCCGAGGCGAAGGCCGAGATCCTGTCGCACGCGTCGGCCGAAACCGTGCTCGTCGCCAACGCCGACGACCCGCTCGTCATGCGTCACGCGGCGGGGTTTGCCGGGCGCAGGGTCACCTTCGGCGTCAGCGCCGCGGCCGACGTGCAGGTCCGCGACGTGCAACTGCGCGGCGTCTTCGGCGCGCGCGCCAGGCTCGTGGCGGGTCCACGCAGTGCCGCGTTCGAGACGACGCTCACCGGTGAGGGCAGCCTGTCCAACATCGCCGCCGCGTCGGCGGTCGCCCTCGAGCTCGGCGTTCCGTTCGATGACGTGGTTGGCGCCATCAGGGCGCTCGCGCCGCTGCCGGGCCGCGGGCGGGTGCACCGCGCGCCGGGCGGCTGGACGGTCATCGACGACACCTACAACTCGAGCCCGGAGGCGCTCGAGCGTGCGCTGCGCACGCTGGCGGCGTCCGAGGGACGCCGCATCGCGCTGCTCGGCGAGATGCTCGAGCTCGGCCCGGCGGCGGTGTCGCTGCACGAGCGCTGCGGGCGGATGGCCGCGTCGGCGAATCTCGCCCGCCTGGTGACCGTCGGCGGGTCGGCTGCCGCCGCCCTCGGACGCGCCGCCAACGCCGCGGGCCTTGACGCCGATCGCGTGAGCCACGAGGCGACGAGCGACGCGCTTGCCAGCCGGGTGTCGAGCCTCGTGCAGCCCGGCGACGTCGTGCTCGTCAAGGGCTCCCGCGCGGTCGGGATGGATCGCGTCGTGCGCGCGCTGCTGGAGGAGGCCTGATGCTCTATCACCTCCTCTTCCAGTTCCACGAGCAGGTGTCGCTCCTGAACGTGACGCGCTACATCACGTTCAGGACCGCGGCCGCCAGCATCACCGCGCTTGCCGTGAGCCTGCTGCTCGGCTCGTGGATGATCCGCAAGCTGCGCGAGTTCCAGATCGGCCAGGTCGTGCGGCACGAGGGCCCCGAGAGCCATCGGCCAAAGGCGGGCACGCCGACGATGGGCGGCCTGCTCATCCTCTCGGCCGCCATCGTCCCGACGCTGCTGTGGGCGGATCTCACCAATCCGTACGTGTGGATCGCCGTGCTCTCGACGACGGCGTTCGGCGCCATCGGCTTTGCCGACGACTACCTGAAGATCACGCGCCGCGACCACCACGGGCTGCGCCCGCGCTACAAGATGGGCGGCCAGATCCTCGTCGCGCTCGCCGTCGGCGTCTCGCTCATGGTGCTCGCGCAGCACGGGCTCTACAACACGCGGCTGATCTTCCCGTTCTTCAAGGACCTCATCCCCGACCTCGGCTGGATGTACGTGCCGTTTGCCGTGCTCGTGCTGGTCGGGGCCTCCAACGCGGTGAACCTCACCGACGGGCTCGACGGCCTGGCCATCAGCTGCTTCGCCGTCGCCGCGGCCACCTTCACGGCGCTGTCGTACGTCACCGGCCACCGCGTGCTGGCCGAGTACCTGCTGCTCGTGCGGTTCCCGCCGGCGGCGGAGCTGACGATCTTCTGCGGTGCCCTCGTCGGCGCCAGCCTCGGCTTCCTCTGGTTCAACTCGTATCCCGCCGAGGTGTTCATGGGCGACGTCGGCTCGCTCGCCCTCGGCGGCGCGCTCGGCACGGTGGCCATCCTGATCAAGCAGGAGCTGCTGCTGGTCGTCGTGGGCGGCGTGTTCGTCCTGGAGGCGGCCTCCGTCATCCTCCAGGTCGGCTCCTTCAAGTTGAGGGGACAGCGCATCTTCAGGATGGCGCCCCTGCACCACCACTTCGAGCTCGTCGGCTGGAGCGAGCCGAAGGTGATCACCAGGTTCCTCATCATCGCGATCGTGTGTGCGCTGTTCAGCCTCACGACGCTGAAGCTGCGATGACACGCGACGCGATGGACCTCGATCGGCGGCATGTGGTGGTGCTCGGCGCCGGGCGCAGTGGCGTGGCGGCCAGCGAGCTGCTCGTGTCGCGCGCGGCGCGCGTGACGCTCGTGGACGAGCAGCCCGGGATCCGCGAGGCGGACGCGCTGCGGGCGAAGGGCATCGAGGTGATCACCGGCGCGATGTCACCGGACGTCGTCGGCGGTGCCGATCTCGTCGTGGTGAGTCCCGGCGTGCCGGTGGAGCATCCCGCCGTGGCCGCGGCGATCGCGCGGGGCATCGCGGTGATGGGCGAGCTCGAGCTGGCCTGGCGGCACCTCGCCGGCCGCGTGATCGCCATCACCGGCTCGAAGGGCAAGTCAACGACGACGACGCTCCTCGGGCGGATGTTGAAGGCGGCAGGGCTCGACGTGCAGGTGGGCGGCAACATCGGCGTCGCGCTCAGCGGGCAGGTGGCGCAGAGCCGGCCCGAGACCTGGCACGTCGTCGAGACGAGCAGCTTCCAGCTCGAGACGGCCGACGCGTTCCGCCCCGAGATCGCGGTGTGGCTCAACTTCTCGCCCGACCATCTCGACCGCCACCGGACGATCGAGCGGTACGCCGCCGCCAAGGCGCGCGTGTTCCGGTGGCAGCAGCCCGACGACTGGGCCGTGGTCGACGTGGACGACGCGACGGGGATGGCCGCCGCGCGCGGCGGCCGGGCGCGGCTGCGCGAGTTCGGGCGTGCCGCGGCGGTCACCGACGGCGTGA
>CAYSHC010000001.1:94557-115133 GCA_964430855.1 uncultured Vicinamibacteraceae bacterium
ACGCACGTCGGCGGCGTGATCGTCAGGCGCGCACCGGGACGCGACGACGTGCCGCTGGTGCCGGTGTCGGCCGTCGAGCTGACGGGCGACCACATGCTGACCAACGTGCTCGCCGCGTGCGCGGTCGCGGACCTGGTCGGCGTCGCGCCCGACGCCATGCGCGAGGCGCTCGCGGGCTTCCGGGGCCTGGAGCACGCGCTCGAGTACGTCGGCGAGGTGGACGGCGTGCGGGTGTTCAACGACTCGAAGGCAACCAATGTCGCCGCCGCGCTCAAGGGCATCGAGGCGTTCGACGCGCGCGTGGTGGCCATCGTCGGCGGCGTCTACAAGGGCGGCGACTTCGGCCTGCTTGCCGAGGCGCTCGCGCGGCGCCACGGCAGCGCCGTGCTCATCGGCGAGGCCGCGGGGCGCATCGAGACAGCCTTTGCCGGTCGCGTGCCGGTGGCGCACGCCGCCTCGATGGAGGAGGCGGTGCGGCTCGGGTTCGACCAGGCGCGTCCGGGTGACGTGCTCCTGCTGGCGCCTGCGTGCTCGAGCTTCGACATGTTCCGCGACTACGCCGAGCGTGGTCGTTCGTTCAAGGCCGCGGTCGCCTCGCGACGCGGCCGCGGTGAAGGGGGCGCGGGTTCGGATGAACAGTGAACAGTCATCAGCCGGTTCGACGCGGTCAAGAGCCGTCCGCTGGGAACGCAGGCTGCCCCGGCTTGCGAGGTCGGTGTCTTGGCCCGTCGGCCTGCTGATGACTGTTGGCTGTTCATCCATCATCCCGCACCTGGACGTTTCGGGTGAAGGTGCCGGCAGCTTTAGAGGACGGAACGGAGCGGCATGGCTCGCAAGCTGAAGTCCGACCGCTGGCTGTTTGTCGCGGCCTTCTTCCTCGTGTGCGTCAGCGTGGTGATGGTGTACTCGGCGCTGGCGGGGCGGTCGCTCGACGGCGACGGCCTGCCGACCGAGATCATGATGCGCCAGCTGACCTGGGCGACCCTCGGGTTCTTCCTGATGGTCGTCGTCATGCGGATCGACTACCGGTCGTGGCAGCAGCCGGGCGTGGTCCTGGTCATGCTCGGCAGCGTGTTCGCGGCGCTTGTGATGCTCGCCGTGATGAAGATGCTCGGCGCGGCGGACGCGGTGAAGGGCGCCTCGCGCTGGATCGGCGTCGGTGGCGTCGGCGTGCAGCCGTCGGAGTTCGCCAAGCTGGCGGTGATCCTGTTTGTGGCCGATCGCCTCGCGCGTCACATCGACAAGGTGAACGACCTGCGCACCGTGCTCGCGCCGGTGGGTGCGGTGATCGCGGCCCTGGCCGTGCTCATCCTGTACCAGCCCGACCTCGGCACCACGGTCTCGATCGCGCTCGTGGCGGGCGTGATGCTGTTTGCCGCCGGGCTGCACGTGCGCTTCATCGCGATGCTGGCGGCGGTGGCGCCCCTGCTGTTCTACGTGCTGGTCTGGAACGAGCCGTACCGGCGGGCGCGGGTGCTGGCCTTCCTGGACCCGTGGGCCGACCCGCTGAACACGGGCTTCCAGATCATCCAGTCGCTCATCGCCGTCGGCACCGGCGGGATCGTGGGGCGCGGACTGATGGACGGGCTCCAGAAGCTGCGCTTCTTGCCCGAGCCGCACACCGACTTCATCTACGCGGTGATAGCCGAGGAGTTCGGCCTCATCGGCGCGCTGACGGTGCTGCTCTGCTTTCTCGTGATCGCCTGGCGCGGACTGCGGGTGGCTGCCAATGCCCAGGACCGCTTCGGCGCGATGCTCGCGGTGGGCGTCACCGCGATGATCGCCGTGCAGGCGCTCATCAACATCAGCGTGGTGCTCGGCCTGCTGCCGACCAAGGGGCTGCCGTTGCCCTTCGTCAGCTCCGGTGGCTCGTCGATGATCGTCAACCTGGTGGGATTGGGCATCCTGCTCAACGTCTCACAGCATGCCTCGGTCGAAGTGTGAGCGAGGGACCAGCGTCCTCTGCGGCACGCGCGCGGCGCGTGGTGGTCGCCGGTGGCGGCACCGGGGGACATCTGTACCCGGGGATCGCGGTGGCGCGGGCGATGCAGCGGCGCGATCCGGAGCTGAAGGTGAGCTTCGTGGGGACGGCGCGCGGTCTCGAGCGGCGGGTCGTCCCGGCCGAGGGCTTCGAGCTCGACCTGATCCGGAGCGCCGGCCTGAAGGGCAAGAGCGCCGGCGCGGTCGCACGGGGCATCGGGGTCCTGCCGCTCAGCGCGATCGACGCGTGGCAGGTGCTGACGCGGCGCCGGCCCTCGCTGGTGATCGGCGTCGGGGGCTACAGCTCGGGACCGGTCGTGGCGCTCGCCGCGCTGCGCGGCACGCCGACGCTGCTGCTCGAGCAGAACGCGATGCCGGGCCTGACCAACAGGCTCCTGGCCCGCATGGTCGATGCCGCGGCGGTGACCTACGAGGCGTCGCTGCCGTGGTTCCACGGGCACGGGGTGGTCACCGGCAACCCCGTGCGCGAGGCGTTCCTGTCGGTGCCGCCGCGTGCGGGCGGCGGAGAGCGGCGCTCTCTTCTCGTCTTCGGGGGGTCGCAGGGTGCACGAGCGATCAATCAGGCGATGGTGGCGGCGGCGTCGGAGCTACGCGGCCTTCCGGGTGAGCTGGCGATCGTCCATCAGACGGGGAGCGCCGACGAGGCAGCGGTAAGGGAGGGCTATCGGAAGGCTGGCGTCACCGCGGAGGTGCATGCCTTCATCGACGACATGCCCGCGAGGATGGCGGAGGCCGACCTGATCGTCTGCCGGGCCGGCGCGACGACGCTGGCCGAGATCACGGCCGCGGGGCGCGCGTCGCTGCTGATCCCGCTGCCCGGCGCGACCGACGACCACCAGCGTCGGAACGCGGAGGTGCTGGCCGCGGCGGGCGCCGCCGAGGTGCTCGACCAGGCCACGCTGACGCCCGCGCGACTGGCCGAGCGCATCGCCGCGCTGCTCGGCGACGACGCGCGGCGGGCGGAGATGGCCGCGGCGGCACGGACGCTGGCGCGGCCGGACGCAGCCGAACGGATTGCGGATCGCGCGTTCGCCCTCATGGAGGGCGACGCGTCATGAGGAACGGACTGGAAGACGTGCTCGGACGGACACGCGACGTGCACTTCGTGGGCATCGGCGGCATCGGCATGAGCGGCCTCGCCGAGCTGCTGGCGAGCCTCGGCTACCGGGTGAGCGGGTCCGACGCGAAGGCGTCCGACCTGACCCGGCGGCTCGAGGGGATGGGCGTGCGTGTCTTCGAGGGCCATGCGGCCGGGCACCTCGGCGATGCCGACGCCGTGGTGGTGTCGTCGGCGGTCGGAGCCGACAACCCCGAGGTCCTGGCCGCGCGCGAGCGGGGCATTCCGGTGGTGCCGCGCGGCGAACTGCTCGCCGAGCTGATGCGCACCAGGCACGGCATCGCCATCGGCGGCGCGCACGGCAAGACCACGACGACGTCGATGGTGGCGTTCGTGCTGCAGCAGGCGGGCCTCGACCCCACGGCCGTCATCGGCGGCCGGCTTCGCGCCTTCGGCAGCAACGCACGCCTGGGCCAGAGCCGCTACTTCGTGGCCGAGGCCGACGAGAGCGACGGGTCGTTCCTGCTGATGGCGCCCGTGGTCAGCGTGATTACCAACGTCGACCACGAGCACCTCGACCACTACGGGTCGTTCGACAAGGTGCTCGACGCGTTCGTCGTGTTCGCCAATCGGGTGCCGTTCTACGGGGCGGCCATCGTGTGCGCCGACGACCCCGAGCTCGCGGCACTTCGGCCGAGGATGACGCGACGCGTGGTGACCTACGGCGTTGACGCCACCGATGCCGATCTCACGGCGCGCGACGTGCGCGCCGCCGACGGCGGCACGACGTGCCTCGTGTTCAGGCGAGAGGCGCCGGGCGATGCACCCCGGCCGCTCGGGAACCTTCGTCTGCGCGTGCCCGGCAGGCACAACCTCCGCAATGCGCTGGCGGCCGTGGGGGTGGCGCTCGAGCTCGACGTGCCCTTCGAGGCGGCCGCCGCGGCGCTCGAGCAGTTCACGGGCGCCGACAGGCGGCTCCAGACGATCGGCGAGGCGCACGACGTCCTCGTCGTCGACGACTACGGCCACCACCCGACGGAGATTGCCGCCGTGCTGCGCGCGCTCCGGGAAGCCTGGCAGCGCCGCCTGATCGTGGTGTTCCAGCCGCACCGCTACACGCGGACCGCCGCGCTGCTCGACGGCTTCGTCGAGACGCTGGCCTCGGCAGACGTCGTGCTGCTCGCGCCGATCTACGCCGCGAGCGAGCCGCCGATCGAGGGCGTCTCGTCGGAGGTGCTCGGCGAGCGGATCGCGGCCCGTGGTGATGCCAGGGTGCGCGTGCTCGCCCACCTCGATGACGCACCGGCGGCGGTGGCCGACGAGGCGCAACCGGGTGACCTCGTGCTCACGCTCGGCGCCGGATCGATTGGGCAGATGGGCCCGCGCATCCTCGCGCGCCTGCGGGAGGAGGTGGCCTGATGTCGCGTCGGACGCCACGGGCGCGCCGCGTGGGCGGCGTCCCGCCTCCCGACAGGCGCTTCCGCCGGTCGCGCGCGCGAGGCGAGCGATCGACCGGCCGCATCTGGCTGGAGCGCGCGGCGCGCGCCACGCGCGTCGGCCTGGTCGTCGGCGGGCTGGCCTGGGCCGGCGCGTACGCGTACACGGTGGTGACGGCGAGCGCCTGGTTCTCGGTGCAGCACCTGCGCGTGCACGGTACGCAGCGGCTGTCCACGGGGGAAGTGACGCTCCTGCTCGACGGCCTCTACGGCAGCAACGCGGTCGTGACGCCGCTCGAGCCGTGGCGTGAGCGGCTGCTGGCGTCGCCGTGGGTCAAGGACGCCTCGCTGCGGCGCGTGCTGCCCGACGCGATCGACGTGGTGATCGAGGAGCGCGTGCCGGTCGCCATCGCGCGCGTAGGCCGGGCGCTCCAGCTGGTGGACGTGGAGGGCAGTGTGGTCGACGACTACGGCCCGCGGTACGCGTCGCTCGACCTGCCGCTGCTCGAGGGCTGGGAGCCCGATGCCGACGCGCCGCAGGCCGGGGCCCGCACGACGCTGGCCGCGGCGGCCCTGCAGGAGCTGGCGGAAGCGGGCCTCCTGTGGCGCGTGTCGCAGCTCGACGTGTCGAAGCCGCACGACCTCGTCGTGACGCTCAACGACGACGCGACGCAGCTGCACCTCGGCAGCGACGGCTTCGCCGAGCGGCTCCAGTCGTACCTCGACATGGCCGGCCGGCTGCGCACGATGGTCGCCGACCTCGAGTACGTCGACCTGCGGTTCGACGACCGCGTGTACATCCGCCCGCGCCGTGCCGGCACGACCTTCGCGCCGGTGGCGGTTGCCGACGGAGATCGCCCGCCGCCGGCCGCTGACGACGGGGATGATGTCGAGAGTGGCGCCGACGCCATTCCCGACGACATGGCGGGACAGGAATGAACGTGCGGAACAGGGGATGGAGGGCGCGTGGCTCGTAGTGAACGGTACCTTGTGGGCCTCGACGTGGGCACGACGAAGGTTGCGGCGATCGTGGGCGAGGTCACCGACGACGGTCTCGTCGAGATCATCGGCATCGGCACGGCCGACTCGCGGGGAATCCGGCGCGGGTCGGTGGTGAACCTCGACGAGGCGGTCGACTCGATCAAGAAGGCGATCGAGGAGGCCGAGCTCACCGCGGGGATCGAGATCGACTCGGTCTACCTGGCGCTGTCGGGCGCGCACATCAAGGGCTTCAACAGCCGCGGCGTTGTGGCCGTCTCGGGCAAGACGCGCGAGATCACCCGCGACGACGTGAGGCGCGCGCTCGACGCGGCCAAGGCGTTCGCGCTGCCGAGCGGCCGCGAGATCCTGCACGTGCTGCCGCAGGACTTCGCCGTGGACGACGAGGAGGGCATCGCCGACCCGGTGGGCATGACCGGCTCCCGGCTCGACGTGAACGTCCACATCGTCACGGGGAGCGCGGCGTCGATGCAGAACCTCGTCGCGTGCGTCAACCGCGCCGGCGTCGCCGTCGTCGATACCGTGCTCGAGCAGATCGCGGCGGCCGAGGCGGTGCTGACGCCCGACGAGCGCGAGCTGGGCGTGGCGCTTGTCGACATCGGCGGCGGCACCACCAACTTCGCGATCTTCGAGCGCGGCAGCCTCTGGCACACGGGCGTTGTCGCCATAGGCGGCGACCACTTCACCAATGACATCGCCGTCGGCCTGCGGACGCCCGTGCCCGACGCCGAGAAGCTGAAGCGCCGGTGCGGCTGCGCGCTCAACGCACTCGTGGGTGAGGACGAGACGATGGAGGTCGCCAGCGTGGGCGGGCGCCGTCCGCGCCTGATGGCCCGGCGCATCCTCTCGCAGATCCTCCAGCCGCGGGCCGAGCAGGTATGCCACCTGCTGTGGGACGAGATTCGCAAGGCCGGCTGCAGCAACTCGCTGCACTCCGGCATCGTGCTCACGGGCGGCGGCGCCTCGCTCGACGGCCTGGCCGAGATCGCCGAGCAGATCTTCGACCTGCCGGTGCGGCGCGGCATGCCCGCCGACGCGACGGGCATCGGCGATCAGGCCAGCAGCCCGATGTACGCGACGGCGGTCGGCCTGGTGATGTACGCGAACCGCAACAGGCCGCAGCAGGCCGCCCGTGGCGCGACCGGCACGGTCGGGCGGGTGGCCGAGTGGGTGGGCGCCTGGTTCAGGGAGCTCTTCGTCGGCCGCTGAGGGACCGGGGCCGGGGCGGGAAGGCGGCGCGCCGCGCGGGGCGCGTCGTGATGGTTGGCAGACGACACGACTTTGTGAAAGCGGGTGGGGATGGACAGACAGGCGATGGGATTCCACGGCACGACGGGACGCGATTCGCAGGACGAGGCGGCGAAGCTCCGGCTGACGCTCGACACCGAGGTGCGTGCGGGCGCGCGCATCAAGGTCGTGGGCGTGGGCGGCGGCGGCAGCAACGCCGTCAACCGGATGGTGCGCTCGGGCCTCACCGGCGTCGAGTTCATCGTCGCCAACACGGACCTGCAGGCGCTGCAGCAGAGCCCGGCGCCCACCAAGATCCAGATTGGCGGCAAGCTCACGAAGGGGCTCGGCGCAGGCGCCGACCCCAACGTCGGCCGCAACGCGGCGCTCGAGGACACCGACAAGCTCATCGAAGTGCTTGACGGCGCCGACATGGTCTTCGTGACCACCGGTCTCGGCGGCGGCACGGGCACCGGTGCCGCGCCCGTCATCGCGAGCCTGGCGACCGAGCTCGGCGCGCTCACCATCGCGGTGGTCACGCGCCCGTTCAAGTTCGAAGGCCGCCGCCGCGCGACGCAGGCCGAGCGCGGGCTCGCCGAGCTGCGCGACTGCGTGGACACGGTAATCACGATCCCGAACGAGCGGCTGCTCGCCACGATCGACCGCCGCACGCCCCTGCCCGATGCCTTCGCCGCGGCCGACGACATCCTGCGCCAGGCCATCCAGGGCATCTCGGACCTGATCCTCGTCCCCGGCCTGATCAACCTCGACTTCGCCGACGTCAAGACGATCATGTCGGGCATGGGCTTCGCCATCATGGGCACGGGCGTCGCCGACGGCGAGGACCGGGCCATGGAGGCCGCCAACCGCGCCATCTCGAGCCCGCTGCTCGAGGACGCGTCTGTGCGCGGCGCGCGCGGCGTCATCATCAACGTGACGGGCGGCTCCGACATCTCCCTGCTCGAGGTGAGCGAGGCATCGTCGATCATCCAGGAGGCCGCGCACGAGGACGCCAACATCATCTTCGGCGCGGTCGTCGACCCGGCCATGCAGGGGCAGATCAAGATCACCGTCATCGCCACCGGCTTCGACAAGCCGGAGATGGCCAACCGCGGCGCCCCGAGCCAGACGCCGGTCGAGCTGCACCAGTACCAGGGCTGGAACCCGGAGACGCCCGCCGCCGCCGAGCAGGTCCCCTCACGCGTCTCGATCGTCCGGCGGCCAGCGCTGGACCTTCCGGCGCGTGCGGCCGGCGAGATCGACCTCGACCTGGCGACAGGCACCGACGGGGCGGGCACGTCGCCCATCGACGTGCCCGCGTTCCTGCGCCCGCAGCACGACTGACGCGCCACACACGCGTTCGGCGACCACACGCCGCCGCGCCCACGCGGCGGCGCTCACCCCGACCGAGCCACGACGCGCGCCGGCACCCCCACCGCCGTCGCGCCGTGGCAGGTCGTCGCCTTCCTCGCGGTGGTACAGTAGATAGATCCAGCGGCGCCTGGACCGTCGCCTGTGGAGCACGAGCTCCCGGACGACACCGCCGTCGCCAGCCGGCCGCCGTCGCGCCAGCCACCCCGTTCCGATGGTTCCGCGCGGGCCGCGGGCCCGCGCAGCATCTGTCCCGACAGCTGGCGTCGCCGGCACCAGCGCCGGCCGGTGACCGACGCCGCCAGCCGCCAGCGACCACAGCCCATGACCGCCAGCGAACTTCGTGAACGTGCCCGCGCCACCTTGGCGCGCGAACGGGGCGCCATCGTCAAGCCGCACGGCGACCGCCTGCGCATCGCCCTGGCCTTCCCGAACACGTACTTCGTCGGCATGTCGAACCTGGGGCTCCAGACGGTCTACAGGCTCTTCAACGAGCAGGACGACGTCGTGTGCGAGCGCGTGTTCCTGCCGCCGAAGCAGGAGCTCCACGCGCAGCTTGCCTCCGGCACGCGCCTCGTGACGATCGAGTCGCAGACGCCCGTCTTCGACTTCGACGTGTTTGCCTTCTCGGTCTCGTTCGAGTGGGATTACCCGAACCTGCTGACGATGCTGCGGCTGGCCGGCCTGCCGATCTACGCGGCGGACCGCCGGCAGGGACGCGACCCGCTGGTGCTGCTCGGCGGCGCCGTGACGTTCGTGAACCCCGAACCGCTGGCCCCCTTCGTCGACGTCGTGGCTGCCGGCGAAGGCGAGGCGCTCGTCCCTGCCTTCGTCGAGGAGGTGCGCGCCGCGACAGGACGTGCCGACCTGTTCCGCCGGCTCGCTACGCGTCGTGGCTTCTACGTGCCCTCGGCGTGGGAGCCGGAGTACGCGCCCGACGGCTCGCTGGCCGGGATGCGCGGCAACGCGGACCTCGGTGCCGTTGAACCTGTGCGAAAGGCCGCCGTGCCCGCGACGGAACTCCTCGATCCGCCGCACACGTCGATCTTCACGCCCGATACCGAGTTCGGGTCGCGGCTGCTCGTCGAGGTCGTACGTGGCTGCGCCAACCTGTGCCGCTTCTGCTGGGCCGGCTACAACTACCTGCCGGTCCGCCCGCTCCCCACGAACCGGATCCTCGAGATCGCCGAGCAGGCACGCCCCTACGCGACGCGCGCGGGCCTGGTCTCGATCGCGCTGTGCGACCACCCCGACATCGAGCCCATCCTCGATCACCTCGCCGCGCTCGGGTACTCGATCAGCCCGGCCTCCCTGCGCCTCGACGACCTGACCGAGCCCATCGTGCGGCGCCTCGTGGAGAGCGGCGAACGCACGATCACCATTGCGCCCGAGACGGGCTCGGACCGCCTGCGCCGGGTCATCAACAAGACGATGACCAACGACGAAATCCTCGAGCGCGCGGACCTGCTGTTCGGCGCGGGTGTCGAGAACCTGAAGCTGTACTTCATGCTGGGGCTGCCGACGGAGGACGAAGCCGACCTGGTGGCGACGCGCGACCTGGTGACGCAGCTGCGCGACATCATGGTGAAGCACGCCCGCGCGCGCGGCCGCCTTGGCCGGATCGTCGGCAGCGTGAACCCGCTGATTCCGAAGCCTGGCACGACGTTTCAGTGGTTGCCGATGGAGCGGCCAGCCATCACCGACAGGAAGGCCAAGCGGCTCCGCCAGCTCCTGGCAGGGCTCGACAACGTGTACTTCAACATCAAGTCGGAGCGGCATTCGTTCTACCAGGCGCTGCTGTCGCTCGGCGACAGGCGCGTGGCTCCGGTGATCGAGCACGTGGACCGCAACGGCGGCAACTGGAAGGCCGCCGTGGAGGCGGCGGGTGTCGACGCCGACTTCTTCATCTTTCGTGACCGCAGCCGCGACGCGTTCCTTCCCTGGGACGTCATCGACGGGGGCATGAAGACCTCCTTCTTCCGCCAGGAACTCGACAAGGCGCTGTCGGCAGAGTGGACGCTGCCCCCGAAGCGGCAGAAGGAGAACGCCAGGCTGCTCCCGATGCTGCCGTGAGGCGCGGGCCGGCCAGGCCCGTGGGCCTCGTGATCACACCCCCCTCACACGGCGAGCGCCTGCTCTGCCTCGTGCCGTTCGTAGGCCGCGAGGATCAGGTCGCGCATCCGATCCTGCGCCTCGGGATCGACGAGCGGGCGGAGCAGCGCGAACGAGCGACGCTCGCCATTGACGGTGTAGGTGCGCGCGGGGAACGTGACATTGCGGCGCCCCGACGGCGTGCGCCGCTCCCACACGGCAAATCCAAGCAGTCTGAGGCCCTCGAGGTCGCCGGATGTGAAGTGCAACTCGACGTCGGCGAGCTTGCCCGCAGGGCCCGATGCATCAGCGGTGGGTTGGATCTTGACGGTCACTGGCGATCTCCTGGGTGTAGGCGCCAAGGGCGCGTGCTGCCGTCTGGAGAGCAAGCGCGGGGCCAACGGGCGACGCCAGGCCGACGTGACTGCAAGTCGTTGAGGGGGAACGGGCGACGTCGCGGCGGAGGACGTGCGCCTGGCTCGAAACGACGTGTGGCGGAGAGGCGATCCGACAACCCCGGTGCACGGGGAGTCAACCGGGGTTGCGGGCGCTGGACGGCCCGCGCCTGTGTCAGGCAGTATGCGAGAGCGGACCCCGCGTCCGGTGCCCCGAATGCCTGACCAGACAGACCTGCTGCCGGTGGCCGAGCCGCCCTTCCGTTGGTCGCAGGCGGCGTGGGGAGCCGTGCTCCTCTGCGACGCCCTGTCGCCGTACGCGCACCACTTCTTCTCGACCAGGGGCATCGACGTGCGCGGACCCGAGTCGGGACCGGGATGGGACGAGGTGGCCGCCGCCCTCGGCGTCGATGTCTCGCGCGTGTGGCGGGTGCACCAGGTGCACGGGATCGACGTGACCGTCGCGGACTGTTCGCCGGCCGGACACGACGCCTGGCCCGAAGGCGACCTGCTCGTCACCGAGCGTGATGACGCGGCGCTGGCGATCCGCACGGCCGACTGCGTGCCCATCCTGCTCGTGGATCCCGTGCGGCGTGTCGTGGCCGCCGTCCACGCGGGATGGCGTGGCACGGCGCTGGGCGCCGCGTGGCACATGGTGTCGCTGCTCCAGGACCGTTACGGCGTCGACCCCGCGTCGCTCGTCGCGGCGATCGGGCCGAGCATCGGCCCTGACCGCTACGAGGTGGGGCCCGAGGTGCCGGCGCACTTCGCGAGGCGGTTCGACACCGGCAACGTCGAGCGCTGGGCGCGTCCAGCCCGCGGCGACCGGTTCCTGCTGGATCTGTGGCAGGCCAACGCCGACCAGCTCGAGTGGGCCGGCGTACCCCATGACGCCGTGCACGTCGCGCGGCTCTGCACGGCGACCCATCCCGAGGTGTTCCACTCCTACCGGGTGGATGGCCCGCGCGCCGGGCGCATGGTCGCGGGCATCAGGCTGCGCTGACGCGTCAATCGTCGGGGCCGAAGTCGAAGGCCGCCGGACGGGCCTCGTGCACGGGGCGAGTGGCAGCACGACCAGGGCGCGGCAGGCGGATGGTCCGCGGGGCCAGTGGCCCGGACGCGACAGTATCCGCTGACGTATCGCGCCGGGTCGCTGCCGCCGTGGCGGCGGGCGCCTTCCCCTCCGACAGGTCCATCGCGAGGTTCGACAGCCTGTCGGCTTCGCGATTCTCCTCCCGCCTGACGTGCTCGAACTCCACCCTGCCAATCCGGCGGGCGAGCGTGCGTGCCTGTGCGTGCAGCGGCTGGAGGCCGGGGTGCTTCACCTTGTAGACGCCCAGCATCTGCTTGACGATGAGCTCCGAGTCCATGCGGACACGGAGCGCCTGGACACCGGCGGCGATCGCCCATTCCAGCGCGGCGATCAGGCCGCGGTACTCGGCGACGTTGTTGGTGGCATGGTCGAGCGGCTCGTGCAGCTCGGCCACGACGGTGCCGTCCTCGTCCACGATCTGGACGCCGTAGCCCGCCGGTCCGGGATTTCCTCTCGCGCCGCCATCGGTGTAGGCCGTCAACATGGCTGACATTGTCGCATCGCACCGCACGCCGGCGTATGACACGCCACGCGCTTGCGTCGACGGTGCCGTCGTGCGCACTATCGCCCGTGCTGGCGCGTTGCGCCGATCCATCATGAACCGTCAGGCGTTTCTCATGTGCGCGTGTCCGATGAGCTGCTGCTGCTGCTGCTGCTGCTGCGCGGACACGTGCGGATGAACGGGCGCCTTTCGCTTTTCACGCTGCTGTACCAGCGAGGCCATCATCCGACGTGGATGGTGGCCTCGTTGCCGTTTTCGGCCGTGACGAGTGCCGTGATCTGACGTCGGGTGGGCATCGCCTGGGCTTCCAGGAGGATGACCATGCACACGCGACATCTCGGCGCCGGACTCGTCGTCTGGCTCGTGACGCTCGCTCTGGGGCCGATACTGTCGGCGCAGAGCACCACGGCCGCCCTGCAGGGGCGAGTCGTCGACCAGCAGGACGCGGCCGTGCCCGGCGCTGCCGTCCTCGTGCGCAACGTCGAGACGGGGTTCGCACGCGAGGCGGTGAGCGACGGCGACGGCCGGTACCGCATCACCGCACTGCCGCCAGGCACCTACGAGCTCCGGGCGGAGCTGCCGGGCTTTGCCGCGTTCGTCCGCACCGGGCTGATCCTCACGATCGGTCAGGACGCCGAGGTCGAGGTGAAGCTTGGCCTCGCGTCGCAGGAAGAAGAGGTGGTGGTGACCGCTGCCGCGCCCCTGGTGGACGCCACCTCGAACGCGCTCGGCACCACCGTCACGAAGCAGCAACTCGACGACCTGCCGCTCGCCGGACGCGACTTCGCCGGTCTCGCGAACCTGGCTCCAGGGGTGACGGGTGTCGGCGGCGGCGGCATCAACGCCGGCGGTCAGCTGAGCCGAAACAACAGCATCCTCATCGACGGGACGAACATCGACGACAACGGCATCTCCGACCAGCGCGGCTCGCTCTCCCTCGAGACCGTGCGCGAGTACGTCGTCTACACGAACCAGTTCTCCGCCGAGTACGGACAGGCTTCCGGCGCCATCGTGAACGTCGTCACGCGCGCGGGGACCAACGCCCTCAACGGGCGGCTCTTTGCGTTCCAGCGCAACGACAGCTTCGATGCGCAGGACCCGTTCTCGAAGGCGCAGGGATCGGGCAAGGCGCCCTTCAGCGAGTATCGCGCGGGCGGCTTCCTCGGCGGGCCCATCGTCCGGGATCGCCTGCATTACTTCGCGTCGTACGAGCGGTTCTCCAACAGCGCCACGAGCGTCGTGACCTCGCCGCTCGTGCCGGTGGGTGAGCGGGAGCAGCCGCTCGATGCGGACCGCGACCAGTTCTTCGCCCGGGTCGACTATCAGCTCGGTCGCGCCAACAGCTTCTCTGCCCGCTACCGGCTCGACGATGCCGTGACCAGGGGGCTGGGGATCGGCGGGCTCAATCCGCGCGAGCGGGGCTACGACCAGACCGGCCGTTTCCAGGATTCGACGCTTGCGCACACGGCGGTGCTCTCGTCGCGCGCGGTCAACGAGCTGCGCGTCTTCTACGGTCGCTCGAAGCGCTGGTACTCGGTCGACGGCTACGCCGACCCGTCCAGCGTGAGCATCAGCCGCCCGTCCATCAACCTCGGGAAGGCCAGCAACATGCCGCAGGGCTGGAACACCAAGCGCTACCAGGTGACCAACAGCCTCGGCTACAACCTCGGACGCCACGAGCTCAAGGCCGGCCTGGACGTGCAGATCGACAGGACACCCGTCTGGTTCCTCGGCAACAAGGACGGCACCTTCACGTTCCGGACCGACGCGCCGTACGACCCGAACGACCCGGCGACCCATCCCATCCAGTTCACCAGGACCGTGGGCGACTGGTTCGACGATCGCCGCAACGAGATGTATGCCGCGTTCGTGCAGGACAGCTGGCGGCTGCACGACCGCCTCACGGTGAACCTCGGCCTGCGCTACGACACCGAGACGCTCTTCAGCCGGGCACCCGGCGTGAACGTCCCGCGGGATGCCGACAACTTCGCGCCGCGCCTCGGGTTCGTGCTGTCGCCGCTCGGCGACGGGCGCACCGTGGTGCGCGGCGGGTACGGACGCTACTTCGACCAGGGGTTCAACAACATCACGGGCAACATCGGCATCGCGTTCCGCTCGGTACAGGTGACGGTGCTGAATCCGGGTTTCCCCGACCCGTACGCGGGCGGGACGGTCGTGCCGCAGTTGCCGAGCAACACCATCGCCGCGCCGCGTATCGATACGCCGTGGACCGAGACGTTCAGCCTCGGCGTCAAGCGCGAGCTGCTGCCGGGGCTGGCGCTGTCGGTGGACGCGACGCGAACGCTCGGACACAACCTGTTCAACGCGGTGGACATCAACGCGCCCGACCCGGCGACGGGGCTCCGCCCGAACCCGGACTACCTGCGCATCACGCAGTACCAGACGACGGGACGCAGCTGGACCGACGCGCTGCTGGTCGGCCTCGAGCGTCGCGCGGGTGATGGCCTGCTGTTCAACCTGTCGTACACGCTCTCGCGCACGATCCGGGACGTGCAGGACTTCGGCTCGACGCCGGCCGACCCGTTCAACCCCGCGGCCGAGCGCGCGCTGGCCAACAACGACAGGCGCCACCAGTTCGTCGGGTCGGTGGTCTACCGGCTGCCGTGGGACGTACAGCTGGCCGGCCTGGTGCAGGCCCGCTCGGGGCTGCCCTGGACCGTGACGACAGGGGTGGACAACAACGGCGACACCAACATCAACGATCGGCCTGACCTTGCCGTACCCGGCGGTGACCCCACCGACCGGGCCACCTACGACGCGTCGTTCACGGGCCGCGCCGGCAACCTGGGCCGGAATACGAACACCGGCCCGGGCTACGTCTCCGTCGACGCGCGCCTGTCGAAGTTCGTCCGGCTCGGATCGCGCAGCGTCGAGGGGTTCGTCGAGGCCTTCAACCTCTTCAACCGCGCGAACCTGGGCCTTCCTGTCGGCAACCTCCGGTCGGCCGTGTTCGGCCAGTCCACCGGCCTGGCGTCAGGCGCGACGCCGCGGCAGGTCGAGATTGGCGTGCGCTTCAACTTCTGAAGAGACGCCGCAGCCCGGCGCGCTCCGACCGGGACGCGGCGTCCCTCGCCACGAGGACTCTCGATCATGATCAGATTCATTGCTTCCGCTGCGGCCCTGCTCCTTGCCGGGGCTCCCTCCGTTGCCATCGCCCAGCGCGTCGCGACGGTCGACGACCTGCTGCGCATCGCCGCGGTGAGCGACCCACAGCTCTCGCCCGATGGCTCCACCGTGGCCTACGTCGTGACGACGGCCGACTTCGACGAGAACGTGCAGAACTCCGAGATCTGGAAGGTGTCGACGGAGGGCGGTCCACCGGTGCAGCTGACCTGGCACGCCGGGGCCGATACCTCGCCGCGCTGGTCGCCGGACGGCGGCACGCTGGCGTTCCTCTCCACGCGCACGGGCAAGGCGCAGATCCACCTGCTCGACGCGCGCGGCGGAGAGCCGCGCGCGCTGACCTCGCACAAGGAGTCGATCAGCAGCTTTGAATGGGCGCCGGACGGGTCGGCGCTGGCCTTCACGTCGGTGGCGCCACGGCCGGAGGAGCTGGAGCAGCGCGTGAAGGACCGCTGGGTGCCACGGGTCGTGGGCGAGGACCTGCGGCCGACCGTGCTGTGGACCGTTGACGTGAAGACCGGCGACATCACGCAGGTCACCGACGGCACGCGGCACGTCACGGGCTTCGACTGGTCGCCCGACAGCCAGCGTCTCGTCCTCTCGTCAGCGGTGTCGCCAGACCTTGTCGAGGCCGAGACCGCCGACCTGTTCGTGGTGAGCCGCAGCGGGGGTGACGAGCGCCGTGTCGGCGGCTTCTCGAGCGCCGACCTCCAGCCGCGCTGGTCGCCCGACGGCACGAGGATCCTCTTCATCTCGCGCGGCGACCGCGAAGGGACGGCGTGGAACAGCCAGGTCCATGCGCTTGACGTGGCGAGCGGGGCGGTGACGCGCCTCGTCCAGCGATTCGACGAGAACCCGTCGCGCGTGCGGTGGGCTCCCGACAGTCGCCAGGTGTACTTCGTGGCCACGCAGCGGACGCAGCGCCACCTGTTCGACGGCACCGGGCGCGCACTCACGAGCGGCAGGCAGGTGGTCAGCGACTATTCGTTCGACAAGGGCCACCAGACGGTTGCCTACGTCCGCGAAGCGCCGGGCGAGCCCGCCGACGTGTTCGTCGCGCCGGCGTCGCGGCCGGCCGAAGCCCGTCGCCTGACCAGCCACAACCCGGCGATCGCCGAGCTGGCGCTCGGCGAGCAGGAGGTGATCCGCTGGACCAACAGCACCGGACAGGAGGTGGAAGGCATCCTCGTGAAGCCCGTCGGGTATACGCCCGGCACCCGGGTGCCGCTCATCGTCGTCGTCCACGGCGGCCCGGCCGGTGTGGACACGGACGGGTTCATCGGACGGAAGTCGGCCTACCCGGTGCAGGTCTATGCCGGCCTCGGCTACGCTTCGCTGCTTGTGAACTACCGCGGCAGCACCGGATACGGCGAAGCCTGGCGGCGCGGCAACGTCGGCAGCCTCGGCGCCGCCGAGCACGACGACATCGAGTCCGGCGTCGATGCGCTCGTTGCGAGGGGCATCGCCGATCCCGACCGGCTCGGGTACTCGGGCTGGAGCTACGGAGGGCACATGACGTACTGGGCCGTGACGCACACGACCCGCTACAAGGCCGCCAGCGCGGGAGCCGGAGCCACCAACCTGGTCAGCATGTACGGGCAGACCGACATCCCGCACTTCTACACGAAGACGTACTTCGGGAAGGCGCCGTGGGACGACTTCGACTTCTATGTGAAGCACTCGAGCTTCTTCAGGGTGGGGGAGGTGCAGACGCCGACGCTCATCCAGTACGGCGAGCACGACGCGCGCGTGCCGATGCCCCAGGGCCTCGAGTTCCACCGCGCACTGCGGGAGCGCGGCGTACCCACGCAGCTGGTCGTCTATCCCGGGCAGGGACACGGCATCCAGGAGCCGCGCTTCCAGCACGACCTGCTGCAGCGCAACGTCGACTGGTTCACGCGCTGGATTCCGCGGGATCCGGCCACCGAGCAGCCGACGGCCACGGCGTCGCGGTAGGTGTCGGCGCACCGGGGCCCCGTTCCGGTCCGTGAGGGACGGGGCCCGACATCAGGCGTCCGGGGCAGGCGGGGGCGGTGCTGGCGGGACAAACACCACCAGGCGCGCGCAGCTGTCGCACTGGACGATGGTCTCCTGCCGGCGGATCTCTGAGACGACCATCGGCCGGAAGCGGACGTTGCAGGCGGAGCACGACTCGCCCTTCAGCTCGGCGACAGCGTTCAGCGGGTAGCGCTTCGACACGCGGTCGTAGCGCTCGAGCAGATCGGCCGGCAGCGCCGCGCGCTCGGCCTGCACGTGCCCCTCGGCGGCGGCCAGCTCGAGCCGGTCCTTCTGCTCCTCGGCGGCCAGCTGCGCGAGCGCGACGTCGGCGTCCGAGCGGGCCGCGGCGAGCGCCGCGCGCGCGGTGTCGACGCTGGCCTGCAGCTCGTCGATCTCCATCAGCCAGCCGATGACCCGATCGTCGAGCGCCTTGAGCTGGCCGTCGGTGCTCGCGATCTCGTGCTGCATCGCCTCGTACTCGCGGCCCGTCGTCACGGTCATCAGCTGGTCGCGGTACTTCGCGAGGCGCGCCTGGAGCGCTGACGCGTCGCTCTCGCCCTGGCGCCGTTTCGCCTGGAGCTCGTCGAGCCTCTCCTGGAGCGCCGCGAGGGCGTGCGCCGCGTCGGCGACTGCCGCCTCGATCGCGCTGCGCCGCTCGGGCAGCGCCGCCAGCCTGGCGCGCACCGCCGCCACGTCACGTTCGAACGCCTGGAGCCGGCGCAGCGCTTCCGTCACCGAAGCCATCGGCGCGATTGTATGGCATGCGACTACCGCGACGCGGGGGCCTCGACCATACTGGAGGGATGGTGGACGTCGCAATCATCGGCGCTGGACCGGTCGGGCTCGCCTGTGCCATCGAGGCGAAGCGTGCCGGCCTGACGGCGCGCATCGTGGAAAAGGGCGGGCTCGTCAACTCCATCCAGGGCTATCCCTCCGGGATGGAGTTCTTCTCCACGCCCGACCTCATCGAGATCGGGGGCTACCCCTTCCCGGTGCACGGCTACAAGCCGACCAGGGAGGAGGCCATCGAGTACTACCGTGGCGTCGCCGCGCGAGAGGAGCTCGACATCCGCCTGTACGAGCGCGCGCTCGAGCTGCGCGGCGCGCACGGCGCCTTCGAGCTCGTCACCGACAAGGCCGTGCACGCGTGCGGGCACGTGATTGTCGCGACGGGGTTCTTTGACGTTCCGAACCTGCTGCGCGTCCCCGGCGAGGACCTGCCGAAGGTCACGCACTACTACCGCGAGCCCTATCCGTACTTCCGGCAGCGCGTGGCCGTCATCGGCGCGAGGAACTCGGCGGCGAAGGCCGCGCTCGACCTGTACCGGCACGGCGCCGAGGTGACGCTGATCGTGCGCGGGCCGGCGCTGTCCGACACGGTCAAGTACTGGATCCGCCCCGACCTCGAGAATCGCATCAAGGAGGGCAGCATCACGGCGCTCTTCAACAGCATCGTCACCGAGATCCGCGAGTCGTCCATCGTCGTGCAGACGCCGGACGGCACGAGGGAGATCCCGAACGACTTCGTCCTGGCGCTGACGGGCTACCAGCCCGACTTCGCGTTCCTCGAGCGTCTGGGCGTCACGTTCGCCGACGATGGCTGGCGAACCCCCGTGTTCGACGAGGTCACCTTCGAGAGCGCGCGGCCCGGCCTGTACCTGGCGGGCACGGTCTGCGGCGGGCTGAAGACCAACCGCTGGTTCATCGAGAACGGGCGGTTCCACGCGCGGCAGATCGCGCAGCACATCGCGGGGCGGCAGCCGCAGGCCGTCCCGTTCGAGGAGTTGCACTGGAAGACCGCGGAGTGAGGACGGCCGCGCCCGGATGACCGCGTACGGGTGTGACCAGTAGAGGGCAGCACGCCCGGCTGGGGGGCAGCTCCGGTGCGGCCGCCGGCCACGCTGCGCCGTCGCCTTCGGTGATACCGGCCCGACCACATCGGCGCCGGCGTCACGTTCGCGCCTCGCTACGGTCGAGCCGGGCTCCGGGCGCCTGGCGCGCGTGGCGTGATCCTTGTCGGCGGCCGCACAGTCGCCGCCCCCAGCCGGGCGTCCTGCCCTCCCACGCCGCGCCGGCCATGCCGGCCCTACCGCGGCAGCACGACGAAGTCCACCCCTGGTGCGTCCGCGTTGCCGCCGATCACGAGACGGCAGGGCCCGGGGACCAACTCGGCCAGCGGCAGGTCGAACTGGCGGATGCCCTCATCCGATGCCAGGGCCTGCTGCCAGAGCACGGCGTTCCGCGCGTCGCGCACCACGACGGTCGTCGGCGACGACATTCCGGCGACGGTCACCTGGAGCACGTCCGACTGCGGGAACACGCGCATCAGGGTGGGCGGGACCTGCAACCCGGCGGCCGCGCGCGGCTCGACGAACGCCGTCGGCACCATCGTCCAGGCGCGCGACCCGATGGCGATACCCGGCGACAGTTCGGCCTCTGGTACTTCCACGTCGAGATACACCGACCCGGTCAGCGCCGAGGTGGTCTCCATCACGGCCATCCGCACCTGATGCCAGCCCTTCGGAAGCGCAACGTCCCAAACCGTGCGCAGCGCGCTGGCTCCCAGCAGGCGTGCCTGGGCGTCCGACAGCTCGACTCTCATCGCCTTCCGCGTGGCATTGGCGATGGTTCCCGTGGCATCGACCGAGAGCAGCGCCAGCGACAGCTCGAGCGGCCCGTCCTCGGCACGCGCGGCGAGCGGGGCACCGCCGATCTCCGCGACGACGGCCATGTGCGTCGTCCCGTCGGCTTCGCGCCCGAGGGGGATGGCTTGCGCACGAATGAGCAGGCGGTCGGACGGTACGGCTGCAGACAGCAGCGACTGCAGCTCCTGCGCGGCCGTGTCGGTCGGCGCTGGCGCGGCGACTTTCGCGGGCGGCACGCCTCGTGGCGCGGTGTAGCCACGCCGGACCACCACGCGGACGTCAGGCCGCGCGACGTCGACGGCGATGCTGCGGAACCTGTCGTTCTTCGCAGGATTGTCCGGCTCGTAGGCCAGCACGTAGTACTCGCTGGCCTCGTCCAGGATGCGCTCGAGCGCCCGTGACGCGTCGTTGGTGTCGATGAGCGCCAGGCCACCCGTGAGCCTGGCGATGTCACGCAGCTGCGTCTTCGTCTGCATGTGCTCGGCGATGGCGGTGGCCAGATCGTCGGACGTCAGGATGCGATGGGTGCCGTACTCCTGACCGCGGCCGTTCGACTCGATGAAGTACTCACCCGGCACATCGAGGCCTGTCGGCGTGACGGTATAGACGACCATGTC
>CAYSHC010000002.1:0-89724 GCA_964430855.1 uncultured Vicinamibacteraceae bacterium
ACGGCGTCCCCGACAGCCACGCCGCGATGCCGTTGATCTGCCAGTTCTTCACGATCTGCGCCAGCACGCCGGTCGACTCGCGCGCCCACGGCAGTTCGTAGACGAAGCCCAGCTGGAGCATGTGCGGCCGGTCGTAGCCCGCGCGCGCGTAGTTGCGGTGGTACTGCGACGGCTGGCTCCACATCACCACCGCGCGCCCGTCATCGTCGACCTCGTTGAGCGCCTTGCTGAAGGTGTAGGCGCCCTTGAGCATCAGGCCGTGCTTGAAGGGCCGGTTCAGCGCGACCTGGAGCGAGTGGTAGTTGGCGCGCATCCGGGCCGCCCAGTCGAGGATGTTGGCGGTGCCGGCCTGCTCGAAGTACTGCCGGGCCGTGTTCCCGCCCGATTCGGCGTAGTTCAGGTTGATGTCGCCGTAGCCGTTGCGCGTGGCCGTGCCGACGTAGCCGGCGCTCACCGCCACGTCGAAGGGCAGGCGCCGCTCGAGGAAGACGTTCCACGAATCGATCGTGCCGCGCTGGACGTTGTTCGGGTCGGGCGTCCGCATGTTGACGCCGCGCGGCAGCGGCACGTTGCCCGACTCGAGGTCGGGGTTGGGCGCGCCGGGGATGCCGTTCTGGAGGTGTCCGTAGGCGATGAAGCCGTTCGGCCCGGCGTCACCGTAGGCGATCACCAGCGGATACGGGTCGCGGATCGGACGCGCCCACGGCATCGGGTTGAACGTGCGCCCGTAGCCGGCACGGAACACCGTGTCGTCGTTGATGCGGTAGGCCACGCCGATGCGCGGCGCAAACAGCGTGTTGCTGGTCTTGATGCCCAGGTCCTTCGGGTTGCCGCCCAGGCCGCCGAGCCGCACGGTGAACGTCGACAGGTCGAGCATCTCGAGCCCGCGGTCCTCGCGCGACATCAGCGGGTAGTTCTCGTAGCGCAGGCCGAGGTTCACCGTCAGCTTCTCGTTCACCTGCCAGCGGTCCGACACGTAGAACCCGAGCTGGTTCTCGCGCGCCGTCATCTCCTCGAACTGCACGCTCTTGCCGAAGCTCGAGAGCTCGCCGAGCATCATGCCGGCAAACGCGTTCCAGCCGCCGACACCCGCGTAACCGGGCACGCCCGTCGTGCCGCCGCCGAAGGTCAGCGCCCCGCGCGGGTTGCCGATCTCGGGCTGCCAGTGGTCGAGCGTGAGGCGCACGAAGTCGAAGCCGGTCCGGAGCTCGTGACGGCCGGCCACCTTCGTCAGGTTGAGCGACGCCGTGTAGGAGCGCTCGTCGCGCCACACCGGGGTCCACGTGGAGTCGTTGCCCAGCGTGCCGAGGCCGGTGTTGAACTGCGGCATGCCGCTGTGCCGTTCGGGGTTCTGCGCGCTGTTGCCTGACAGGCCGGCGGTGTTGGTGCCGGGGATGCCGAACACGTCGAGGCCGTAGTTGGTGCCGTAGTCGGGCCCCTCCGACTGGTGGGTCATCACGTTGAAGCCCACGTTGCCGTCGAGGATGAGCGTCGGGCTCAGCGTCCACGTCTGGCCCACGGTGCCGAGGTACACCTGCGTGTCGCCGCCGCCGGGCTGGTCGAAGGGCAGGTAGAAGAGGTCGAGCACCTCGGCGTCCATCATCGAGAACTTGGCCCAGAACTGATGCGCGCTCGTGCGGTTCCAGTTGACCTTCACGTCGTAGTTGTCGCGGTCGGCCTTCGGAAACCGCCCGACAAACAGGTTGTTCTGCAGCCCGTTGTTCGTGCCCGGGTTGTTGGGCAGGGGATAGGCCTCGGCCAGCAGCCTGCCGATGCGGTCGACGCGGTCTTCGGGGATCACCGCCCCCGGGAAGAACTCGCGGCCGGCGCCCGTCTGCGGGTCGCCCGTCGTCGGGTCGTAGATGCGGAAGTTCGGGTTGAACGCGAGCACCTCGCTGAAGTCACCGCGGCGCATCCGCTCGGTGGGCACCGTGAAGGTGTCGAAGCGGCTGCGGCGTTCGGCGTTGCGCTCCCACGACCCGAAGTAGAACAGCTTGTTGCGGACGATCGGGCCGCCGACGGTACCGCCCATGATCGACGTGCTCGCGTCGAGCTTCTGGGGGTCGAAGTACCCGGGTCGCGCGTTCCACTCGTCCTGCTGTCGGAAGAAGAACGCCGAGCCGCGCAGGTTGTTGGTGCCCGACTTGGTCGCCACCGACATCGCCGCGCCGCCGGTCATGCCCTGCGACGCGTCGAAGCTGTTGGTCGAGATGTTGACGTTCTCGATCGTCTCGGCCGGCGCGATGTAGCCGGCGTGGTGGGGCAGCCAGACGTTGATGGACGCCGCGCCGTCGATGCGGGTGGTGTTGGTGTTGCGCGCCGTGCCGTTGACGTTGGTCGTGAGCGCGCGCCCCGGCGTGTCGGTCTGCGCGTTCTGGAACTGCGGCGGCGTCGCGCCCGGCACCAGGTTCATGAGGGCCTGGTAGTTCCGGTACTGGTTGAGCGGCATGTTGACGACGTCCTCGGGCCGCAGGTCGACGCTGACGTCGGCCTTGTCGGTCTTGAGGAGCGCCGCCTCGGTGGTCACCGTCACCGTCTCGGTGAGGGCGCCCACCTCGAGCCGCCCGTTGACGCGCACGATGCCGCCCGGCGTCACCGGGATGCCCGTCTGCACGTACTCCTTGAAGCCCTGCAGGGTCGCGCGGAGCGTGTACGGGCCGGGGAGCACGTTGCGGATCGTGTAGGTGCCGGTCTCGTCGCTGATGGCCTCGAGCGTGAGCCCCGTGCTCTCGTTCTCGATGGTCACGGTGGCGCCGGGAATGGTCGCGCCCGACTCGTCGGTAATCTGGCCGGTGAGGCTGCCATAGATGGCCTGCGCCGCGGCCGGGCCCGGCAGGCTACACAGCAGGGTTATGAGGGAACACGCCAGCAGCTGGCGCAATGAACGTGGGGAGGACGTCATGAAGCACCTCGCGGTAGAGCCTCAGGTGTCTGTGCTCAGCCGTAGCGGCACGCACGACGGGCCGGCGGAGGCGCTGACGGTGAGCTCAGAAGGTGGCACGACTGTACGCGCGACACTACCGGCTGTCAACGACCTGGAAGGATGCAATTACCGGAAGCTCTGCCATAGATCAGGCGCGGCCTCGCGCCGTGGGAGCCAGTACGCTCAGCCCGAGTTGCGCAGCCCGGCACTGATGCCGGCGATGGTGCGCACGAGGGGGCGCGCGGCCCGCTCGTCACCCGCGCGGTACCGGCGCAGCAGCTCCACCTGCACGGCATTGATGGGGTTCACGTAGGGGTTGCGCAGGTGGATGGTGCGCTGCACGACCGGGTGTCTGTCGAGCAGCGCCTTCGCCTCGACGATGTCGAGGACGAGACGGGTGGTGCGCTGGTGCTCGTCCTCGATCTGCGCGAAGTGCCTGGCCGGCTCGGCCTCGGCGGGCACGAGCGACAGGTAGCTGCGTGCGATGTCGAGGCTCGTCTTCGCGAGCGTCATTTCGAGGTTCTCGACGATGGTCCTGAAGAAGGGCCACTCGCGGTAGAGCCGGCGCAGCGTCTCGAGGCCTCCGGGTGCCTCGGCAATGGGCGCCAGTCCCGTGCCGCAGCCGTACCACGCCGGCAGCAGCGTGCGGTTCTGCGTCCACGCGAACACCCAGGGGATCGCGCGCAGCGAGCCGAGGTACTCCGCATCGGCGGCGGGACGGCGCGCCGGCCGCGAGCCGATCTCGAGCAGCGCCAGTTCGTCCACCGGCGTGAACGCGCGGAAGAAGTCGACAAACGTCGCTGACTGCCACACGAGCGCGCGGTACGCCTCCTCGGCACGCGCGGCCGCCTCGGTGATCAGCGCGCGGCCGTATTCCGGCGCGTGCGGACGTGCGACGTCGGGGAAGGCCGACAGCAGCGTCGCCGAGAGCGCAGCCTCGAGGTTGCGATAGGCGAGCCCCGGCAGGCCGTACTTGAAGGAGATCGTCTCGCCCTGCTCGGTGAGCTTGAGCCGGCCCGGCGGGTGGCCCGGCGGTTGGGCGAGGATCGCGGCGTGCGTCGGGCCGCCGCCGCGCCCGGTGCTGCCGCCTCGGCCGTGGAAGATCGTGAGCTCCACGCCGTGGCGTGCGGCCACCGCGGCGAGGTCTTCCTGCGCCCTGTAGATCTCCCACTGCGCGGAGAGGTAGCCGCCGTCCTTGGCCGAGTCGGAGTAGCCAACCATCACTTCCAGGCGCCGCCCGCGCGCCTCGAGCCGCGCCGCGAACGCGGGCTGCGTGATCAGCGTGTCGACGACCGCGCCCGCACGGCGCAGGTCCTCGATCGACTCGAAGAGCGGCACAATCGACATCTGCACGCCGGCCTCGTCGGTGAGGGCGAGCGCACGCAGGACGGGCTCGACGCCTGTCGTGCCGGACAGGACAAGCGTGTCGCACACGACCGGGCCGTGGGCGGCCTGGAGCTCGGCGACCGTCCTGAGCGTCGCGCGGACCCGGTCGGTGCCCTGCTCGAGGTCGCGCGCGTGGACGCGCACGTCAACCTTCGCGACGTGGAAGCCGAAGATCTCGACGCGCCGGCGCAGGGCGGCCAGCCGGCCGTTGGCGATGCGGTCGCCGCGGTGCGCGCGCAGGCTGCGATCGATCAGGTCGAGGTCGGCGCGGAACTCGTCAGCGGATGCGTACGCATGCGGCTCGGTGCCCGTCAGCGTGCGCCGCAGCCGATGCCACATCATCCAGAGCTTGCGCCGGTACGGCTCCTCGTCGAGCGTCGTGCCGATGTCGGCGGCCACCTGCGGCATCGCGGCGGCGTCGGCCTCCGTCGACGCCACCACCGCGTCGTCGACGTCCACGACGGAGCTCGAGACGCCCACCGTGCGCGCGAGGTCGCGCACCTCGTCGATGTAGCGCTCGATGACGAGCCGCCTCGCACGCTCCACGGCCTCGACCAGCGTGTCGGGACCCGCGTTGGGGTTGCCGTCCTGGTCGCCGCCGATCCACGAGCCGAACCGGAGGGGCAGCGGGGCCCCCGGCAGCCATCGCCTGTAGTCGCCGACGAGCGCGGGCGCCACCTCGAAGAGGCTCTGCTCGAAGAACCACAGCCCGTGCCGGATCTCGTCCACGACGCGCGGGCGCTTGGCGCGCGTCTCGTCGGTCTGCCAGAGCGTGGTGATCAGCTCGGCGAGCGCGTCCTCGACGTCGCGCCGGCCGGCGGGTGAGAGCTGCGGGTCGTCGAGCTGGTGGAGCAGCTCGCTGACGCCGAGCTGCGCCGTGAGCACGGTGCGGCGCGTGGCCTCCGTCGGGTGCGCCGTGAGCACCAGCTCCAGCGACACGTCGCGCGCGCCTCGCGCGATGGCCTCGTCGTCGAGGCCCGCCTCGCGCAGCCGGCGGAACGCGGCGTCGAGCGACTCGGCGGGCACGCGCTGCTCGACGGCGTACTGCCGGCGGCGCCGGATGCGATGGTGCTGCTCGGCGAGGTTCACGAGCTGGAAGTACATCGAGAACGCGCGCACGAGGCGCGCCTGGTCGTCGAGCGGCAGCCCCGCCACGATGCGCCGGACCGCGGGGAAGTCGCCGTCGCGCGACGTCAGCCGCACGCGTTCCTCGATGTCGTAGAGTGCCCGGCCCTCCTGCTCGAGGATCACCTGCCCGAGGATCTCGCCGAGCAGCCGGATGTCGCGCCTCAGGGGGCGCTGCGCGTCCGTCGCGGCCGGGGAAGGAGGCATCCCGCCATTGTAGGACGCCGACCTGTGCTATTTGTGTCGGGCATGCCGACCCATGATCAGGGCTTCTTCGGGCACCCGCGCGGCCTCTCCACGCTCTTCTTCACCGAGCTGTGGGAGCGCTTCAGCTACTACGGGATGCGGGCCATCCTGATCCTGTTCATGACGGCGGCGCCGGCCACGGGCGGGCTCGGGTACGACACGGGCACCGCCGGCGCCGTCTACGGGCTCTACACCTCGATGGTCTACATGATGAGCCTGCCGGGCGGCTGGATCGCCGACAGGCTGATCGGGCAGCAGGCGGCGGTGCTGTGGGGCGGCATCCTGATCATGTGCGGCCACTTCAGCATGGCGCTGCCGCACATCGCGACGTTCTACCTGGGGCTCTTCCTGATCGTGCTCGGCACCGGGCTCCTCAAGCCGAACGTCAGCGCGATCGTCGGCCAGATCTACGCGCCCGAGGACACGCGGCGCGACGCCGGGTTCTCGATCTTCTACATGGGGATCAACATCGGCGGCTTCACGGCACCCCTCGTGTGCGGCTACCTGGGGCAGCGGGTCGACTGGCACTGGGGCTTCGGCGCCGCCGGCATCGGGATGGCCGTCGGCCTGGTCCAGTACCAGCTCGGGCGGAAGTACCTGGGCGATGCGGGACGTCATCCGACGCCGGCCGCGTCGCCGGCAGCGGCTGCGACGCTGCGGTCGCGGACGCTGGCCATCGTGGGCGCCGTGGCGCTCGGCCTGGCCCTCGTCGCCGGCGGCGGCCTCGCGGGCTGGTGGACGATCAATCCCGTCACGGTCGCCGACGTCGCGGGCTACGTGCTGCTCGCGCTGGTCGTCGTCTTCTTCGGCTGGCTGTACTTTGTGGCGGACTGGTCGCCCTCGGAGCGCAGCCGGCTGTACGCGATAGGCGTCTTCTTCGTCGCCGCGGCCCTCTTCTGGTCGCTCTTCGAGCAGGCCGGGTCCACGCTGAACCTCTTCGCCGAACGTGCCACCGACAGCTCGCTGTTCGGCATCGAGTTCCCCTCGAGCTACTTCCAGTCGCTGAACTCGCTCTACATCATCCTGCTGGCGCCGGTGTTCGCGTGGCTCTGGGTGTGGCTCGGGCCCCGCGAGCCGACGAGCACGGTGAAGTTCGCGCTCGGGCTGATCCAGGTGGGCGCGGGCTTCGCGATCCTCATGGTCGCGGCGACGCTCTCGGCCCAGGGCATCCGCGTCAGCCCGGCGTGGCTGGCCGCGACCTACCTGCTGCACACGACGGGCGAGCTGTGCCTGAGCCCGGTGGGCCTGAGCGTCATGACCAAGCTCGCGCCCGCGCGCATCGTCGGCCTGATGATGGGCGTGTGGTTCCTGGCCTCGTCGGTGGGCAACTACATCGGCGGGCGCCTCGCCGCCTTCTACGGCGAGGTGCCGCTCTCGTCGCTCTTCGGCATCGTCGGCGCGCTGGGGATCGCGTTCGGCCTCGCACTCTGGCTGCTCACGCGGCCCATGCGCCGGCTGATGGGCGGGGTGAATTGATGCTTGAGGCTTCGTGCTTCATGCCTGATGCCTGATCAACCCCGTCCGACCCAGACCGGTTCCGGGGTGATCACCTCCGCCGGGGTCGCGCCGGGGTCGGGCCGGCCCGAACCTTCGAGGCGGCTGATCGCACGTACGGTCATGTCGTGCGTGCACGCGATCTGGCACGACAGCCGGACGCCCGTCAGCTGACGTTCGGCCAGCTTCTGCTGTTCCGCCTGCGTCATCCGGTCGGGCTCGCCCTCGAGGAACTCGACGCGGCACGTGGTGCAGCGCGCGTTGCCGCCGCAGGCGTGCAGGATGTCGACGCCGGCCTCCTCGATGGCCAGGACGAGTCGCTTGCCGTGGGGCACGTCGAACGTGCCGACATTCTCGATGGTCAGCTTGGGCATGGTTCGTTGGCAGCAGACGTGGACGCCGCGTCGCGGCGTCAGAAGAAGCGCTTCAGCACGCCGAGCGCGCCCTGCTTCCAGGGCACGCGATGCGAGACGCCGGAGGCGTCTTGGAACTGGTCACGGTGGGCAATGTACCACTCGAAGTTGCGGAGCAGCGCGTCGCGGTTCGAGTAGCGCGGCGTGAACCCCAGCTGGCGCTCCGCCTTGTCGATGGCCACAAACGAGTCCTTCGACGCCGTCTCGTAGACCCACTTGTAGAGCGGCGACACGCCGAGCGCCTCGAGCAGGCGCAGGGCCCAGATGGCCGGCGCGGCGGGGAACCCGATGATGCGGCGTCCCCTGCCGGCGTGATCGAGCACCGCCTGGTAGTCCTCGCGCATCGTGGCAAACACCTTCGCGCCGATGTTGAACGTGTCGTTGACGGCCTCGTCGGGCAGCGTGAGGCAGCGGTAGATCGCCTCGCACAGATCCTCGACGTCGAGCAGCTGGTAGCGGTTGCGACCGTTGCCGATCATCGGAAAGTGGCGGCCGTCGAGCGCCCAGTCGTAGAGGAGCGCGAAGACGCCGAGGCGCTCCGGCCCGATGAACGACTTCGGCCGCAGGATCGGCACGACCATCCCGGCGCGGCGGAACTCGAGGGCCACGCCCTCGGCCTCAACCTTCGCGACGCCGTACGGTCCGACGCCGTCCAGCGGATCGTCCTCGCGCAGCGGGTGGTGGTCGGGGATGCCGTAGACGGCGGTGGACGAGATGTGCACGAAGCGCTGCACGCCGTGGCGCCGCGCGGCTTCGAGCATCACCCGCGTGCCCACGACGTCGGTCGTGTGGATGTCCTCCGGCGAGTAGAGCGGCAGCGCCGCCGCGCAATGGACGACGAAGGCCGCGCCGGCAATTGCGCGCTCGACGTCCTCGGGCCGGCGGATGTCGCCCAGCACGGCGTCGCAGTGCGGCTGCATGTCGGGATAGGTGAACGGCTCGATGTCGAGCGACGCCACGTCGTAGCCGCGCGCGTGCAGGTAGCGCAGAAGGTTGATGCCGAGAAAGCCGGATCCGCCGGTCACGAGGACGCGGGGGCGGGGGGCAGGGGCGTGGTCAGCGGTCATGTCGAAAGGCAAACCTGCCAAGTGTAGACCAGGGGGCGCTGGTAGACTCGCGCGGATGACGACTGTGCTCGTGTGCGCCACCGAGGCCCGGGACCCGCGCATTGCACCGTACCTCGACGCGGCTGCGCGGCGGCGTCTCGACGCGCGCGTGGTGACGGCGGCCGACGCCGCCTCCGTCCCCGCTGACGTGCGGGTGAGCGGTGTGGTGGCCGTGGGCGCGGCGTCGGCGCCGCTGGCCGCGGACGTGGCACGGCGTCATGGCGCGCCGTGGCACGATCCCGACGCCGTGGCGCGCGCCGGCGACAGGCTCCAGTGGCTCGGCCGCCTGACGGCCACGGGCATGCCCGTGCCTCGGTTCGCGGCTGTCGATGCGGCAACGGGCGACGGCCTCGAGCGCCTGGCCGGGCTGCCCGCGCCGTGGGCCGTGACGGCTGCGCCGGTGCACCGCCTTGGTGTGGCGGCCACCCCCGACGACCTCGTGGCGCTCGCCGCCACGTGGCGCCCCGACGGCGACGTTCGGCAGCTCGTCGTCGAGGCGGCTCCGCACGGGCCGTCGTGGCTCGTGGTCGGCCTGCTCGATGCGGGCGCCCTGCGGGTGGTCGCCGTCATTGACGTGGATGCCGCCGGCGACGGCGCGCCGGCGTCGGCCGACGGAATGTGCACGCTCGCGGTGCCGACGGCACTGGAGCGGGCTGCGCAGGCGCATCTGGCCGGGCTGGTGGCGCGCGGCTGCCTGGCGCTGGGGCTCGCGCAGGGCCCCGTCGTGGGGCTTGCCCTGAGCGTGGAGGGGCGCGCCTGCGTCGTCGACGTCGCGCCCGCGACGCTCGACGTCCCGGCCAGCGAGGTGCTCGTCATCACGGGGCCGACGCTCGAGCAATTGACGCTTGCCGATCTCGTCGTCCGGCACGCGGTCGGCGACGCGCTCGACGACTACGGCATGGATGGCACTTTTCGCCACGTCCCGGTACCGGGACCTGACCCCAGGTCGCTCGTTCGCGAGACCTGACCCCCGGTGACCTCTACTTCTCCGGGACGTAGCCGGGCGGGGGCGCGGCGCTGTCGCCGAAGAAGTACTGCTCCATGTGCTTGGCGACGAGCTCCTGTGCCTCCTTCTGCCAGGGCATCAGGCGGTACTCGTTCAGGATCATCTTCATCTGCTCTTCCCACATCGCCCACGCCTCGGCCGAGACGTTCTCGAGGATGCGCTGACCCAGCGGGCCGGGCCACGGCGCTTCCTCGAGCGCGGGAAGTTCACGACCCAGCTTCACGCAGTGCACGGTCTTCATTGGCTCATCGTACACAAACGGGAGGGTTGACGAGGGAGGGAGGAGGGGAGTGGAGGACTTCTCCTCCCCTGAATTCCTGTTCTGATACGCTGGTTCCTTCGGCCTCACGTCCGTGAGCCGCCGTGTCGCCACCCTGTCATGTCGTGGTCCCTCGCCCGCATCCGTAGTTCCCGCCGTGCGCTCGTCACCCTGGGCGTCCTCGGGGGCAGCTTCCTCGGCGCCATCGAGGCGACGATTGTCGCCACCGCGATGCCGACGGTGGTCGAGCAGCTCGGGGGCCTGGCGCACTACAGCTGGGTGTTCTCGGCCTATCTGCTCACGTCCACCGTCACGACGCCTATCTGGGGCCGGCTGTCCGACATCTACGGGCGCCGCCGGTTCTACTCGGCGGCGATCGGCATCTTCCTGGCGGGCTCGATCCTGAGCGGCAGCGCGCAGTCGATGGAGCAGCTGATCGTCTATCGCGCGATCCAGGGCGTCGGCGCCGGCGGCCTGCTGCCGCTGGGCATGACGATCCTCGGCGAGATCTTCTCGCTCGAGGAGCGCGCGCGGGCGCAGGCGCTGTTTGCCGGCGTCTGGGGCGTCGCCTCGATCCTCGGGCCGCTCGCCGGCGCGGTGATCACGCAGGGGCTCTCATGGCGGTGGGTGTTCTTCATCAACGTGCCCTTCGGCCTCGTCGCCGGCCTGCTCGTCGGCCGCAACCTGACCGAGACGCCGCACGACGGACGCCCGCGGGTCGACTACGTCGGCGCGGCCCTGATGATGGCGGCCGTGACGGCGCTGATGCTCGCCCTCAACCAGACGTCGGTCGACGATGGCCTGCCGCTCCCCGTCGTGCAGGGCCTCTACGGCCTCGCCGTCGTGCTCGGCATCCAGTTCGTCAGGACGCAGCGGCGCATCAGCGAGCCGATTCTTCCCCTCGATGTCCTGGCCAACAGGTTCGTCGCGGTAACGACGTTGAGCAACATGTTGCTCGGGATCGGTATCTTCGGTGCACTCACCTTCGTGCCCCTGTTCGTCCAGGGCGCCATGGAGCGGTCGGCCGCCGAGGCCGGGGGCGTCCTGACCCCCCTCCTCCTGGGATGGGTGCTGATGTCGGTGGTGACGGGGCGCCTGCTCCCTCGCCTCGGGCATCGGCCGTTCATCCTGACCGGACTCACGTGCGTGACCGTCGGCTTCTTCGGCCTGCTGCTGGTCCATCGCGACTCGCCGCTGTGGCGGATGTACGTCGACCTCGGCCTGATGGGCATCGGCATGGGCATGACGATGCTGTCGTTGCTGCTGGCCGCGCAGGGGTCGGTGCCAAGGACCCAACTTGGTGTCGCGACGTCACTTGCGGCGTTCGCCCGCAGCATCGGCGGCGCCATCGGCGTGGCCGTGATGGGCGCCATCGTCGCGGCGGCCCTGCCGGCGGGGATGGACGATCCTGCCGCCCTCGAGCTGGGGATCCGCCGCGCATTCCTCCTTGGCGCTTCCGTGTCGGTGCTCGCCCTGGCCGCGGGGTTCTTCATCCCGGGCCGCATGCCCGATCGGACCGTGTAACCTTTTCCGTCCTTCAACCCGACACCACCGGGTTCCCCCCGTTCGTTACCGCGATTACCACAGCGTCACCCGGTCTACAGCAGCCTGTCCTGCCGTGCCCGGCCGTTCGTGCCGTCCAGCTGGCACGTTTGTTGTAACCGGTCTACTCGACGTCATCGCACTCGTTCGGTCCCGCCGACGCGGGGCCGTTACATACCAGGGAGGTGTCCGTGAGCAACAACGACCCCATGAACCCCACGTCCACGACCGGTGCCGAGCAGCCTCGCCGCAAGGAGCGCCGCGGCTTTGCCTCTATGTCGCCCGAGAAGCAGCGCGAGATCGCCAGCAAGGGCGGTCGCGCGGCCCACTCGAAGGGCACGGCGCACGAGTGGACGTCTGAAGAGGCGCGTGCTGCGGGCCGCAAGGGCGGCCAGGCCAGCCGCGGGGGGCGCGGCCGCCTGCCCGCGGGCACGACCGAGACGCAGGGAACGCCGAGCGAGCCGGGCAGCCAGCCGACCGATCGGTAACCATTCCGTGACCGGTGACGGGCGCGTCCCGCCACCGGTCTCCTTTTCGTCCTGCCGGCCCCGGGCGGCGCGCTTCTCGCCTTGTGAAGGACCGTCGACAAGGGCAAGATGACCCGGTGGCCCCCGTCTTCGCGCCGTGCCGGCTCGTGGCGTCCCTCGTGGCGCTCCTTGCGTTCGCTGCCGGCGGCGTCTCGTACGGCCAGCCTGCCGGGGAACCTGCCACCCGCTACGTTCGCAGCCTCGACATCGTCGGGGCCGATGACATCGACGTCGATGACCTGAAGCGGGTCCTCAGGACGCGCGTCAGCAGCCGCCTCCCCGTCATCGGGCGCGATCGCGAGTTCAACCGCGAGGTCTTCCAGCAGGACCTCTACCGGATCGTCGCCTACCTCTCCGACAACGGCTTCCCCCGGGCTCGCGTGACCCACGTCGAGATCCGCCCGCAGGCGCCCGACGGCGTCCGCCTGACGGTGCACGTGGATCCCGGCCCGCCCGTCATCGTCGATCGCGTCGACATCTACGGGTTCGGCGTCCTCGACGATGAGGATTACGCGGCGGTGGAAGAGCGTGTGCGCCTCAGGCCGGGCGAGCGCCGGCGCCAGGAACAGGTGCGCGAGACGCGCGCCGCCACCGTCGCCGTCCTCCAGGAGCGGGGCTACGCCCACGCGGCCGTCGAGGTCCTCGAGGGCGACGGGCGCGAGCCCGGCACCGTGGCGATGGCGGTGGTCGCCGACCCCGGGCCCCAGGCCACGTTCGGCCCGGTGACGGTGCGCGGCAACGGCAGCGTCAGCGAGGGCCGCGTGCGATCGCTGCTCGCCTTCCGCGAGGGCGAGGTCTTCAGGCTGTCGAAGCTGCTCGAGAGCCAGCGCCGGCTCTACAACCGCGAGATCTTCCAGTTCGTCACGATCACGCCGACGCCGGGCCATCAGGGCACCGACACGGTACCGATCGACGTCACGCTGACCCAGGGCCGTTCACGCCGGGTCTCGGTCGCCCCCGGCTTCGGCAGTGAGGAGCGGGGCCGCGTCATGGCGACGCTGCGGCACCTCAACGTGTTCGGCGGCGCGCGCGTCGCGCAGCTCCAGACGAAATGGTCGTCGCTCGATCGGGGGGCACGGGTGGGATTCGAGGAGCCGTCGCTCTTCCGGCGCGGCATCTCGATGAGCAGCTCGCTCCAGTACTGGTACGCCGACGAGCCGGCGTACTCGCTGCTCACGAGTGGCGGCCGCGTGACGCTGGCACGCGAGCTGTCGCGCAGCGACCCGATCACCCGCAGCCAGGCGCTGACGACGGTGTCGGTGTCGTTCGTGAACGAGTACGAGGACTACACGATCTCCGACGACGCGCTCCAGGACCTCACGTTCCGGGACGAGCTCATCGCGCTCGGCCTCGACCCCACGCGCGGCGCGGGCAACGGCACGCTGGCGGCCATCGGCTTCGACATCCAGCGCAACACGACGCAGAACCTGATCGATGCCAGGCAGGGTTACCTCGTCCGCGCCCACGTGGAACAGGCGGGGCAGTGGCTGCCCGGCGACTTCAACTACCGCGAGTACTCCACCGAGGGCCGTCTCTACGCCACGCTGTTCGGGCGCCTGGTGATGGCGGGGCGTCTGCGTCTCGCCACGATCGACGCGCCGGGACAGCTCGAGCCCAACGTGCCGTTCTTCAAGCGCTACTTCCTTGGCGGCGCCAGCAGCCTTCGCGGCTGGGGGCGGTTCCAGGTGAGCCCATTGAGCGGGTCGGGCCTGCCCATCGGCGGGCACTCGCTGTTCGAGTCGTCGCTCGAGGCGCGCCTGCCGCTCGTCGGCAACGTCGGGACGGTGTTCTTTCTCGATGCCGGCAACACGTGGCGCAACAGCTTCGAGCTGCACCTCGACGACCTGCGGTACTCGCTCGGCAGCGGGCTCCGCTACACCACGCCCATCGGCCCGGTGCGTTTCGACCTCGGCTATCAGCTCAACCCGATCGAAGGGCTCCTCGTGGACGGCGAGCCACAGCCGCGCCGCTGGCGCATGCACTTCAGCATCGGACAGGCGTTCTGATTCGCGATGGCCCTGACGCGCCGCCTGCTCCGGCTCCTGAAGCTGCTCACGCTCGTCCTCGTGGCGCTCGTCGTCGCGTCGCTCGTCGTGACGCAGACCCCCTGGTTCCGGGACTGGCTGCGGCGCACGGCCATGCGGCAGGCCGAGCGTGTGATCGACGGGCAGCTGATCATCGGCCGCATCGAGGGGACGCTCTTCACCGGGGTCGTGCTGCGCGACGTGTCGGTCGTGCAGGAGGGCGCGCCGGTCGTGAGCATCGACAGGGTCGAGGTGCGCTACGGACTCGGCGAGCTGCTCTCGGACGGGCGCGTCATCGGGCGACTGCACGTCGAGCGCCCCGTCGTCCGGGCGATCCGCACGCCCACCGGGTGGAACCTCGGCCGCCTGCTGCGGCCGCGCGCTCCCTCGCGCCCCGGCGCACCGCGTCCGACGTTCGCGCTCCCCGACATCACGGTCGAGGACGCGCGCGTCACCATCGAGGGCGCGGGCGCCGAGCCGGCCCGCACGTTGCCGCGGCGTATCGACGGCCTCAGCTTCCGGGGCGGCGTGACGAGCGGCGGCGAGACACTCGCCATCGACATCCGCGCGCTGCGGCTCGAGGCGGCGGAGCCCGACCTGTCGCTCGCCGACGTGCACGGCCGTCTCGTCAACGACACCGCGGGCTGGCACTTCGAGAACCTGCATGTGCAGACGGGCGACTCGGTCGTCGACGTGACCGGCGACCTCACGCGGACGGAAGAGGGCGGGCCGCTGACCTTCGCGCTCGACGTCGCCGGGTCGCCGGTGTCGCTACCGGAGGTTGGCCGCTTCCTGCCAGCCGTGGCAGCGATCGACGTGCGGCCACGCTTCACCGCGCGCGTGGAAGGTCCGCTCGACGCACTGCGCGTCGACCTCCACATGTCGTCGGAGGCGGGCGACGTCAGGGGACCGGTGACGCTCGACCTGCGCGGCCCCACGCGGTCGGTGGCGGCTGACGTGGACATCGCCGATATCGACCTCGCGCCCTGGCTCGACGACACGTTTGCCGAAGGGGCCATCACAGGGCACGCCCGCGTGAACCTCCGCTTCCCGTCGGCCACGCCAGGGGTCGCGCTCGACGGCGCCGCACACTTCGAGGGGCCGTCGGCCGGCGCCTACGGGTACGCCGCACGCGACGTCGTCGCCGACGCGCGGTTCGTCGGCCGACGCATCGAACTCGTGGCGAGGGCTTCCGCATACGGCGGCCGCGCGACGACGCGCGGGTTCATCCAGCGGGCGGCACGTCCGGGCGAACGGCTGGTCCTCTCGCTTGCCGGAGACGTCTCGGACATCGACCTGCGGCAGCTCCCGCCGGAGCTGGCCGTGCCGCCGCTCGAGACGGCCATCACCGGCGCGTACACCGTGGAAGGGCCCGTCGGGCGCCTGCACCTTGCGGCGACGCTCGACGCGTCGGTGGTCGAGGGGGCGCACCTCGGCGACGGCTTCACGGGGGCGTTCCAGCAGGCCCCCGACGGCTATGCGTTCACGGCCGACGGCTCCGTTGCGGACCTCGATCTGCCGCGGCTCGGCCGCGCCCTCGAGCTCCCGGCGCTCGCGGACGAGCGGTGGGCGGGGCGAATCAATGGAACCTTTCGCGTGCAGGGCACGAAGGACGGCGACGCGCCGCTGCTCCTGACGGCCGCCGGAGAGCTGCGAGACACGCGCGTGTACGGTGGCCATGTGCCGCAGATGGCGGTTGACGCGCGCCTCTCCGGAGACGTCCTCGACGTCGTGGCAAGAGGCGCGGTGCAGGGCTACGACCTCGCGGCGGTCAGCGGCATCGAGGCGCTCACGGGCAACCTCACCGGCGACGTGGACGCGCGCGTGACGTTCCAGGACCTGCGCGACGTGGCGTTTGCCTCGGTGGACGTCGACGGCACGGTCACGTTGCGCACGCCGACGCTGCTCGACGTGCCCTTCACCCAAGTGGACGCCGACGTCGCGCTGACGGGCGGTGTGCTCGACGTGCGCCGCCTGCGGGGCACGGGCGACGGGTTCACGCTCACCGGAAAGGGCACCCTCGCGCTCGGCGAGGCCGGCGCCTCGGACTTCGCCTATGAGCTCGACGCTGCCTCGGTCGTCGGGCCGGCCCGGATCGCCGACCTGCCGCTGACGGGAGCGGTCACGACGTCAGGGCGGATCACCGGCCCGCGCCAGGCCTTCCACGTCGAGGGCACGCTCGAGGGCGCGGACGTCGCGTACGAGGACGTCGTCCGCGCCGTGACCGTCCAGGGGCGATATGCCATCGACCTCCCGGACCTGGAGCCCGATCGGCTGCGCGTCTCGTCGGAGGTGGCCGTCACCAAGGTGGACGTCGCCGGCGTCGGCCTCGAGTCGGCGCGGGGCACCGTTGGCTACACGCCCGACCTCCTGGCCTTCGACGTCGTGGCGACCGACGGCCCCCGTACGCTGCGCGGCGACGGCACGCTGGCGCTGGCCGACGGCGCCCAGGTCCTCACGCTGAACCGCCTGGCGATCGAGCGGGAAGGCGTCAGGTGGGCGCTGGCGGGGGAAACGGCACCGGCGGCGCTCACGATCCGTCCCGACGCCGTCGACATCGTGCCGCTGACACTCGTGAGCGGGACGCAGCGCCTCAAGGTCGGCGGGCGTATCGCGCTGGCCGACGAGGCGACGCACGCGCTCGACGTCGAGGCCTCCGCCGTCGATCTCGGCGAGGCGCTCGTCCTGGCCGCGCGCGACATCGACGCCGACGGCCTCGTCTCCCTGTCGGCACACGTCGGCGGTTCGGGCCGCCTGCCGACGGTGAGCGGCACGCTGGACGTCACGGGCGCGAGGTACCGGGACGTGCCCATCGCGCGCCTGCACGCCACCGTCGAGAACGACGGCGGCGCCGCGCGGCTGGACGCGATCCTCCAGCAGAGCGACAGCGCCTACGTCACGGCAAGGGGCCGCGTGCCCCGGACGCTCTTCCTGCCGCCCGACACGCCCGACGTGCCCACGTCGCTCGACGACACGCTCGACCTGACGATCCGCTCGTCCGCCATCGATCTGGCACTCGCCGGGGGCCTGACCGACCAGGTCGCGGATCTCGCGGGCACGGCGCAGCTGGACCTCCGCATGACCAACACCGGCAGGACGCCGGTCGTCGCGGGAGAAGTGACGCTCCAGCGTGCCGGGTTCCTCGTCGCGGCGACGGGCGTGCGCTACGAACCCATCGACGCCGTGCTGGCGTTCGACGACGACAGGGCCTTCATCAGGCGGCTCACCGCCGGTGCGCCGGGCGGCGCGATGCTCACGGCGGAAGGTGAGGTCGGGCTGCGCGGTGACGCCAAGGGACGGCTCGATCTCCGGTTCAAGGGTGATGGCGTGCGTGCGCTCGACAACGAGCTCGGGCGCGTCGCGCTCGACGCCGCGCTGGCCGTCTCGGGCACGATCTATGCGCCCGTCGTCGAGGGCGACCTGCGGATCGCCAGCGGACGCGTGGAGCTCGACGCCCTGCTGCCGCGCCTTGCCATCGGCAGCTACGCCACCGAGGCCACCTACAGGGGGATCCCCACCTACACCTCGCCGGATGCGCCGCCCATCGTGCCGGACATCCTGGCGCCGGACGTGCGTGACGCGGAGGTCATCTACGCCGTCCCGCCCGCGCCGGCGACGGACGCGCGTGCGGCCGCCAACGGGGACACGCCGGGCGACGCGGACGCGCAACCGCGACAGACCTTCGTGTACGAGGACATGGCGATGAACATCCGCGTGCGCATTCCCGACAACCTCCTCCTGCGCGGGCAGAACGTCGAGGTGGGGCGCAGCGGCATCGGCGACATCAACGTGACGATGGGCGGCGACTTCCGCATAGCCAAGACCGCGGGCGAGCCCCTCGTGCTCATCGGCGCCGTGAACACCGTGCGCGGTACGTACGCCTACCAGGGGCGTCGTTTCGACATCGCGCGCGACGGCCAGGTGCTCTTCCGCGGCGACAGCACCTCGAACCCCGAGCTCGACATCACCGCCGAGCGTGTCATCCAGGGCGTCGAGGCACGCGTGCGCATCCAGGGCACCGTGCGCGATCCACGCATCAGCCTGTCGAGCGAGCCGCCACTCGACGAGGCCGACGTGCTCGCGCTCATCGTCTTCAACCAGCCCGTGAACCAGCTCGGGATCGGCCAGCAGAATTCGCTCGCCGAACGTGCGGGCGGCATTGCCGCGGGCCTGGCCGTGTCGCCGATCGCGCAGGCCCTGGGCAACACGCTGAACCTCGATCTGTTCGACGTCGAGACCACCGACACGACCGGCCGGGTCAACCCGGCGGTAGTCATCGGTGAGCAGGTGAACGAGCGCGTCTTCGTGAAGTTCCGCCAGCAGTTCGGCAACCAGGAGGTCTCGCAGTTCCTGCTCGAGTACCGGCTGGCCGACTATCTGCGGCTGCAGGCCAACGCCGCCGAGGGCGACGGGCTCACGCGAGCGAACCGGTCGCTCACGCAGCGGGTGGAGCGCTACGGGGCAGACCTGGTCTTCTACTTTGCATTCTGACGCGCACTCGGGACGTGTCGGGAGCGGGCGACGCGCGAGGCGTGGAAGACCTATTCGTAGTGCAGGGCCTTGACCGGATCGAGGCGCGCGGCCTTGCGCGCCGGATAGACGCCGAAGACGAGCCCCACGGCCATTGACACGGTGAACGCGAGGATCACCGACGCCGGCGTGATGACCGTCGTCCAGCCGGCAAGGTACGCCACGGTGCGTGACAGGGCGACACCCACGACGACGCCAATGAGGCCGCCTGCGCCCGAGATGATGATCGCCTCGATGAGGAACTGCCTGACAATCTCCGCCTGTGTCGCGCCGACGGCACGCCTGACCCCGACCTCGCGCGTCCGCTCCAGCACGCTGGCCAGCATGATGTTCATGATGCCGATGCCGCCCACGAGCAGCGAGATCGAGGCGATGGCCACCATCACCATCTGGAAGATGCGCTGCGTGCGCCGCTGCTCGGCCAGCAGCTCGGCCGGCACGATGACGCTGAAGTCGCCCGCCTGCCTGTGCGTTTCGTCGAGCAGGCCGCGCACGGTGCGTGCCGAGGCCACCGATGCGTCCGCCGACCGGAGCTGGAGGTACAGGCCGTCGATCTCGTCGCGGTAGCCGCTCGTCGTGTCCTCGAGCCGGAGGATGGCCGCCCAGAGCGGCACGTAGATCAGGCTGTTGCGGTCTTCGTTCGGCACGCCGTCCACGCTGCCGGGGGCGCTCATCTGGGGGCCGGTCACGCCGATGACGCGGAACCACTGCTCGTTCACCTTCACGTACTCGCCGACGGCCGAGCGCCCGGTGAAGAGCCTGTCGGCGACGCTTTCGCCCAGCACGCACACCGGTGCGGCACGCTCGGCGTCCACCTCGTCGAAGAACCGTCCCTCGGCAACGTGCACGTTGGAGATCGTCGCGTAGCTTGGCGACACCCCGTAGACGATCGGCATCTCGCGCCCGGGCCGCGGCAGCATGCTCGTCGGGGTGAAGCGCTTCCGCGCCGACGTCGCGACCACGCCCTCGACGTTGGCCTCGATGAGCCGCAGGTCGCTCAGTGTGAGCCCCGGCGACACCAGCCGCACCTTGCGCAACGACTGCCAGTCGGTCGCCTCGCGCGCCTCGACGATCAGGTTGCGGACGCCGAGGTTCTCGATGAAGGCCATCACCTGCTGCTGCGCGCCGGCGCCGATCGAGAGCATGGCCACGACGGCGGCCACGCCGCAGATCATGCCGAGCATCGTCAGCATCGAGCGCAGCTTGTTCACCAGCAGGTTGTCGAAGCCCATGCGCAGGTCGGGCACCAGCCTCTCGGCCAGGGCCGGGCGCGCCCGGCGACGTGACGGCGACGGCGAGGTCATGACGGCCCCGCAGACGCCGTCGACGGCGCGGTCGCGGTCGGGCCGCTGGCGGGGGCGGCCTCGGGATCGACGAGGGCGACGTCCGCCGACTCTTCGACGCCCTCGATCACGACGCGTGTCTGGGTGCGCGCGGCGACGGTCACCGGCACGGCGACGAAGCGCCCGTCACGCCGGACGAACACCGTCGGCACGCCGGCCCTGTCGAACACGGCCTGCCGCGGGACGGAGAGCACGCCCTCCAGTGGCGCGCCGGCGATGTGGATCCGGGCGCTTCGCCCCGGCTCCACTTCGGCGACGGCGTCGGTGAGCTGGAGCGTCGCGTCGAACTCGCGCTGCGCCGTCGGCGCGCGCGAGAAGCCGCCGCGGTCGGCCATGCCCGACACGGAGGCGACCCGCGCCTCGAGCGGCGGGTGCGTGGACCCGTCGAGGCGTACCTGCGCGGGCTGCCCTGGCTTCAGGTTCGTCGCCAGCGACTCGGCGACGCGGGCGCGCAGCTGCAGCTCGGACGGATCGAGAATCGTGAGCACGGGGCGGCCGGGGAACACGAGGTCGCCTTCGCGGAAGTCGGGCAGCGTCATGCCGGAATACCAGAATCCGCCGGCTGCATCCTGGTTCTGGCGGACGGCCACGAGCCCGTCGAACGGCGCGCGCACCTCCATCTGCTCGATCGCGCGGCGCGCCGTCTCGCGCGCGATCTCGGCCTTCTGCCGCTTCTCGAGCAGCACCGCGCGGGCCGCCTCGTTCGTCTCGCCGCGCGACTTGATGTCCTCCTCGAGTTGCACGAGCTTCCGCCGTGCCTCCTCGAGCGTCAGCTGATTCTTGCGCGCGTCGACTTCGGGCAGCAGCTCGTTGGTCGTGACGTCGAGCTCCGCGCGCCGCACCTCGAAGCGCGCCTTCAGCAGGTTCACTTCGTCCTCGGCGGCCTGCACCGCCCGGTCGGCCTCCTGCTTGGCCAGCTCCTGCTCGGTTTCGGCGACCTGCGACTCGGCCTGCTCGAGGTTGAAGAGCTGCTCGGCGGGGTCGAACCGCATCACCACGGCGCCAGCTCTCACGGCCGTTCCGGTCGGCAGCAGGTAGACGAGCCGCAGGGACCCGGGCACCGCCGGCGCGGAGATGAGCAGATTGCGTTGCGCGGTGAACTCGCCGCTCGTGTGGATGTCGCCCACGAGGTCCCCGCGGGTGACGCGCGTTGTCGGCACGTCGGCCCTGGACGCGGCGCCGGCCGTGCACCCGGCGGTGGCCGCCAGGCCCGCGAGCAGCAGGGCAATGCCATCGGGTCTCATCGGGTCACCACCATCTCGGCCGCCGGCTCCACCAGCGCCACCTGCTCGCCAGGCACGAGGCCGGCCTGGATGGCCACCATCTCGTCGCTCCTGTGCGCGACGGCCACCGGCCGGCGCTCGAAGGTGCCCCCGCGCCGGACGAACGCGACCGTCGCGCCGTCGCGCACGAACACGGCGCGCGCGGGCACCAGCACCTGGTCGGGGAGGCGCGCCAGCGCGACGCGGGCGTTGGCGCTCATGCCCGGCCGCAGCCGCTCGTCCACCTCGTCGAGCGCGACGACGACCTCGAAGCCGCGCTTCGGCGGCCACGTGCTCATGTCCATCTTCGCCAGCGTGCTGATGCGCTCGATGCGCCCGTCCAGCGGCCTCCCGGCGATCGCGTCGATCGTCAGCGACGCCTGCTGGCCGACCGCCAGGCGGCTCCGGTCCACCTCGTCGACCGTCGTCACCATGCGGGCCGTGCTCAGGTCCGGCAGCTCGGCGATCTGGGCGCCGGGCCAGGCGCTGTCGCCCACCTGGAACGGACGGGCGCCCATGCCCATCTGGGAGGCGCGCCAGTTGTCGAGCACGACGAACACGCCGTCGCTCGGCGCGCGCACCGTCAGGGCTGTGACGCCACGCCGGGTGCGCTCGACTTCCGCGGCGGCCCGCTCCTGCTTGCCTTCGAGGCCCCGCACCGTGGCGGCTGTCACCTCGCGCCCGGTGTCAACCGTCGTGGACGACTCGACGAGGCGCTGCTGCGCGTCCGACAGCGAGAGCTGCGCCTTGCGCTCGTCGTAGCGCGACGAGAGCTCGCCGGCCCGTACGTCCAGGCGCGCACGCTCGACGTCGTACTGCGCCGTCAGCAGCGCCGTGGTGTACTCCTCGAGGGTGATGCGCCCTTCGGCAAACGCACGCGCGATCTCGGCCTCGGCCTCGCGGAGGGCCGACGACTTCTCCTGAAGCCTGGTGGTGAGCGAGGTCGGGTCGAAGCCGATGACGACGTCGCCGGCCTTGACCGGCGTGCCGTTGGCGGCAAGCTCCACGATCCGCAGCTCGCCGGCATCGGAGGGCGCCGTCAGCAGCACGGACCGCTGCGCCTGGACCTCGCCGCGGACAAGGAGCCGCTCGACGAACTCGCCGCGTGTCACCTCCGCCGTCTCGATGGCGGCCTCGACGGCGGTCATCCGTCCGAGCACCCACCACCCCGCCAGCGCGGCGCCGGTCACGGCGATTCCGACCCAGACGCGGCGGGTCATGACGCCTGCCTCCCCGGTTGACGCCGCACCACCTCGCCCTCGCGGACGCCGTCGGCGACGACGGCCTCGGCGTCGGTCATGCCGGCGAGGGTGACGTGGCGCCACTCCGCGCCGACGAACACGCCCGGCGTGCCGTCACGCCACGTGACGGCATCGCGTGGCACCGTGAGCGCGTCGCGCCAGGCCGCCAGCTCCACGTCGACGGCCGCCGAGAGGTCGGGCGTCAGCACGTCGTCGCGTCCCTCGATCGCGAACATGGCCGTCAGGCTGCGCACCTTGTCGGACATGCCGCTCGGCACGGCCACCGGCGCGATGCCCTCGAGCGTGGCCCGGTACTCCCGGGCCGGATAGGCGTCCAGCGTGACGCGCGCCCGCTGGCCCACCTCCAGGCCATCGAGGTCGGCCTGGTTCAGCCGCACGCGCACCCGCATGGCCGTCTCGCCGACGACGTCGAGCAGGCCGAGGCCGCCGCGCACCTCCTCGCCTTCCTGCGGCTCGCCCATGCGCCCGTTCTTCCAGATCGAGCGCAGCACCACGAGGCCGGCGATGGGAGAGCGCACCGACAGCAGCTCCGCGTTGCGCTCGGCGTGGCGGAGGGCGCTCTCGGCCCGGTCGCGACGGATCTCCAGCGTCCGGCGCTCGGCCCGCTCGGCCAGCCGGCGGAGGGCGTTGGTCTGGCTGACCTGCGCGACCTCCGCTTCCGCGGCCTCGAGCGCGAGAAGGTTCTTCTCGGCTTCGATCCGCGGCAGCAGCGGGTTCTTCTCGACGTCGAGGCGCGCCAGGGCCAGCGCATTCTCGGCGGTCTTCAGCCGCGTGTCGTCCTTCACCGCCGCCTCGACGTGCTCGGCCTCGAGCCGCCGCACCTGCTCCTGGAGGTCGCGCCACTCGGCACGGCGCTCGAGGGCGGCGTCGAGCTGCGCCTGCCTGTCGAACTCGACGAGCACGTCGCCGACGTCCACGCGGGCGCCGTTGGCCACGAGCCTCGTGATGACCAGGTTCCCCTGGCCGGTCGTCTGCCCGCCGAGGCGGGGGACGACGACGGGGAGGGACGAAACGGCTTCGACGGTGCCGTGCAGACGGATCGCGTGGCGGACGTCGCGACGGGCGACGACCGCCTCCGGGCCGGCGGGCGGCACCGCGGCGTCCCTGACGGCCGGCGCGCTGCCGTCACGACACCCAGGCGCCAGCGCGAGGCAGGCGAGCAGCAGGACTCTGGAGGACACGGGTATGGCCTGTAGACGATCTTGGACACCGAAAAGTTGGGTCTGGCGCTACGGGCCGGCCGTCGGGGGGATTCCGGTGCGCCGCCAGCAGGTCACGAGATGGTCGTCCACCATGCCGACGGCCTGCATGAACGCGTAACAGATCGTCGACCCGACGAAGGTGGCCCCGGCCTTCCGCAGGGCGCGGCTCATGGCGTCGGACGCGGGCGTCCGGACCGGCACCTCCCCAAGGGTCCGCCACTCGTTGACGACCGGTTCGCCGTCCACGAACCCCCAGAGGAAGGCGTCGAGCGACCCGTGGCGCTCGACCAGGTCGAGGACGGCGCGCGCGGTCTTCACGGCGCCGGCCACCTTCAGCCGGTTCCTCACGATGCCGGGATCGGCAAGGAGGCGGGCGATGTCGGCCTCGGTGAAGCGCGCCACGGCCTCCGGGTCGAAGCCGGCGAAGACCTCACGGTAGCGATCGCGCTTGCCGAGGATCGTGCGCCAGCTCAGGCCGGCCTGCGCGCCCTCGAGCACGAGCATCTCGAAGAGGCGGCGGTCATCATGCACCGGCACCCCCCACTCCTCGTCGTGGTACCGGACGTAGAGCGGGTCGGTGCCGCACCAGGGGCAGCGTTCCGACACGCGTTACAGCCTACTTCGGAACGCGCAGCGTGCGGATGAACCTGTTGAGGAGGGCCTGATCGAAGTGGGTCGCGAGCCGGGTGCGCATCAACTGCAGCGCGTCGAACGGCCGCATCGCGCGCTGGTAGGTCCTGTCGCTCGTCATGGCGTCGAAGCAGTCGGCGATGGCGGCGATGCGCCCGAACAGGTGGATGTCGTCGCCCGACAGCCGTCGGGGATAGCCGTCCCCCGTCAGCCGCTCGTGGTGCTGCGACACGGCGAGCATCCCGAGGCGGCCGACGCGCCCGGCTTCCTCGAGGATGTGCTCGCCGCGCTCGACGTGGCTGCGCATGATCGCGAACTCCTCCTCGGTGTAGGCGCCCGGCTTGACGATCAGATCGCGCGGGATCTCGCTCTTGCCGATGTCGTGCAGCAGGGTGCCCAGGGCCAGCTCCTGGAGGTCGGTCGCGTCCTTCACGCCGGCCGCAAACGCCAGGCCCACCGCAAACACGCTGACGTTCATCGAATGGCGGACCGTGTCGTAGTCGTGGGCCATCAGGCTCGCCAGATGGCCCACGGCATCCGGCGTCCTGACGAGCAGCTGCACGGTCTGCTGCGCCACGCGGCGGGTCCGCGGCACGACGTTGACATGGCGCGGCTCGGCCATCACCGACTCCAGCGTCGACTGCGCGGCCGACGACAGCAGTTCGGCCTTCCGGGACACCGGCACGAGCGGATTGGCCAGCAGCGTGTCCAGGTGGCGCTCGACGTACGACTCGTAGCGCCGGCGCTCGTCGCCGCGCAGCCAGAGCGTCTGCACGTTGTTCTGGAGCAGGCGCAGGTGGTGCTGGCTCTCGAACGGCAGGTCGGGGCCGCGGAAGAGCACGAAATGGCCGGGTGCGCTCTGGAGGTACAGGTGGAAGTTCACCACCGAGTCCACCACCAGCCCGTCGAGGTGCACCGGGATGTACAGCGGGCGCACGTGGCCGTAGGCCGCCCGTACGGCGCCGGGCGGCGTCTCCGGAGTTCTCGGCTGGAAGCGGACGGGCAGCGGCAGCGCCATCGCGCGCGAAGCTCAGCAAGGCGCGTGCCGTGGTTTCCCGTGTGAACCGGGCAGACCCGGGCACCGGCCCCCGGCGCCGGTGACGAATCTGTCGCCCGCGCTGACGGAACTGTCGGTCGGCCCGCATGGTGAGCGCCGCGCGGGGCTCTGTTATCGTGAGGCGTATATGGCAGATGCGCAGGCTACCGAGACACAGGCCCCGCCTACGACGCTCCCGCGGCTGTACACCGCGGCCCACCTGCCTGCCCCCGACTACACCCGCCCGCTGCTCGAGGTCACCGAGACGCAGCGCGAGCGGCTGCTCGGCATCCTCTCGATCCTCTACGGGCGCGAGGTGGCGGAACGCTGCTATCCCGAGCTCGAGCGCATCATGCGCGTCTACGACGCGCACTGCACCGACGAGATGCGCGAGGCCCGGCGGACGTTCGATCCCCGCACCCGCTTCTCCGAGCGCGACGTCGTCCTCATCACCTACGGCGACCTGCTGACATCACCGGGGCGCCTGCCGCTCCAGGTGCTGTCGGACTTCCTCCAGCGCTTCATGCGCGACACGATCAACGCGGTCCACATCCTGCCGTTCTTCCCGTATTCGTCCGACAGGGGCTTCTCGATCATCGACTACGAGGAAGTCGATCCGCGGCTCGGCTCGTGGCACGACATCGAGAAGATGGCGCAGTCGTTCCGCCTGATGTTCGACGGCGTCTTCAATCACGCATCCAGCAAGAGCCGCTGGTTCCAGCGCTTCCTCAACGGCCGGCCCGGCTACGAGGACTTCTTCGTCGCCTTCAGCACGCGTGACGCGATCTCGGACGACTACCTGCGGCTGATCCTGCGGCCGCGCACCTCCGACCTGCTGACGCCCTTCCACACGATCAACGGCGTCCGTTTCGTCTGGACAACGTTCAGTCCCGACCAGGTCGACCTCAACTTCCGCAACCCGCAGGTGCTGCTGCGGGTGCTCGAGATCCTGCTGCTCTACGTGCGCAGGGGCGCCGACATCATCCGCCTCGACGCGGTTACCTACATCTGGCGCGAGCTCGGCACCTCGTGCGCGCACCTGCGCGAGACGCACGCCCTCGTCCAGCTGTTCCGCGCGGTCCTCGACGTCGTGGCGCCGCACGTGGCGCTCATCACCGAGACCAACGTGCCGCATGCCGACAACATCAGCTACTTCGGCGACGGGCACAACGAGGCGCAGATGGTCTACAACTTCGCGCTGCCGCCGCTGGTGCTGCACACGATGCACACCGGCGACGTCTCGCGGCTGACCAACTGGGCGCGCACGCTGACCCACGTGTCCGACACGGCCACCTACTTCAACTTCCTGTCGTCGCACGACGGCGTCGGGCTGCTCGGGGCACGCGGCATCCTGACCGACGACGAGATCCAGGCGCTCGTGGATCGGACGATCGAGCACGGCGGGTTCGTGTCGTACCGGTCGAACGGCGACGGCACCGAGAGCCCGTACGAGCTGAACATCGCCTGGTACAGCGCCCTGAACCGCGACGACGCCGGCGAGCCCGAGGCCCTCCAGGTGCGACGGTTCCTCGCGGCACGCTCCATCCCGCTGGCGATGCAGGGCGTGCCCGGCATCTACTTCCCGACCCTCTTCGGCGCGCGCAACGACACGGAGGCCGTGCTGCGCAGCAAGGAGAAGCGGAGCATCAACCGCCGTACCTACGACGAGGCGACGCTGCTCAAGATGCTCGAGGACCCGGAGACGACCGTCTCGCAGGTGGCCCGGGGCATCCGGCGGCTGGTGCGCCGGCGGATCCAGCAGCCGGCGTTCCACCCGAACGCCGCCCAGACCATCCTTGACGCGGGTCGCCACACGATGGGCATCAAGCGCGTGGCCGCCGACGGCAGCCCGCTGCTTGCGCTGACGAACATGACGGCACAGACGCAGGAGGTGACGCTCGACCGCGAGGCCGTCGGCGTGTCGCCGGCCGCGTGGCGCGAGCTGATCTCGCGCGATCTCGTTCCCGACGGCGGTACCGGCCCGCTGCGTCTGACCCTCGAGCCGTATCAGGTCTGCTGGCTGGTGGAAGAGAAGGAGAAGAAGTGAGGCTGTCGGTCGCACGCCCGGCAGGCGCCCTGGCCGGGCACGTGGCGCTCGCGGCCGTGCTCGCGGCCGTGGCGATCGTCGCGGGGGCCCCGGCCCGGGCGGCGGCCGGCGACGCCCAGGCACGGCCCGCATGGCTCGCCGATGCCCCGGCGGCCGAGGCGTCAACGCCGCACCTCGAGGTGAAGGCGCTCCCGCCCGTCCGCGGACGCAACGGTCAGGTCACGCTGCGCCTGCACGTCGCGCCGCGGCCTGGCATGCGCATCTACGCGTCCGACGCCAGGGGCTACGTTCCGCTGTCGCTCTCGCTGGACGTACCCGACGGCGCCGCGGTCGTGGGCCAGCCCGCATATCCCGCGCCGGAGGAGTACGCGTTTCCGCCGACCGGCGAGCGGTCGCGCGTGTACGACGCGCCCTTCACCGTGGCGCAGCGCATTCGCCCAGGGCGCGCGGGACTGGCCGGCGTGACCGGCACGCTGCGCTACCAGGCGTGCGACGACAGGCTGTGCTACAAGCCGTCGAGCGTCACCGTGCGCTGGACGCCCGATGGACCATGAGTGTCAGTGCACGTCGCGGCCGCGCGCGGGCACGTAGATAGCCACATCCGCCTGCTCGAAGCTGGCGCTCACCATGCGCGCCACCTCCACGCGGGCGTCGTTGAAGCAGGCGCCGCCGGAGTGCCGCTCGACGTCCGCCGGCGTGAGCGCCGTCGCCGTGGACCCGTTGAGCGTGCCGAAGCGCCACAGCCCCTTCGGCAGGCTGACCGTGCCTGGCGCGATCGCCGGCAGCACCTGCGCGATGCAGTGCACCTCGCCGAGCGCGTTGTACACGCGGACCGGGTCGCCGTCGCGCACCCCGCGCGGGTCGGCGTCCACGGGATGGATCAGCAGGCGGGCGGCCGTCCGCCGCAGCTGGCCGAGCGTCGAGCTGATCGTCTTCTCGCTGGCCGGCGAGATGAGGGCCAGCGGGTATTCGCGCGTCGCCGGATCGAGGTGGTAGTGGTACCAGCTGTCGCCGTTGGCTGACGCAGCGGGGTAGAGGTGGATGCGGCCGTCGGCAGTGCCTGGCCGGACGTCCACCATCTGCACCGGGCGGGGGCCACCCGCCGGCTCGGGCATCTCGTCGGACATCACCTGGGCCGCGAGCGGCTCGGGCAACTCCGCCGTCACGCGCAGCAGCGTCTCGGTCTCGCCCTCGGCCTCGCCCACGCCCAGCCTCGCGGCGAGCTCGCTGAAGACCTCGGCGTTCGGCCGGGCCTCGCCCACGGGTTCGATGGCCGGTCGCACGAGGTGCAGCGCGTAGGCACCGTAGCCGCGCACCACGTCGTAGTGCTCGAGGAACGTCGTGGCCGGCAGGAGCACGTCCGCGTACTGCGCCGTGTCGGTGCGGACCTGGTCGAAGACGACGGTGAACAGGTCGTCGCGCATCAGGCCCCGCACCACGTGGTCCTGCTCGGGTGTGGTGGCGACGGGGTTGCTGTTGTAGACAAACAGCGCGCGCACGGGCACCGGGGCGTCAGGCGCGAGCGCCTCGGCCAGCCGCGTCATGTTGACGACCCGTGTGGACGGCTGCGGGTGCCGGCGCCACCGCTCGGCGTCGAGGCGCCACGCCGCGCTGTTGCTCATCGTGAACCCGCCGCCGCGCACGCCGAACTTGTTGGCAATGGCCGGCAGGGCCAGCACCGCCAGCACGGCATCGGTGCCATTCCTGTTGCGCTCCATGCCCCAGCCGCAGCGGATGACGGCCGGTGACGCCTCCGCGTACCACTCGGCAAGGCGTCGAAGCATGTCGGCCTCGACGCCGCTCTCGCGGGCGGCACGCTCGAGGGGCCAGGCCTGCGCCCTCGCGGCGTACGCCTCGAGCCCGGACGTGTGCGCGTCCAGGAACGCGCGGTCCGCGTAGCCCGACGTCAGCAGCCAGTGCCCGATGGACAGCGCGACCGGGAGGTCGGTGCCCGGCCGCACCGCGAGATGCAGATCGGCCTGCCGCGCCAGGGGCGTCTGCCGCGGGTCGACGACGACCAGCCGGGCGCCGCGCTCGCGCGCCTGCTTGATGTAGGGCATGAGGTGGATGCCCGAGGCCGACGGGTTCGCGCCCCAGATGACGATCAGCGACGCCTCGGCGTAGTCCTGGTAGGCGACACCAGGCATGCGGCCGTACATGAGCTGCGACGCGAGCCCCGTGGGGGCCGCGCAGATCGTGCGGGCGAGGCGCGACGTGCCAAGCGCACGCCACAGGTCCTCGTCGGTCGTCAGGTGCGTGACCAGCCCGTTCGAGCCTCCATACGAGTACGGCAGGATGGCCTCGCCACCGTACTGCTTCCGCACCTCGTCGAGCCGTTCGGCGATGATGCTCAGCGCGTGGTCCCATGTCACGCGGCGGAACTTGCCCGATCCCTTGGCGCCGTCGCGAATCTCCGGGTACCTGAGGCGCGCCTCGCCGTACACGTGGTCGGTGAAGTTCCGCACCTTCGCGCAGATGAAGCCCTCGGTGACGGGATTGCGGGTGCCGCCGTCGATGCCGACGACGCGCCCGCTCTCCACGTGGACGCGGACGCTGCAGGCGTCAGGGCAGTCGAGCGGGCACGCGGTGTCGATCGTGCTGCGTCCCCATGAACGAGGCGGGCGGCTCATGGCAATATTCTGGCATGTCGCGTCACGCCCGCCCCGCCGACGCGCCACGCCCGACGTTGCGATTCACCCAAGCATCCACGCTGGCAGCCCTGGCCGCCGTGGCCCTCGCCGCCGGATGTGGTTCCACGCCCGAGTTTGACGTCATCGTCAGGCACGGCACCGTCGTCGATGGGACCGGCGCGCCCGCGAGGCCGGCCGACGTCGGCATCGTCGGCGACCGCATCACGGAGGTGGGCGACCTGTCGTCGCGCCGCGGACGCGTCGAGGTGGACGCCAGCAACCTCGTCGTCGCGCCCGGCTTCATCGACACGCAAGGCCAGTCCGGACGCGCCTTGCTGCTCGACGGTGCCGCCGAGAGCCACCTCAGGCAGGGCATCACATCGGAGATCATCGGCGAGGCCAGCAGCCCGGCGTTCTGGCAGGCCGACACGGGCGACGTCGCGCTGCTGAACAACCGCGGCATTCCGTTCGACTGGGGCGGGCTCGCTGGTTTTCTTCAGAAGCTCGAGACGGCCGGCATCGCGCTCAACCTCGGCTCGCTGGTTCCGGCCAACCAGGTCCGGAGCAACGTGATGCGGCTCGCGGCCCGGGCGCCGACCGACGCCGAGCGGCAGGCGATGCGGCTGGCCGTCGAGCAGGCCATGCGCGACGGGGCCTTCGGCCTTTCGAGCGCCCTCATCTATCCGCCGGGCTCGTTCATGACGACCGGCGACCTCGTCGAGCTCGCGCGCATCGCCGCGGCGCACGGCGGCATCTACGTGTCGCACATCAGGGGCGAGACCCACAGGCTGCTCACGGCGCTCGACGAGGCCGTGACCATCGGGCGGGAGGCAGGCCTGCCAGTTGTCGTCTACCACCTCAAGGTGGCAGAGCGCAGCCGGTGGGGCACCATGCCCGACGTCCTCGCGAAGATCGAGGAGGCACGCGCGTCGGGCGTGGACATCTCGGCGACGCAGTACCCCTACACGGTGGCCGGCACCAGCCTCGACGCGTGCCTGCCCGACTGGGTGCTCGAAGGTGGCACTGGCGCCGCGCTGCGCCGCCTCGCCGACCCGGACGTGCGCCGGCGCATCCGGCGCGAGGTCGAGCGCGGCCACGACGGTTGGGAGAACTTCCTGCGCAGCGCGGGGTTCGACGGCGTGACGATCGCCTCGGTGCCGTCGGGCGCCGACGACAGCGTCGTGGGGCAGAACCTCGCGGCCATCGCCAGCGCACGCGGCGCCGACCCCTGGGACGTCTTCTTCGACCTGCTCGTCGAGCACCAGCTGGCCGTCTCGGCGCTCTACGCCCTCATGCACGACGATGACGTTCGTGCGGCGATGACACGCCCGTGGATCACGATCGGCACCGACTCGGCGGCGCAGACCGACGCCGCCGGGCAGCCCGGCAAGCCGCACCCGCGCGGCTTCGGCACGATGCCGCGGGTGCTCGGCCACTACGTCCGCGAGCACGGCATCCTGTCGCTGCCCGAGGCCGTACACAAGATGACGTCCGCGGCCGCGCGGCAGATGCGGCTCGTCGATAGGGGCGAGCTTCGGCCGGGCGCCTTTGCCGATGTCGTGGTCTTCGATCCGGCCACCATTGGCGACCGCGCGACGTTCGACGAACCGCGCCAGTATCCCGCCGGCATCAGGACCGTGATCGTCAACGGCGTCATCGCGCTCGACGCCGGCGAGCCGACAGGCCGACGCGCCGGCCGCGGGCTGCGGCGGGCGCCGGTCGTGCCGCGACCGTCACCGGTGGCTGCGGTGGCCGCGGCGCCGGCCAGCTGACACCTCTGCGCCTCGTGCGGCACCGCCCGCGGAGGTGCCGCGACAACGCACGCACACGAAAGGAGGCTCCATTGCACCAGGACGAGCACGTGGCCGTGAAGTGGACACCGGGCCGACCGCGCGTCGTGGTCATCGGGGGCGGGTTTGGCGGCCTCGCCGCCGTCCGCGGCCTCCGGTGGGCGGACGTCGACGTCGTGCTCGTCGACAGGCGCAACCATCACCTCTTTCAGCCGCTGCTGTACCAGGTGGCGACGGCTGGCCTCTCGCCCGGCGACATCGCTGCGCCGATCCGGTGGGTCCTGCGGTCACAGCGCAACGTCCAGGTGCTGCTTGCCAGCGTCGAGGCAATCGACACGGTCGAGCAGTGCCTGCACCTCGACGTGGGAAAGCTCGGCTACGACTATCTCATCGTCGCCACGGGCGCGACGCATGCGTACTTTGGTCACGACGAGTGGCAGTCGTACGCGCCAGGCCTCAAGTCGCTCGAGGACGCCGGTCTCATCCGGCGGCGGCTGCTGCTCGCCTTCGAGCAGGCCGAGCGGACGAGCGACCCGGACCTGCAGCAGCGCCTGCTGACCTTCGTGGTCGTCGGCGCCGGGCCGACAGGCGTCGAGCTGGCCGGCGCCATCGCCGAGCTCGCACGATTCGCGCTCGCGCGTGATTTCCGACGTATCGACCCGCGCAGGGCGCGTGTCGTCCTGATCGAGGCCGGCCCGCACGTGCTCTCGACGTTTCCCGAGCCGCTTCGGGAGAAGGCCGTGCTGTCGCTCCGTGGCCTCGGCGTGCACGTCCGGACCAACGCTCCCGTCACGCACATCGAGGAGGGCCGCGTCGAGCTGGCCAGCGGCGAGATCCTCGAGGCCGGCCTGGTACTGTGGGCGGCGGGGGTCGCCGCGTCGCCGCTCGGCGCGACGCTCGGCGTGCCGCTCGACCGCAACGGGCGCGTCATCGTCTCGCCCGACCTCGGTGTTCCCGGCACCACGAACGTGTTCGTCGTTGGCGACCTGGCGCGCATCGAGCAGGACGGCCGCGTGGTGCCGGGCGTGGCGCCGGCCGCGATGCAGGCGGGCGCGCATGCGGCGGAGAACGTCCTGCGGCGCATCGGCAACCAGCCGACCCGGCCCTTCCGCTACAAGGACCCGGGGAACATGGCCACGATAGGCAGGGCCTCGGCCATCGCCGATTTCGGCCGCTTCCACGCCTCGGGGTTGATCGGGTGGCTGCTCTGGCTGTTCGTGCACATCATGCAGCTCACCGGGTTCCGCAATCGTCTCGTGGTGCTTACCGAATGGGCATGGGCGTACGTCACTCACCAGCGCGGGATCCGGCTCATCACGGGCGTCGACCCCGAGGGCAACCCCACGCAGCCGTCGTCCCCCTCGTCGTCGCCGCCGTCTGCCTGATCGCCGGCAGCGTGCGGCTGCCGGCAGGCTGGCAACGGGCCTGGCAGGAGCGTGTGTACGGCCTGCTGCAACCTGTGCTGAGCACGGCCTCGACGTGGGTGCCCATCGCGCTGCTGGACGTCGTCGTCGTCGCCGCCGCGGGAGGACTGGTCGTCCTCGTGACGCTGGCCTTGCGCACGAGGCGGCTCGTGCTGCCGTCGGCATGGCTGCTGGCCGCGGCATCAGCCGGATGGCTGCTGTTCCAGGTGCTCTGGGGCTGGCACTACCAGACGCCCACGCTCGAGGCGCGACTGCTGCCGGAGAACCCGCGGGATGCCCTGGACGCCGCCGCACCCCTCGTCTCGGCGTACGCCGTCGCCCGGCTCAACGCGTTGCACGGCACGGCGCACGGACGGCCCTGGCCGGACACGGCGGGCATCGCCGCCAGCCTCGAGCCCGCGCTGCGCGACGCGCTCGCCGACGCGGGCGTCGCCTGGCGGCCCGTGCTGCCGCCGCCGAAGAGGACGCTGCTTGACGGCTACTTCCGCCGGACGGGCATCGACGGCCTTACCAACCCGTTCGGCCTGGAGGTGGTGCTGCACGCGCGTCTGCTGCCTGTCGAGCAGCCCGCCGTGCTCGCACACGAGTGGGCGCACCTGGCCGGCCTGGCCGACGAGTCGGACGCCAGCTTCGTGGCGTGGATGGCTGGCGTCCGCGCGGGCGGCCAGATGGAGTACGCCGCGTGGCTGGCGGTGCTGCCACATCTGGCGCAGGCGCTCTCGCGCGACGAACGCCCGTCGATCCTCGGGGCGCTCGACGCCGGGCCGCGTGCCGACCTCGAGGCCATGGCCCGGCGCGCACGGGATCGCTGGCCGGCCCTGCAGCAGGTCGCATGGCGCGTCTACGACAGGTTTCTGAAGGCGAACCGGGTGGAAGAGGGGATTGCCCGCTACGACGCGGTGACGCGTCTGGTGCTGCTGGCTGCCGACGCGGAGACCGGACGGCTCAAGGCGCGTCGCGGCAGCGGTGGGGAAAAGGGACGCCGCTGAGCGGGCGTCAGGTGGTGGGCGTCGAACGGCCCCTGACGGTGACGCTGCCGTTGACGGTCTCGATGCTCAGGGAGGGGCCGCCGCCGTTGAGGCGCCCGTCGAAGCGCCGCCGTCGGTCCTCGTCCTCGTCGACGTCGGTGAACCCGTCGACCGAGATCCTGCCGTTCACCGTGCGGACGGTCAGGTTGGCGGCGAGGCCGGCGGGGAAGGTCAGCTCGACGCTCCCGTTTACCGTCTCGAATCTCGCGCCTTCCGCGGGGACGCGATCGAGGGTGAGGTCGACGGAGCCGTTGACCGTCTCGGCCCGTCGGACCTGGCCGAGCGCCGAACCGCGCACCCGCCCGTTCACGGTCTCCAGATCGACGACCCCACGAACGGCCTCGATGGTGAGGGAGCCGTTGGTCGTCCGCAGCGTCAGCGAGGCGTTGCGCGGCACGCGGACGTCGTAGCGCACCTCGGCCTGCTGTCCGATCGAGAACGACGACGGCCGGGTCGTCGTCAACGAGAGCGACGTGCCATCCACCTCTTCGGCAATGGTCGTCGCGGAGAGCAGCTGCCTGGCGCCCTCCTCGCTCCCCGCCTTGACCGTGCGCTCGGCACGAACCTCGACGCGCGTGCCGTCGTGACCCTCGACCGTCACCGCGCCATTCGTGTTGGCGATGCTGACGCTGGGACTGTCGCCGAGGTCGTAGGTGCGCTCCCAGGTGTCGCTGGCGCTGAAGCGCGGGCGGCCCGCGACCATGAGCTCACAGCCCGCCGACCCGAGAAGGGCCGCGGCCAGGACGGCTGCCGGCACACGCCGAGAGAGCACGCGCATATAGCTGTTGAGACGGCCTGGCGGCGCCAAGGTTCCCTGGACCGGGGCGGCACACCCGATCGCAATCTCGTACGAGCGCTTACGGAACTGTAACCCTCGCATGGGTACCAGGCGACGTCGTGCGGCCAAGTCTGTGCCGATTCGGCCCGATTGCGCAAGACGGCGGGAGCCGCCGCCGGCGGAGGGCCGGGCACCGCCTTTGCCTCGACACATGGGCGGGAATGCCGTCTCTGCTGCGCCTGTTCGCGTCGATGAGCCGCCTGGCCGTTACGGCCGTGCTCGTCCTCCTGACGCTTGCATCGGCAGCCCAGGCAGGCACCGTCAGGCTCCAGTGGAAGCCGAACGCGGAGGCGAACCTCGCCGGCTACGTCGTGCTCTACGGTACCGCGTCCGGCGTCTACACCCAGTCCTTCGAGGTTGGCCCGACGGTGACGACCGTCGAGGTGCCCGACCTGCCGGACGGGGCGACCTATTACTTCGCCGTCCGCGCCTACAACACCTCGGGCCTCCAGAGCCCGCTGTCGAACGAGGCGTCCGTCTACCTCAGCCCGAAACCCCCGCCGCCGCCTGTGGTCACCGGCATGTCGCCGACGAGCGGCCCGATGGGCGGCAACACGCAGGTGACGCTCACCGGCGCGAACTTCACCGCGGGCACCGTCGTGCGCTTCGGCGCCACGGCCGGGACGGTGCAGAGCGTCTCGGCGGGCAGCATCGTCGTCCGGACGCCGGCGCTGCCGGTCGGTTCCGTCGCGGTGACGGTGACGCGGCCCGACGGACAGGCGGCCACGGCGCCGGGCACGTTCACCGCGATGGCGCCGACGCCCGTCATCTCCGCCGTCACGCCGGCGTCGGGGCCGACAAGCGGCGGCACGAGCGTGACAATCACGGGCAGCCAGTTCGTCTCCGGCGCCACCGTCACGATCGGGGGCGCGCCTGCGGCCGTTGCCTCGCTGACCTCCACGGCGATCGTCGTCACGACGCCGGCCCGTGCCGCCGGGGCCGCCGACGTCAAGGTGACCAACCCCGGCGGACCGAGTGCGACCAGGGCCGCGGCGTTCACCTACGTCGCTCCCGCGCCCGTGATCACGGCGATGTCGCCGACAAACGGGCCGACGAGCGGCAACGCGCTGGTCACGCTGTCCGGGATGCACTTCACCGCGGGCGCGGTCGTGCGGTTCGGGTCGGCCGCAGGTGCCGTGCAGAGCATCTCGCCGACGGCCATCGTGGTGCGGACGCCTGCCCTGGCCGCAGGCACGTACCCGGTGACCGTGACGCTGCCGGACGGGCAGTCGGCGGCGGCGCCGGGCGCGTACACGGCCGTCACGCCGTCGCTCCTCATCACGGCTGTCGGGCCGGCGTGGGGACCCGTCACCGGCGGGACCAGCGTGACGATCACCGGCGGGCAGTTCCAGACGGGCGCGTCGGTCACCGTGGGCGGCGTGCTCGCCGCGATCGCGTCGATCTCGCCGACGGCCATCGTCATCATGACGCCGGCCCATGCGGCCGGCGCCGTGGACGTCAAGGTTGTCAACCCTGACGGCGCGACGGCGGTCAGCGCCGGCGCCTTCACCTACAGGGCCCCGGCTCCCGTCCTGACCGGTGTCCTGCCGGCGGCCGGGCCCGTCTCCGGCGGCACCGTCGTCACGGTGACGGGCGAGGGCTTCACGGGCGGCGCGGCGGTCCTGTTCGACGGCGTCGAGGGCGTGGTCACCGCACGAACGTCCACGCAGATCGAGGCCATCGCGCCGGCCCGCCCCGCGGGTGCCGTCACGGTGACCGTTCGCAACGAGGACGGGCAGACGAGTAGCCTGCCGGGCGCGTACACGTACGAGGACGAGCAGGAGACGGGTACGCCGACGTCGACGCCACCCCCGCCGTTTGTCAGGTACTTCGCCGAGGGCGTCCACAGCGGGTTCTTCGATACGCGCTTCGCGCTGGCCAACCCGCACGACACGGACGCGTCGGTGACGGCGACCTTCACCGACCCGTTCGGCACGGAGGTCCCGATGCACATCGTCGTGCCGGCCGGCGGTCACGTGACCGTCGACCGCTCGAACATGCCGGCGCTGGCCAACGAGGCGTTCGCGACGCGGTTCGAGAGCGACGTCGAGATCGGCATCGACAGGACGGTGCAGTGGGATTCGGCCGGCTACGGCGCGCACAGCGAGACGGGCATCGCCTCGCCGCGGACGTCCTGGTACTTCGCGGAGGGGGCCACGCACTCGGGCTTCGACCTCTTCTACCTGCTCCAGAACCCGGCAGACGAGACGGCTGTCGTCCGCGTCAGGTACCTGCTCGGCACCGGGCAGGTCATCGAGCGGGTCCACCACGTGGCGCCGTTCGCGCGGACGAACATCTGGGTGAACTACGACCACCCGGCCCTCGCCTCGGCGGAGATCTCGGCGGAACTCACGTCGCTCAACGGCGTGCCCATCGTCGCCGAGCGCTCGATGTACCAGAGCCTGAACGGCCAGCTCTTCACGTCGGGGCACAACAGCGGCGGCGTCGCCACGCCGTCCACCCAGTGGTTCCTGGCGGAGGGCACGACCGGCAGCACGTTCGACATGTTCATGCTGGTGGCCAACCCCAACGCCACCCCGGCGAAGCTGCACGTGACGTACCTGCTCGCCGTCGGCCCGCCTGTCGTCCGGTCGTACACGGTGCCGGCCAACAGCCGCTTCACCGTCTGGGTCGACTACGAGGACCCGCGCCTGGCCCAGGCGGATGTCTCGGTCGTGGTCACCTCGACCAACGACGTGCCCGTCATTGTCGAGCGCACCATGTGGTGGGCCGACAGGCCAGGCCAGCCATGGACCGAGGCGCACAACAGCGCCGGCGTGACCTCGAGCGCGCCCGCGTGGGTGCTCGCCGACGGCGAGTCGTCCACCGCACGCGGCGCCGTGACCTACGCGCTCGTCGCCAACACGAGCCCGAAGGCGACGCCGGTCCGCTTCACGCTCCTGACGCCACAGGGTCGCGGTCGCAGCGTCCAGGCGACGGTTGCCGCCAGGAGCCGCTACTCGATCGATGTCGCGATGACATTCCCGGAGGCCCTCGACAGCCGCTTCGGCCTGCTGGTCGAGAGCCTCGACGGCGCGGCGCTGGTGGTCGAGCGCGCGAGCTACTGGAACGCCGGTGGCATCACGTGGGCCGCCGGCACGGCCAGCCTCGGCATGCCGCTCGCCGGCAGCCGATAAGGCCTTCCGACTAACAAATTTGTATGCCTGAGCTGGCCTCAAGAGTGCCAGATCGCTGACGATTCCGTAATCAGCGCTGCCGCCGCGGAATGGTCGAGATCGCCGGGTTGCCGACATTTGCCCGCGTTTTCGCCCCGTTTCGCGTCGGCCTTCGAGGCACGGAGGTTGCCCTGTTACCGGGCGTGAAGATTCGAGTGTCGTTTCGTCGTGCGCTGCACGCGCTGCTCCTCTGCGTGCTGGCGTTCGGCCCGGGCGTCACAGCTGCTGCGGCCGAAGACGTGCAGCTGGTCTGGGATCCCAACACCGAGCCAGACCTTGCCGGCTACGTCGTGCTGATTGGCACGGCGCCTCGCGTCTACACCCAGTCGGTCGAGGTGGGGCCGGCGCAGCCCTTCGCGTCAATCAGCGGCCTGCCTGGCGGTCTCACCTACTACTTCGCGGTCCGCGCGTTCAACACCGCCGGTCTCCAGAGCGGCCTGTCGAACGAGGTCTCGGTGTTTGTCGCCAATGACACCGCGCCTGCCGGCCCTGCGCCCGTGGTCACCAAGGCCACGCCCTCGTCCGGCCCGGCGGGGGGCGGCACGCTCGTCGCGCTCAACGTCACCGGGCTGAAGCCCGGCGCCACCGTCACCTTCGGCGGGCAGAGTGCCGTCGTCATCTCGTCGACAGCCTCGTCGCTCATCGTCGTCGCGCCGGCGCACACGGCGGGGAAGGCCCCCATCGTGGTGCGGAACCCCGACGGCGCCGCGAGCGACGGGTCCGTGGCGTTCACCTATCAGGCCGGCGATCCGCCCGCGTGGGACTTCGTCCGCTACTTCGCCGAGGGCGCGCAGAGCGGGTTCTTCGAGACGCGCTTCGCCCTGGCCAACCCCCACGACCATCCGGTGGCGCTGCGCATCACGCTTACCGACGTCTTCGGCACCGAGACCGTCCTCACGCGGACGCTGGCGGCGGGCGCGCGCATGACGCTCGACCGGTCGAACCTGCCGCCGCTCAAGAGCGAGGCGTTCGGCTCGCGCTTCGAGGCCAGCCACCCGATTGGCATCGACCGCACCATGACGTGGGATGTCGCCCACGGGTACGGGTCGCACTCGGAGACGGGCATTCAGGAGCCGCGCACCACCTGGTACCTCGCGGAGGGCGCGACGCACAGCGGCTTCAATCTCTTCTACCTGCTCCAGAACTCCACCGACAAGGCGGCGCAGGTGCGCGTGCGCTACCTGCTCTCGACGGGCGACGTGATCGTGAAGAACCACGTGGTGGCGCCGCGGGCCCGCACCAACATCTGGGTGAACCTCGACGACCCGGTGCTCGCCTCGGCGGAGATGTCGGCGCATATCGAGTCGACCAACGGCGTCCCCATCGTCGTCGAGCGGTCGATGTACCTCGACCACGGGGGACAGCTCTTCACCGCGGGCCACAACAGCGGCGCGCTCCCCGCGGCAAGCACGCGCTGGTTCCTGGCGGAGGGCTCCACGGGCGATTACTTCGACACGTTCATCCTGGTGGCCAACCCGAACAGCGCGCCGGCGCAGCTGCGCGTCACCTACCTCCGCGCGGGTGACAGGCCCGTGGAGGTCCCCTACACGGTGGCACCCAACAGCCGGCTCACCATCTGGGTCGACCAGCAGCCGGGGCTCTCCCATGCCGACGTCTCGGCGATCGTCGAGAGCGTCAACGACCAGCCCGTGATCGTCGAGCGCTCGATGTGGTGGCCCGGCGTCGCCGGCGGACCGTGGACCGAGGCGCACAACAGCGCCGCCGTCACCACGACGGCTTCACGCTGGGTGGTTGCCGACGGCGAGGACTCGCCGGCAACCACCACCTACGTCCTCGTGGCGAACACGGGCGACGAGGACGCACGCGTGCGGTTCACGCTGCTCGGCCCCTCGGGCAAGGTGAACAAGGTCACGCTGACGGTGAAGGCCCAGCAGCGGTTCTCGATGGACGTGGGCGCGACGTTTGCCGAGGCGCGCAACACGCGCTTCGGGGTGCTCGTGGAGGCCGAGGACCCCGACGCGCCGCTCGTCGTCGAGCGGGCGACGTACTCGGACGCCCAGGGCATCCCGTGGGCGGCAGGATCCAACAGCCTGGGCACGCCGCTCGACTGAGGTCGATGGGATAAGCTAGCCCCTCGACGCGTCGTCCCCCACGACGCCTCCCCGAGGAGACATGGCCAGCTTCACGATCCGTATCGGCGCGATCCTCATCGCGGCAGGCGTCGCCGCCTACGTGCTCACCGGCGCCACCAGCGTCACCGCGCTCATTCCGTCGGCCATCGGGGCCGGGCTGGCGCTGCTCGGCATCGTGGCGGTCAGGCGTCCCGACGCGCGCCAGCACGCCATGCACGTGGCCATGGTCGTGGCGCTCATCGGGCTGGCCGGCTCGTTCACCGGCCTGCTGGCGCTGCCCGACATGCTGTCGGGCACCGGCGTGCGCCCATCGGTCGCGCTGCGCGCGGTGATGGCCGTGATGCTGCTGGTCTATCTCGGGGTGGGACTCAAGTCGTTCGCGGATGCCCGTCTGCGGCGGCGCTGACGGCCGTGGGCTTCGCCGGGTAGTGCGACGCGACGTACGCGTCGACGAGGTCGCGGAAGCCGGCGGCCAGCTCGTCGTAGGTGCCGCGCAGCGTCACCGCATGCTCGCCGTCGATGTAGACGGGGCAGTTGGGGGCCTCTCCCGTGCCGGGGAGCGAGATGCCGATGTTGGCGGCCTTCGACTCGCCCGGCCCGTTCACCACGCAGCCCATCACCGCCAGCGTCAGCGTCTCGACGCCCTCGTACTGCTGGCGCCACTCCGGCATGCGCGAGCGGATGTACTCCTGCGTGCGCTCGGCGAGTTCCTGGAACGTCGTGGACGTCGTCCGGCCGCAGCCCGGGCAGGCGGTGACGCTCGGGCTGAACGACCGGATGCCGAGTGACTGGAGCAACTCGCACGCGGCGTACACCTCCTCGCGGCGGTCGCCGTTCGGCCGCGGCGTCAGCGACACGCGGATGGTGTCGCCGATGCCCTCGTGCAGCAGCACGCCCATCGCCGCCGACGACCACACGAGCCCCTTGATGCCCATGCCGGCCTCGGTGAGGCCGAGGTGCAGCGGCTGCCGCGTGCGCGCCGCGAGCGCCCTGTACACCTCGATGAGGTGCACGGGCCGCGAGACCTTGCACGAGATGATGATCTGGTCGTGGCGCAGGCCGCACTCGAGCGCGAGGTCCGTCGAGGTGAGCGCCGACTCGACCATGCAGGCGTTGACGATCTCGTCGGACGTCTTCCCGAGCCCCCTGTCGGTGTTCTCCTGCATCCGCCGCACGACGAGCTCCTGGTTGAGGGAGCCGCCGTTGACACCGATGCGCACCGGCTTGTCGTTGTCACGGGCGACGCCGCAGATGGTCGCGAACTGCTCGTCGCGGCGGGCGCCCGTGCCGACGTTGCCGGGGTTGATGCGGTACTTGTCGAGCGCGGCCGCACAGGCGGGGTAGCGCGTCAGCAGCAGGTGCCCGTTGTAGTGGAAGTCGCCGATGAGCGGGGCCTCGCAGCCGGCATCGCGCAGGCGCTGCTTGATCTCGGGGACGGCGCGCGCCGCCTCGGGCACATTCACGGTGACGCGCACCATCTCGGAGCCGGCCTCGACGAGCGCCAGGCACTGCGCCACCGTGCGCTCGACGTCGGCCGTGTCCGTGCTGGTCATCGACTGCACGACGACGGGGGCACCGCCGCCCACCTGGACGTGCCCGACGCGGACGCCGTACGTACGGTGCAACCGGACGGTCGTCATGACGGCCAGCGCCTCCCGGATGGCGGCGGCAGGGCTTCGCCCGCCGCGTCACCGGCGTGCCCGCCGGCAAGTTCGGCGACGATGGCACGCAGCGCCTCGCGCTCCTCGGCGCGGACGCCTTCGAGCGCCAGCGCGGTGACATAGCGGGCCCGCGGCTCGCGTCCCGGCACGCCCGCGGTGCGGCAGTACACGACGCGCCCCGTGAGCGTCAGCGGCGCGCGCGCCTCCACGACGATCGTGACGTCGCACGCGGTGTCGGGGCGGATGGGCGTGTCGCCTTCCACCAGGAGCCCGCTCTCGCTGACCTCGCGGAGCGCCATCGACGCATCACCGTCCCCGCGCACCACGCCGGCGCGGCGCGGAGGCACCTCCACCCGCAGGGCACGGCGCCGTTCGGGCGTCCAGTCGAGCGTGGCGTGCTTCAGGGCCATCGGTTCTCTCAGCGCGGCGTGTCCTCGAGCCGGGTGCGCGAGCTCCGGTGCAGGTCGAGCACGTGCGGCCCAAGCTGCTTGCTCACAAACAGCTTGGCCTCGAGGTTCTCGATCGGGTTCGGCACGTACCGGATCACGTCGAAATGCAGGTTGGCCAGCGTCGCGCGCATGTCGTAGTGGCGGTTCTTGGTCTTGACGACGATCTCGTCGAAGCCGGCCGCCACGGCCCAGGTCTCCTGCTCCTCGGTCAGCGCGCGGAAGTGGCCCTGGCCCCGCCAGTCACTGCGGGTGCCGCCGATCCAGCTGTAGAGGATGCGCCGGTTCTCGAACGTCACCACGTCCTCGAGCTGCGCTGCGAGGTCCGCGAGCCGTGGGTTCGACTCGTTGGCGAACAACTCGTGACACACTTTGTAGGACACAGGGACGAGCGAGCCGGGCTCGTCAGGGAGCGGCGCGACCGCCATCACGATCAGGTGCTCGCGATCGCTCAGCCGCTCGATGATCTCGCTGGCCGTCTTGCGCCGCGCGAACTCGCCGAAGAACTCCTCGATGTACTCGATCTCGAGGGCCCCCTGTTCGAGGCCGTAATGTCGGATCAGATATTCCACGCGGGACCAGGACTCGCGCCATTCATTATAGTGGCAGAGGTCGGCCGCCCATGAGCGGCCTGCTGCTGGGCATCATCCTTGCCGTCATCGCCGTCTTCACGGTGATGTGGGCCGTCGGCAAGGTCCTGTGGTGGCTGCGCGTGACCATCCCCCCACGACGGAAGAGGTAGGGTCAGGTCTCGAGATCGCGCGCCGTGGGGTCAGGTCTCGCGCCCGTCGTCGGCCCCGACGGCGTCGGCGGCGGCGCCCGCGGGCGCGCCTTCCTGGTCCTGCCGGGCGCCAGACGGCCGCCGCCGGCGGCGACGCCGTTTCCGCGCCGCCGAGCGCGCGTCTCCGTCTTCGCCCGCCGACCCCGACGCCTCCGGGGTCTCGCCCGGGTCAGCCGCGTCGGCCAGTTCGCCAGTGTTGGCCGGAGCCTCCGCCGCAGCCGCAGCCCGCCCGGACGCCCGTCCGCGCCGCTGCCGACCCTCTGCCTTCCCGTCGCCATCCAGCTCGGCGTGGCCGTCCTCGAACAGCACGAGGCCGAAGGCCTGCGCGATGTCGTCCATCGCCTGGCGTTCCTCGGGCGCGACCAGCGTGATGGCCACTCCCGTCGACGCGGCGCGGCCCGTGCGGCCGACGCGATGGACGTACGTCTCGCGGTTGAACGGCACCTCGTAGTTGATGACCTGCTCGATGCCGTCGATGTCGAGCCCGCGCGCCGCGATGTCGGTGGCGACCAGCACGCGGTAGCTGCCCGAGCGGAAGCCCTCCACGGCGCGCAGCCGGTCCTGCTGCGTCCTGTCGGCGTGCAGCGCCGTCGTCCGGATGCCCGACGCCTGGAGATCGCGCGCCAGCCGGTCGGCGCCGCGCTTGGTGGCCGTGAACACGAGCGTCGGACCGTGCTGACGCCTGAGGTGCCGCACCAGCCACGGCGTCTTCTCGTGACGGCCCAGCAGCTCGGCCTTGTGCGTGATTGTCGTCGCGGGCGCGTTGCGCGAGCCGAGCTGGACGAGCTTCGGCGACCGCATGATGTCGAGCGCGTAGCCCATCACCTCTTCCGGCATGGTGGCCGAGAAGTGCAGCGTCTGCCGCGGCTCGTCGGGGGGCAGCTGCGAAGTGATGAACTTGACGTCGGGCCAGAACCCCATGTCGAGCATGCGGTCCGCCTCGTCGAGCACGAGCACTTCCAGGCCGTCGAACTTCGCCGCCCCGGTGCGCATGTGATCCATCAGCCGGCCTGGCGTCGCCACGACGATGTCGACGCCCGCCTTGAGGGCGGCCTCCTGCGGGTCCATGGGCACGCCGCCGAAGACGGCCGCCCCGAGCAGGCCCGTGTGGTAGCCGAACCCCTGGACGTCGTCCTCGATCTGCACCGCCAGCTCGCGCGTCGGGGCGAGCACCAGCACGCGCGCCGACCCGCGCCGTTCCTTCGGCTGCTGGAGGAGCCGCTGCATCAAGGGCAGCAGGAACGCGGCGGTCTTGCCCGTGCCCGTCTCGGCACACGCGACGATGTCGTGGCCCTCGGCCACGAGGTCGAACACCGCGCTCTGGATGGGCGTCGTCGTCTCGAACCGCCGGTCCTCGAGCCCCATCCGCAGCCGCTCGTCAACGATGAGGTCGGCGAACCGGCGCGGGGCGGTGTCGGGCTCGACTTGCTCGAAGCGGGCGAGCAGGGCCGCCGAGCGCGCGGCGGTCTGGGCGGAAGGGGCGGCGGGTGGCGATGGGCGCCGGCCGCCCGAAGCCCGCCCTCCCCGCGGCGACGGACGCCGGCGTGAACCGGCCTGCACGCTCACTCCTCGTCGTCCGTCTCGTCGACCTCGGGGAGCGACGACGCCGGGTCGTCGAAGCTCGAGAGGGCGAAGTCGATGTCCTCTTCGTCCTCGTCGTACAACCGGGTCACGGGACGTTCCTTGATGGGACCGCGCGGCCCCTTCTCGTAGGTCTGCTTGCGGGACGGCTTGGATCGCTGGCGCCGTCCATCGGGCCCCGTCGGCGGCGGGCCACTCATGGGCTCGCGCGGCGCGAACGGGCGCGACGGGCCGGGCCGCGGACCGCCACCGTAGCCGGCCGACGGGCCTCCGCCATAGCTGCCGGCGGGGCGCGAACCGTAGCCGCCGGGCCGCGGGCCGGACGGGCGATCTTCGCGGGCGCGCGCCTCGCTGACGGCGATCGGCCGCCCCTGGAGCGGCGTGCCGTTGAACCGCTCGATGATCTTCTCGGCGGCCTCGCGCTCGGCGAAGTCCACGAACGCAAAGCCGCGCGGGCGGCCCGTCTCGCGGTCGACCGGCAGCACGACCTGCAGGGGTTGGGCGATTTCGCTGAACAGGGACCGAAGGTCCGCGTCCGTGGCGGAATAGGGGAGATTGCCGATGAATAACCGAACGCTCACGACGTCCTCACGGGAGTGGCCACGCCTCCTGCCTGGCAGATGGCGCGGCCTGACGCGGCGGGAGCCGACGGGCAACGCCTCGGGTCTTCAAGAGAGTTGGGGGAGTTGAGTCTCAAGGTGACGAGGCGCGAGGCAGCGACGCTGCCACTGGTAGCCATATGTGACGCTTCGCCTGTCCTCCGCTACGAGGCCATAGAGTTGCACACTTCTTCCTGAGCCGCAACCGCTACACTTACGTCAGGACACGGCGCGCCCGTCCGCGACGCCGCGCCTGGACACCGAGATCCCATGCCCGCAGCCTCCTTCGATCAACTGCCCGACCACGCCCGACTCTGGGTGTTTGCCGCCGAGCGGCCCCTCTCGGCCGACGAGGCCGAACGCCTCCTGACGGAAGTGGACGAGTTCCTCGACGGCTGGCACGCCCACCAGGTGCCCCTCACGTGCGCCCGCGACTTCCGGTACGGCCAGTTCCTGCTGATCGGCGCCGACGAGCGGGCAGCCGGCGTGTCGGGATGCTCCATCGACGCGCTCGTCCGGACGATGAAGAGTCTCGGCGCGCAGCTCGGGGTGAGCCTGCTCGACCACGGCGCCGTGCACTTCCGCCGAGGCGACGCCATTGTCAGGATGACGCGCGACGCGTTTGCCGAGGCCGTCGCTGCCGGCGAGGTGACGCCCGAGACGATCGTCTTCGACAACACGGCGACGACGGTCGGCGCGGTGCGCCGCGGCGACTGGGAGCGGCCCGCCGCCGCGTCGTGGCACGCGACGGCGTTCTTCAACTGAATCGTTCCATGCTGGTGACGTTCTTCAGCGCGCGGCCCTACGACGAGCAGAGCTTCCTCGAGGCCAACCGCGACGGCCGGCACCAGCTGCGATTCCTCACGCCGCGGCTCACCAGCGACACCGTGCTGCTCGCGTCGGGCAGCGAGGCCGTCTGTGCCTTCGTCAACGACACGCTCGACAGGCCCGTGCTCGAGCGGCTCGCCGCGGGCGGCACGCGCATCGTGGCGCTCCGCTGCGCCGGCTTCAACAACGTCGACCTCGCGGCGGCCGCCGACGTGGGCCTGCCGGTCGTGCGCGTCCCGGCCTACTCGCCGCACGCGGTCGCCGAGCACACCTTCGCGCTGATCCTCGCGCTGAACCGTCGTATCCACCGCGCCTACAACCGTATCCGCGAGGGCAACTTCTCGCTCGACAACCTGGTCGGCTTCGACCTGCACGGCAAGACCATCGGCGTGATCGGCACGGGGCTCATCGGACGCGTCGTCGTGGACATCGCGCGTGGATTCGGCATGCGCGTGGTGGCGTACGACCCGACGCCCGACGCCGGCGTCCTGGCCGCCGGCGGCCGCTACACGGACATGCCGACGCTGCTTGCCGAGAGCGACGTCGTCACGCTCCACTGCCCGCTGTTGCCGTCCACGTTCCACCTGATCGACGCCGAGGCGCTCGGCCGCATGCGACGGGGCACCGTGCTCATCAACACGAGCCGCGGCGCCCTCGTCGACTCGCAGGCCGTCGTGGACGCACTCAAGTCAGGGCACCTCGGCGGCCTCGGCATCGACGTCTACGAAGAAGAGGCGGGCCTCTTCTTCGAGGACCGCTCCGCGCACGCCATCGCCGACGACGTGTTCGTCCGGCTCGTGTCGTTCCCGAACGTCCTCGTGACCGGGCACCAGGGGTTCCTGACGCGCGAGGCGCTTGCCGCCATCGCGGCGACGACGCTGGCGAGCCTCGATGCGTTCGAGGCCGGCCGGCCGCTCGAGCACGCCGTGACGCTCCCTTCCGAGTGACACCCGCCGCCTCACGCCCGATCGCCGACGACTCGCCGATGCGCTCGGGGCGCCGCATCGCCGCGGTCAGCGTCGGCGTCAACCTCGTGCTGGCCGTCGCGGCGCTTTGGGCCGGCCTCGCGGGGAGCTCGACGACCGTGCTGTCTGCCGGCGTGGAGTTTGCCGCCGACGTCGCGGCCTCGCTCGTCGTCATGGCCGGCTTCTGGTACGCCTCCAAGCCCGCCGACGTCAACCACCCCTATGGCCACGGCCGCGCCGAGACGCTCACCGGCCTCGTCGTCGGCCTCGCGCTGCTGCTGGTCGGTGCGGCGCTCGTCGCGCGCGGGTTCCTCATGATTGGCGAGGGCAGCCACGTCGTGCCCGCGACCTTCACGGTGTGGCCGCTCGTGGTGTCGCTCGTCGCCAAGAGCGGGCTGATGGCCACCAAGTGGCGGCTGGCGCGCCGGCTCGGCAGCCAGGCGCTCCTTGCGGATGCCTGGAACGACAGCGTGGACGTGCTCTCGTCGCTCGCGGCGCTCGTCGCGCTCGGCCTGGCGCTCTACGCGCCCGACAGGTTCGCCGCCGCCGACGCCGTGGGCGGCGTCCTCGTCGGGATCTTCGTGATCACGGCCGGCGTGGGCATCGTGCGCTCCACCTCGCTCGACCTCATCGACACGATGCCGCCGCCGGCGGTGGTGGAGCAGGTCCGCCAGGCGGCCCTGTCGGTGCCCGGCGTGCGCGGCGTCGAGAAGTGCGTCGGGCGGAAGACGGGCCTCCAGTACCACATGGACCTGCACCTCGAGGTGGACGGGTGGATCTCGGTGGACGAAGGACACGCGATAGCCGCGCGCACGAGGGAGGCGGTGACGCAGCAGGTACCCGAAGTGACCGACGTCCTCGTGCACGTCGAGCCGATGCCGTCGTGAGCGGCCACGACGCGTCACTTCCCGCTGACGCGTCTGATGGCCGGCACGAAGCTCAGCGTCGCGACGCAGCCGCGGCCAGGGCGTCGGCGGCAGCGGCGTCGACGCTGCGCCAGCGGCGCACGGCGTAGCCGACGGCATAGCTCGCCGCGTTGAACCCCGTCTCGGTACCGGCGCCGACGCGTTCCGCCAGCGCGAGGGCCTCCGCCCGTGCCGCCTCGCCCGCGTCGGCGGCGTCGAGCAGGAGGGACACCAGCGACCGTGGCGGCCGTGCCAGCGGCACATCCAGCGCGGCGCCGAGGAACCCGTGGAGGGCGCGCAGGTAGTCGTCCTCGCGCGCGAGGTTGGGATGAACGTGGCCGCCGGAGAGGGGCACCAGCTGCCGCAGACCCGTCGCAGCCGCATGCAGCCGCTCGGCGTGGGCGAACGGCACGACCTCGTCGTCGCGTGCGTGGAGCAGCAGGACGGGGGAGCCGGCGCGGCCGATGCGGCTGTGCGACGCGAACGGGTGCCGCAGGAGCCATCGCACCGGCAGGTACGGATAGATCTCCGCCGCCACGTCGGCGACGCTCGTGAACGCGCCCTCGAGGACCAGCGCGGCCTCGTCGACGTCGGCCGCGACCTGCGTCGCCGCGCCCGACCCGAGCGACCACCCGTAGATCGCGATACGCGACGGCGGCACACCGATGTCGTCGGTGAGCCAGCGCCACGCCGTCATCGCCGCCGCCACCATGCCAGGCTCGCTCGGCTCGCCCGCTGATTCGCCGAACCCCGGGTACTCGACGGCGACGACGTTCAGGCCGAGCAGCGACAGCTGATGGCACCGTGCGACGTTCATCGTCGACGACACGTTGGCGGCGTTGCCGTGAAGGAAGATCACCCAGCCGGCCTCCCTGGCGGGCCGCGTCCGGTACACCCACAACGGGTGCACGGCGCCCGTGTCGTCGGCGATGCGCAGCCGCTCGGGCACGAGGCCGAGGTCGGCCGGGACGTCGGACATTGCTCGGACAGGCCTGTAGATCAGGTCGGTCTCGTGCCACTTCAGCCAGCCGAGGATGCCGGCGTACGGCACGACGACACAGATCACCACTGCAAGCAGGAGGCTTCTGGCGCGCCGCGGGCGAGGGGCCGGGGCGTTCACCGCGCGTCGGGCAGGACGGCCTCGAGGCGGGCCGTCTCGCCTGCCGTGACGTCGACTCTGAAGAGGCGTCCGCCTGCCGGGCCCACGACGAGCACGTCGTGCCGCCCCGGCCGCAGGCCGTCGACGGTGATGGGGGTTGGTCCGCGCTCGCGGCCGCCGAGCGTCACGATGGCGCCGGGAGGCGTCGAGACGATGTGCACCGCGCCCGTGGTGGCGGCGGGCGCGGCCGACGGCCCCCCTCCGGAGATCGCCGCGCCCCCGGCCGCGCTCGAGGCTGCTGGCGCATCGGCTCCCGCCGCCGATGCCGGCGCGGCGGGAGCGCTCATGGTGGAGCCGGCCCGCTGGACGACCAGGCGCAGATCGCGTCCCGGCTCGACGGCGATCTCCGCGGGCAGCGTGCGCGGTGTCCCGCCGCCGGACGAGATGGCCAGATCCGCCGGTCCGTCCACGTGCAGGGTCAGAGGCGACGTCGCGGTGCCGACGTCCCCCACGGCATCGTTCGCGACGGCTGATGCGTCCCACGGCCGGGTGCGCAGCAGGTAGGCCGTCTCGAGGCCGAGCGCGACTACCAGCGCCGCGACGAGCAGCCAGACCCACGCGGGTGTGCGCGGCGCGTCGACCGTTGGCTCGCGCATCCGGAGCGTGCTCCAGTCGGGTTGGCCGAACGTCGGCGTCCGTTCAACGTCCGGCGCCGGCGCGCGCGCCGCGCCGCGGGCCGTGACCGGGGACGTGGCAGACGTCCCTGTCGCCACGGCGCGTTCCGCCCCGGGTCCCGAACCGGGCCCCGAGGACGCCTGGCCGGGAGGGCTCGCCGGCGGGCGACCGCTGCCCCCGTCGGCTCGTGCAGCGGAGCCGTCGGGCGTCGACGGCACGGCGGGTTGTGGCGGCGGCACATCGACCACTTCCACGGAGGCCAGGTCGCGATCGGACGGCGGCCAGGTCGGCGTGTCGTGGCCCGCGGCCTGCTGTTCCCGGCGCAGCGCGTGTGTCCGCTTCAGCAGGGCCTCGAGGCGGGCGCTGATCTCTTCTGGTGTCGGCCCCGACGGTGCGGGGTGTTCGGGATCCTGGGTCACGGCGGCTCGTTCGCTTGTACTGCCTCTCCAGGCCGACGTCAACCGCATGAGCCCGCCGCTGCTGTCCACAGTGGAGACGCGACGCCCCAACACGGCGACGCGTCGGCGGTACAGGTGCAGTCCAGGCAGGACACCGGCCTTGGCAGTCTCTTTGCAAACCGGTAAGGCATGGCTACGCAATCGGTCGTCGCTCGCGCCGGCATGCTGCGCGTCCCGCTGATGGTGATGGCGCTCACGGCCGCCGCGACGTCAGGCACGCTCGCGGCGATACAGCTGATATCGGTGGAGGACGAAGTCCGCATCGGGCAGGAGGCCCAGAAGGAGGTTCGCTCACAGGTACCGGAGTTGAGCGACGCCGCCACGCGCGACTACGTGCAGGCGCTCGGACGCTCGCTGGCGCCCCACGCGGACGGTCCGGAGTATCCCTACTCGTTCACCGTCGCCAACCAGCGCGACCTGAACGCCTTCGCGCTGCCGGGCGGGCCGGTGTGGGTCAACCGGGGTGTCCTCGAGGCGGCGACGACGGAGGCGCAGGTCGCCGGCGTGATCGCGCACGAGATCTCGCACATCTCGAAACGTCACGCGGCCGACCAGCTCACGAAGGCGACGGTTGCCAACGGCCTCCTCGGCCTCCTTGGCGCCGTGCTCGGCGACGAAGGCGGCACCGGGGCGATGGCCACGCGCGCGGTCGCGGGCCTTGCCGCCAACGGCTTCATGCTGAAGTTCAGTCGCGACGACGAACGTGAGGCCGACGAGGAAGGCCTGCGCATCATGCAGCGCGCCGGCTACGACCCGAGGGGGATGGTCGAGTTCATGTCGCTGCTCGTCGAGCAGCAGCAGCGCAATCCGGGTGCGGTCGAGCGCTTCCTCTCGAGCCACCCGGCCCCGGCCGAGCGCGTCCAGGATATCCAGCGCATCGCGGCGACGATGCCGCAGGGGCGGCGCGACAGCGCGAAGTTCCAGGAGATTCGCGCCAGGCTCCAGCGACTTCCCGATCCGCCGACAACCCGGCGTTGACGGGACGGGCCGGCACGCATCCGACGCGTCATTCATTTCCGGGTGTCATACCGACGCGGCTGGATGCGTGTCGCCCCACTGCACCTTCTGTGTCCGTGTGGTGCCGCCCCTGCGGCGCCGCGCAGGGGCGCTTCTCTCACCGCGCCGCTCAGGGCGTGCCCAGCAGGTTCAGGAACACCGTGATGACCAGGTTGTTCGACACGTCGATGAAGAACGCCCCGACCATCGGCACGACGAGGAAGGCCTGCGGCGCGGGTCCGTACCGTTCGACGAGCGCTTCCATGTTGGCCATGGCATTGGCCGTGGTGCCGAGCATGAAGCCGATGAACCCGCCGGTCATCACCGCGGCGTCGTAGTCACGGCCCATGGCCCGGAAGATGAGCCACGGCGCGATGGCCAGCAGCGCGGCGCCCTGCGCGAGCAGCAGGATCGTGAGCGGCAGCGCGAGCCCGACGAGCTGCCACAGCTTGAGCGTCATCAGCGCGAGCACGAGGAAGAACGCCAGCGCCACCGACCCGATGTCGTCGATGATGGCCTGCGACAGCCTGAAGATGCCGGTCGCCTCGTCGATGTTGCGCAGCACGATGGCGACGAGCATCGCGCCGATGTAGGCGGGCAGCACGATGCCCTGCTGCGTCAGCCAGGCGCTGATGCCCGACCCCACCCACATGGCAAACAGGATGAGTGCCGTGGCCTTCATCAGCGCGTACGCCTCGCGGTCGTCTCCCGGCGGCGTCGGCGTCGCGTCGGCAGGCCCGTCGATGGCCCGCTCGACGACATGGTGTGCCAGCGGGGCGCTGCCGGCCGTCCCGGTACGCGCGCTCCCGCCGGTGCCTGGCGGCGTCGTCTTCCTCTCGATGAGCCACGTGCCAACCGGCCCGCCGAGCAGCCCGCCCGCGACGATGCCCGCCATGGCCGCGGCCACGGCCACCGTCTCGGCGCTCACGACGCCGGCCTGTTCGAACAGCGGGGCGAAGGCGAGGCCGGTCGCGGGGCCTCCGGCAAGGGTCACCGAGCCGGCCAGGACGCCGAGCAGCGGCGGCTGGCCGAGGGCCACGGCCAGCCCTGCCCCGAGCACGTTCTGGAACACCGTGAAGGCCGACGAGATCGCGAGGAACAGGAACACCAGCGGGCCACCGCGCTTCAGGAGGCCGAGGCTCGCCCCGAACCCGACGCTGGTGAAGAACGCGATCATCAGCGGCGTCTGCCACGTCGTGTCGAAGACGAACGGCACCTGCCCGCGCACGTGACCGACCGTCATCACCGCCGAGACGATCAGGCCCCCGACGACCGGCGCCGGGATGTTGAGCCGCGCGAGCAGCGGCACGCGGTCGCGAATGGCGTAGCCCATGAAGAGCACGACGCCCGCGAACGCGAGGGTGTTGATGGCATCGATGGTGAACACGCCGTGCGATGATACACGCCGTTTCCGAGGCCCTTCTTCAGACTGCCCGCCATGCCGCCCTCTGGACCTGCCTCGCGCGTCCGACGTCCGCGCAGCCATCCGCGCCGGCTTCGGCGGCCCGTACCGCGGCGCTGGAGCACCTACCGCCGGCCGTCACGGCCGCGCGGGCGCCCGTGGCTGAGCACGCGCCTGCGCCGGCTGTTCTGGCTGTGGCAGCCCTGGGCCCTCGTCGGCGGCTGGGCGCTGGCGGTCGACCGCTTCGGGCTGGCGAGCTGGACCCTGGCCGTCGCGCTCATCGCGTACCTGCTGCGATTCCCTGAACGGACGCCGACGCTCGGGCTCGAGCATACGTCGCCCGTGGGCAGCCAGGCGTTCCTCTCGACGGTCGTCGGGCTCACCGGGCAGGAGTTCATCCCGGGCAACACCGTGGACGTCCTGGAGAACGGCGACGCGTTCTACCCGGCGATGCTCGAGGCCATCGCGTCGGCAGAGCAGTCGGTGACGCTGGAGCAGTACATCATGTGGGCCGGCGAGGTCAGCGACCGCTTTGCGGCCGCTCTGGCCGAGCGCGCGCGTGCCGGCGTCAGCGTCAAGCTGCTGCTCGACGCCGTCGGCTCCAGCACGCTCGGTGACCGCGCGCTCCAGGTGCTCAAGGACGCGGGCTGCGAGGTCGCCTGGTACAACCGCATCCACTGGTACACGGTGGGGCGCTTCAACAACCGCAGCCATCGCAAGACGCTCATCGTCGACGGACGGATCGGCTTCACGGGTGGCGCAGGCATCGCGGATCACTGGCGCGGGGACGCACGCGGCACCGAGGAGTGGCGCGACACGCAGGTACGCATCGAAGGCCCCGCGGTCCACGCGCTCCAGCACGGCTTCGCGATCAACTGGCTTCGCACGACGGGCGAGGTGCTGCAGGGCGAGGCGTTCTTCCCGACGCCGCCCGCGGCCGGGCCGACCGCCGTACAGGTCATCAACAGCTCACCCGACGCCGGCGCCTCGGGCGCGCGTCTCGCGTACTACCTGGCCATCGTCTCGTCACGGAAGCGCATCGACATCGTCAACCCGTACTTCGTGCCCGACGAGGTTGCCGTCGAGACGCTTGCCGAGGCCGCCGCGCGCGGCGTGCAGGTGCGCGTGCTCGTCACCGGGGTCCGCAACGACAACTGGCTCGCGCGGCACAACAGCGTGCGGCTCTACGGGCCGCTGCTCGAGGGTGGCGTGAAGGTGTACGAGTACCACCCGCGGATGCTGCACCAGAAGGTGATGATCGTCGACGGCTGCTGGTGTAGTGTGGGCACCAGCAACTTCGACAACCGCTCGTTCGCGCTCAACGAGGAAACCACGCTGTGCGTCTGTGACGAGTCGGTGGTCGCTGCCCTGTCGCGCGCGTTCGACGACGACCTGGCCGAGAGCCGCGAGGTCAGTTTCGACGCCTGGCGGCGCCGGGGGCTGTGGGCGCGCGTGCAGGAGCTCGTCGCGTCATTGCTCAGGGATCAGGTGTGAAGCAGATCCGTCGTCAACTCTCGCTGCCGTGGCCCGCCGGGGGCGTCACCGAGCCCGCGCCGGATGTGCGTCCCCCCGGCACGAAGGCGCCGGCAGGGCCCGACAAGCTCTCGATCCCTCCGCCGTCGGCGCCCGTCTTCGTGCGCAACGCGCGCGCACGTCGCTACATCCTGCGCGTGCTGGCCGACGGGCGTGTCCGCGTCACGATCCCGCGCTACGGGTCGAGGCGGGAGGCCGAGGCGTTCCTGCGGACGAGGCTCGCGTGGATTGCCGATCGCCGGCGCGAGCTGCAGGCGTCGCGCGTCGACAGGCGCTGGAGGCCCGGCACGCTGGTCTGGTGGCGAGGGGTGCTCGAGCCGGTAGTCGTCTTCGAGACCGACACGCCGGAAACGGTCGCGGTCGGCTGCGCCGACGTCCAGGTGGTGGCGGCGCCTGCCGACGACTACCGCGGCGTCCTCGAGCGGGCGATGCGCCGGATCGCGTCCGTCGAGCTGCCGCGCGAGCTGCTCGAGCTTGCGAGGCGCCATGACCTGACGGTGCAGGGCGTCACCATCCGCAACCAGCGGTCGCGCTGGGGGTCGTGCTCGCGGGACGGCCGGATCGCGCTCAACTGGCGGCTGCTGCAGATGCCCGAGCCCGTCCGCCAGTACGTGCTGCTGCACGAGCTGATGCACCTGCGCGAGCACAACCACTCCGAGCGGTTCTGGGCGCTCGTCGAGGCCGTCTGCCCGTGGCACCTCGACGCTCGGCGGTGGCTGCGCCACGAGGGGCTGACGCTGTGCTGAGCAGCGCACGCCTGCCGTGACCCGCCCCATCGTCGACGTCACCGGCCGTGTGGCGCGGCTGTTCCAGCAGCCTCCGCAGGAGTTCGTCGCGCACAGGAACGAACTCGCGCGCGACCTGGCGCGGGCGGGACAGCGCGAGCTGTCCACGCGGATCAAGGGGCTGGCCAGGCCGCCCGTCTCGGCGTGGGTCGTCAACCAGCTGTACTGGCACGAGCGCGCGGAGTACGACGCGCTGCTGGCGGCAGGGGCGGCGGCGCGCGACGCGCAGCAGTCGCGCCTGAGCGGACGCGGGGGCGACCTTGCGCGGGCGCTCGCCGAGCGCGACGCGATCATCGACAGGCTCTCGCGCCAGGCCGAGCGGCTGGCCGGCGCGGCCGGCGTGACGCTGAGCCGCGACATCCGCTCGCGCGTGCGCACGACCCTCGAGGCCATCGCCCTGCGCGCCGGCGACTCCTCGCTCGTCCACGGCCAGCTCACCGACGACGTCCCGCTGCCCGGCCTGCAGGCCCTGGCGGGCCTCGTCGCCGCCGACCAGGACGCCGCGCCCGTCAAGCCCGCTCGCCCGGCGCTCGCGCTGGTGCCCTCGCCCGAACGCGGGGACGAGGCTGGCGCGATCGAGGCTCTTGCGGCGGAGCTCGACGAGCTGCGCGAGGTGCTGGAGGCCGCACGTGCGTCCGCCGCGGACGCGCAGGAGCGCGCCGACGAACATGCCGGCGCCGCCACCGCCGCGGAGCAGCAGGCAAGCGCGGCCTTGCGGGCGCTCGAGACGGCAAGGCAGCGTCTCGCGCAGGCCCAGGACGCCGCCCGTGCCGCGGCCGCGCGTGCGGCAGAAGCGTCCGGCGAGGCCGAGAAGGCGTCGGCCGAGGTGGAGGCGCTGGTCGCGCGTGAACGCGAGCTGCTCGCCAAGATCGAGGCGCTCGGCGGCCCGGCGCCCAGGACGCCGGCCCCGAAGAAGCGTCGCGTCAGCCGGAAGCGGTAAAGGGCAGCGGGGCGCGTTCCCAGTCGCTCAGGCGGCGCGCGAGGTGCTCGGGCGAGCCGAGGTGGAGCAGCAGCAGGTCGGCCGTGCGGATGGCCGCCGCGACGCGAGCATCCGACGGATCGGGCGTCAGGCCATCAACAGCGGCGGCGGACGCCGATACAGGCAACCAGGCTTCCACCGTGGCCAGTGCCGCGGCCAGGTACGCGGCCACCGTGCGCAGTCCGCGTCCCTGGTAGGCCATCCACGCACCGAACGCTCGGGCCGCGAGGTACCGTCCGAGCCTGCCGCGCGCGAGGGGCTCGTCGAGCACCGCGCGCGCCTCGGCAGCCGGCACCCCCGGACGGCCGGGCACGCGCCATCGCTCGCCGGGCGGCACGGCGTCGAGGACGGCGTCAACGAAGGCTGTGCGCGCGCGCTCCTCGAGGCCCGGGGCCGGTGCCGTGATGGCCTCGCCCCCGCCGTCCTCCCATCGGCGAATCGCATCCACGACGAACGCGGGCTGCACGCCGCAGGATGGCCGCCAGGCCCGCAACCGCTCGTAGAGCGTCACCACGCGCCCGAGGCGCGCGTGCACCGAACCGCCGCCGTTCGCGAGGGCGTCCACCGTGGCGGCCTCGATGGCGTCGTACGCCTCGCGATCGGCGAGGCAGTCGGCGCGCAGCAGCGGGGGCCACGTCTCGCGGGCGTCGAGGCCCTCGATGGCGGCCTCGGCGACAGGGCTCCCCGTGGCGTCCACGATGCGCGCAGGCTCCGCCACGTCACCGAGCGTCGCCAGTGCCGTCGGACACCAGTGCGACAGCGAGATATCCGTGCCGGCGGAGTCGCGCCTCACGATGCGCGGGAACTGCCGGCAGGCGATGGGCATCGCCGGGAGGCCCGCGTGCCGCTGCACGCGGCAGCAGCCGCCCGGCTGCGCCCGGTCGAAGAAGACGCACGTGCCGGCCGGCGTCCGGCCCAGCACGGCGCCCACGTCGTCCGGCCGGGCGTCGGGAAACGTAAGGGGAGACGAACCAGAAACCGTCGTGACGCGCCCGTCGTCGATGGCGCGCCGCAGCACGGGCAGCACGTGCCCCTCGACGGGAATCGGCCAGCCCGCGGAGCAGCAGGCCCCGGTGCTGGCGCAGGCGTAGCCGGCATGGAACGACAGCACCCGTACACGGCCCTTTGGACTGTTCGCGTCGTCGTTCACGCGAGGCGCATGGTGCCACATGACTGATTCATGATCGCAGGCGCCGAAGGTCGCACGTGCGACTGTCCGGCCTGACAGGCACACGACGGAGCGGAATCGGCGCCGGCGCCTGACGCGACCGGCGGGCCGGAGGCGGTCGCCGCGCCGGCACCGGACGCATTTGCGGGCGCGCCGCGAGGCGGCTACCATCGCGCGATGCACCAGCACGAGCCGATGGCAGGCGCCTCAGCGCCCTCGCCTCTTCCGCAACCCGAACCCGAGGTCGTTCGCGCGGGGCACCTCGCCCCGATGCCCGTGCGCGACATGCCCGAGCCACTGCCGCTGCGACGGATCATCGGTCCCAGCGTCATCCTCGCCGGCCTCGGCGTCGGGTCCGGCGAATACATCATCTGGCCCTACATCACCGCGGCGATCGGTCCCATGTTCCTGTGGGCGGCGGTGATCAGCGTGACGGTGCAGTACTTCCTGAACATGGAAATCGAGCGCTACACACTGGCGACGGGAGAGACCGCGATCGCCGGCTTCGTGCGCTCGTGGAAGCCGTGGGGCTGGCTCTTCTGCCTGTTCACGCTCATCCCGAACATGTGGCCGGGCTGGGCGACCGGCGGCGTCACCATCCTGACGTTTCTCATGGGCGGGGGCGACGTGGCGCTCATCACGATAGGCGTCATGATCGCGATCGGCATTGCCCTCACGATCTCGCCCGTCGTCTACCAGACGCTCGAGCGCGCGCAGTTCTTCAAGGTCGGCCTGACGCTGGTGTTCCTCTCGGTGGCGATCGCGGCGGCCATCGGTCCCGAGACCTGGCGCGAGCTGCCGCAGGCGGTCACCAGCTTCGGCGTGCTTCCCGACGCGCTGCCCATCACGTTGCTGCTGAGCGGCCTCGTGTTTGCCGGCGCCGGCGGCGTGAACAACCTGGCCCAGAGCAACTGGATCCGCGACAAGGGCTTCGGGATGGGCGTCTACATCCCGCGCATCGTCTCGCCGATCACCGGCGAGGAGGTGGCGGCCCCGACGACGGGCGTGATGATGCGCGCCGACGCGGCCAACGTCGAGCGGTTCCGCGTGTGGTGGCGCCGCGCGAATGTCGAGCAGTTCGTGAGCTTCTGGTTCATCTGCATCTTCTCGATCACGGTCTTCTCGATGCTGGCCTACGCCACCGTGGGCGGCCGCGTGATGGGCGAGCAGGCCAACCTGGCGTTCGTGCAGGCCGAGTCGCTCGTGCTGCGCGAGGTGGTGGCGCCGTGGTTCGGCACGTTCTTCCTCGTCTTCGGGTCGCTCTCGCTCATCCTCGTCGCGCTCGGCACCGTCGACTACATCGCCCGGATCGTGGCCGACATCATCAGGACGGTGTACGTGCCCGACAGCGCGCGGTGGACCGAAAGCCGCCTGTATTTCGCGATCGTGTGGGCGACCGTCATCGCGGGCTCGGTCATCCTGCTCTCGGGCTGGCAGCAGCCGCTCATCCTCCTCATGACCGCCGCGTGCCTGAACGGCCTGGTGATGGTGGTCTACTCGGTGCTCCTCATCCAGCTCAATCGGCGCGGGCTGCCGGCGCCGGTACGGGTCCGCGGCATGCGCCTTGCGATGCTCGTGTTCGCGACGGCCTTCTACGGATATTTCGGCGGCTGGTTCGTCATCGCCCAGGTTCGATCGGCGCTGGGGGGCTGAGGCCGGGCGGGGGCGGGTAGGTGATTGTCGTCCCGTCGACGCGGGCAAACGACGTGAGGGCGTGCGGGCGTGCCGCCGTGGGGCTCGTGATGTCGGCGACGTCGAGGCCACCGACGATCAGGGCGTCGGCGATCAGCGACCGGTGGCAGCGCCAGGGCACCGCTTCGGCGCACATGCAGGCGATGGTCTCGCGGCGGGCGCGGGCGATGAGCTCGCCGATCGCCGCGGCAAACGCCTCCGTCTGCATGTAGTCGGCGTAGCCGCGGAAGCTCGCGTTGCGCCAGCCCCCGTTGGGCGAGTCGGGCCGCGGGCGGCGCAGGCCGCCGAGCGCGGGCACGTGCTCGTAGGCGATGCCGCTCGCGCGCAGCGCCGGTGCGAGCGCGTCGCGGGCGAACTGCGGGTTGTGTCGCGACTTCGGCACGGTCCGGACGTCGAGCAGCCGGGACACCCCGTGGCCGCGAAGCATGGCCAGGAACTCCTCGATGGGCCTCGTGGAGTGGCCGATCGTGTAGATCCGTCCCCTTGCGACAGGGTGGTCGTCGCTTGCCTGCATGGACACGCTGCCGTCAGTCCCCAATCCCGCCGATCAGGATACGCAGGCCTCGTCCGCCCTCGCCGCGCTCGATGACCACGTAGCGTCCGCCGCCTTCGCCGCGCGCCGTGTACCGCAGCGACGCGAGGTTGCCGGCCTCGTCCCGCTGGACCTCGAGTTGGTCGAACCACAGCCACTCCGGCTTCTCGCGGTTCGCCACCGTCCGGCTGTCGCCGGATGATGGAGGCAGCCGGATGCCGGCAGGGATGTCGGCCAGGGCGCGCGCCAGCACGAACGCCTCCTGCCAGTCGGCCTGGAAGATCGTGATGCCCTCCTCGACCCTGAGGTATCCGTCGAGGTCGTACTCGTGCCGCTCGTGGTGCGGCCGCAGGTCGGCACCCACCCTGGCGCGAGCGAGCGCGACATACCGCTCGAGCGGCATCGGGCGTGCCGGGGCGGGGTACCGGCTCAGATACCCGTCGAACATGTAACCCGTCACGCCGCCCGCGTCGACCCTGGCCATGCCTCCGCTGAGGCCGTCTACCGTGACGCGGCGGTCGCTCGCGTCGTCGAGCAGCGTGACGGTGGTGCCGTAGGCCAGCGTGCCGAGAACGGGGGAGCCGGGATCCGGCCGCTCGCGCAGATGCAGGCCCGTCGGGGCGAGGACGTGCCGCAGTGCGCCGTCGCTCGCCGGTTGGGCCGCCGCGACCGACGTGGCGAGCACGAGAATGCCGGCCAGTCCGGCAAGCGGGCAGATCCTCACAACCGGCTCCTTTCGATCGGGTCGCGGGCCTTACTGGCGACAACGACGCGGGCGCGACGGCGGAACGGCACTACACTCCCTGCCACACCCGCTGTCCTGAGGAGCCCAGATGAACAGACGACGCTTTCTGCACTCGACGCTGGCCGTCGGCGCCGCGGCCGCCACGACGGCGACGCGCGTGGCCGCCCGTCAGGCGCCGCGCAGCCCGCAGCCGCCAGGTCCGCCGCTCCAGCAGTTCGACGCGCACGCCCCGCTCGTCATCGAGCGGCCGCGCCAGGGCAAGCCACGCGCCGGACAGGTGGTGGTGGCCGTCCAGCCCCACTCCGACGACATCCCGCTGTTTGCGGCAGGCACGGTCCTGAAGCTGGTCGACGAGGGCGCCACCGCGTACGTGATCCGCGTCACCAACGACGACATGGCGGGGCCCGGCTCGTATGCCGAGACCGTGATGGCCAACTGGCGCGACTCGGAGGCCGTGGGCAAGGCGCTCGGCGCGGTGCGCACCTTCAACCTCAACTACAACAACCACATGATGGACAACATCGCGTGGGCCGAGCTGCGACAGCGGTTCATCTTCCTGTTCCGGCTGCTCAAGGCCGACGTCGTCGTCACCTACGACCCGTGGGCCGCGTACGAGGAGAACCCCGATCACGTCGTGACGAGCCGTTGCGTCGAGGCGGCGGCGTGGATGGCGGGCGGCGAGAAGGACTACCCCGAGCACTTCGCGGCAGGGCTCGCGCCGCACGCCGTCAGGGAGAAGTACTACTTCGCGCGCTTCCAGCAGCGCGTCAACCGCGTCGTGGACATCGGCCCGTGGGTCGAGCGCAAGATCGACGTCAACGTCGAGAATCGCGCGCAGGGACCGGCGGGAGAGAACGGCGAGCGCCTGAGGGCGCGGCTCGCCGCCGAAGGGCGGCGCCTGCCGCTGCTCGGCGACGATGCACGAACCGCCAACCGCGAGTACATCCGGCAGTTCGTCCTCGACCGCGACAGGAAGGCCGGCGCCCCGCACGGGCTCGCGTACGCCGAGGCCTTCCACCACATCGTCACGCCTCCGAGCGCCGTCGCCGAGTACGTGCGCGAGCACGCCGTCGACAGGTAACGCCCGGCGTACGCGTCTTGCCGTGGCCGCCGACTTCCGCCATGATGCGCGCACCATGACAACCCTGACCCCGCAGGACGCGGAGCACCTGCGGCTGCTCGCGATCTTTCACTACGTGGTGGCGGGAATCACCGCGCTGTTCTCGCTCATCCCGATCGCCCACATCACGGTGGGCATCCTGATGGTCATGGGGAAGCTCGAGTCGGGCCCGGGCGACGCCACGGAACCGGTCTGGATGGGATGGCTGTTCATCGCGATGGGCGGCGTCTGGATGGCCGCAGGGCTGGCGCTGGCCGTCTGCCTGGCGCTCGCGGGCCGGTACCTGCGCCGGCGGGAGCACTACATGTTCTGCCTGGTCATCGCGTGCATCGCGTGCATCTTCACGCCGTTCGGCACGGTGCTCGGCATCTTCACGATCATCGTGCTGCTGCGGCAGTCGGTGAAGGACGCATTCGCAGCGGCGGCCGCCTGAGCCGCACGCGGGTGCGCGGGGTGGTGCCGAAGGCGGGGGTCGAACCCGCACGATCCTTCCGGATCAACGGATTTTGAGTCCGTCGCGTCTGCCAGTTCCGCCACTTCGGCTCGGTCCCCCGGGCGGGGACGGGCGAGTATAGCAGGGCCAGGACGGCCGGAGACAGGCGGACGGCCCGGAGGCGGCGGACGGCCCGGAGGGCCGTCCCTACCGGATCGTCCAGAGGTACAGCGTGCGGCTCGTGCCGTTGCTGTCGGTGAAGGTCTCCACCTTCTCGGGCTCCCAGTCGCCCATGCCGAACTGGTGCGAGACGATGCGCGCGCCGGGTTTGAGCTGCGAGGTCAGCTTCGGCCGCAGCTTCGCGTTCGATGACGACAGCAGGTACAGCGTCACGACGGTCGCCTCCGAGATGTCCGCCTCGAGGGCATCCTGGAGCCGGAACTCCACCTTGTCGGCCACGCCTGCCGCCTTCGCGTTGGCGCGCCCCTCCTCGATGCGCTGCGGGTCGATGTCGATGCCCACACCGCGCGCGCCGAGCTTCGCCGCGGCGATCACCAGGCGCCCGTCCCCCGACCCCAGATCGTAGACCACGTCGCCAGACTTGACCCCGGCCAGGCTGAGCATCCGCTCCACGACGTCCTGCGGCGTCGGCACGAAGGGCGCGAGGCTGTCGCCCCGCGGACGACGGCCCTGCCAGGCCGCGAGCGGCGTCGACAGCGCCAGCGACGAGCCCCCGAGGGCGAGGCCCAGCCGGAGCAGCGCGCGCCGGGTCAGGCCCGGATGACCGGTACGACGATTCGTCATCTCACCTCCCACGCGGGCATTGTAGCCGCCCGCCGCGGCCGCCGCAGACCTCCCGGCAGCAGCCGCGTTTCAGACGCCGCCACCGGCCGTTCAGTTGGCCGTCGGCGCCGGAATCCGGGCGCCATTCGCGCCAAACCCCGGCCAGCCGGGCCATTCATGGCCGCGATAGGCCATTTCTGGGCTATAATCGAAAAGGTTTCTCGGCAAGACGACTTCTGCAGTGCCTTCCCTGCAACATCCGGAGAGAGGGGTGCCCGTGACATTCCAGGTCGGTGACAAGGTCATTTACCCAAATCATGGTCTCGGCGTCGTCGAAAGTATCGAGACCAAGACGATTCTGGGGACGATGTGCGACTTCTACCAGTTGCGCATGGTCGCCAACGAGACGACGGTGCTCGTCCCGGTCAGCAATGTCGAGAGTGTCGGGCTGCGGCGCGCGGTGTGTGACAGCGAAATCGAGCGGCTGTACTGCCTCCTCTCCGATGGCAAGATCGACAGTCACCAGAACTGGAAGGGCCGCTTCAAGGACAACTCGGATCGGATGCGCACGGGCTCGGTCTACGACGTGGTCGAAGTCCTCAAGAGCCTGATGTACCTCAGCAAGTCGAAGAACCTCTCGTTCCGCGAGAAGCGGATGCTCGACCGCGCCCGCTTCCTCGTCATCTCGGAGATCTCCGAGGTGACCGACCAGCCGATGGAGGAAGTCGAGAAGCGCGTCGACGAAGCGCTCGAGGCGTGCTTCAAGGCCAAGGAGGCTGCCGCCGCCCGGGCCGCCAAGCGCGCGTCGACGGCCGCGGCCGCCAAGGCCAGCACCGTCAAGGTGACGACCGCCTCGCGCGCGTCCGCGCGCCGCGCCATGCAGGCCAACTAGCCCGGCCCGCACATTCGTTTTCGAAGGACTGCCGAGACCCCGACCGAAGCCCGGCGCCCCACGAGGGCGGCCGGGCTTCGTCGTTTATGATCCCGCCGCATCGTGTCCACACTGCTCGCCGCCCTCCGCTCCGCCATCGCCTACCTGTTCGTCTCGACCTGGGTGCTCGTCATCGGTACGCCGGCCCTCATCGTCGGCATCCTCACGGGCGCGCAGCGCCACCTGTTCTGGCTCGGCATCCTGTGCGTCCGCATCGCGATGGCGATTGTCGGCATCCGGACGGTGGTGGTGGGCCGCGAGCACATCCAGCGCCACCGCGCCGCGCTCTACTGCGTCAACCACGCAAGCAACGTCGAGCCGCCGATCCTGTTTGCCGTGCTCCGCGAGCTCACGCCCGGGTTGAAGGTCGTCTACAAGGCGGTGCTGCGGAAGCTTCCCATCCTTGGACGGGGCTTCGACGTCGTCGGTTTCGTGCCCATCGAGCGCGAGAATCGCGAGCGTGCGACGCAGGCCATCGAGAAGGGCGTCGAGACCGTCCGCCAGGGCGCCTCGCTGCTGATGTTCCCCGAGGGCACGCGCAGCCGGACGGGCGAGCTGCTGCCCTTCAAGCGGGGCGCGTTCGTCCTCGCGATCAAGGGCCAGGTGCCGGTGGTGCCGATGGCCATCCACGGGGCCGGCCGCGCGATGCGGAAGGGGAGCCCGCTCATCTGGCCGACGGTCGTGCGGGTGCACATCGGAGCCCCCGTCGAGACGACGGGCCTGACCGTGGACGACCGGCAGGAGCTCGCGACGCGCGTGCGCGACCGGGTGGCCGAGCTGCTCGCGCAGGCGGCCGCCGGGTGAGGTGACGGGTCGGCCACCCGGCGACGCCGACCTGCCGTATGCTGTTGCCGGCACCCGTCATGGAACTGCTCGCCGCGCTGGGGCGCACGTTCGGGTTCTCGCTGGCGGCCGGCGTCAACCTCTACGCCACCGTCGCCATCCTCGGCCTGGCCGCGCGCTACGAGTGGGTCTCGCTGCCAGAGCAGTTCCGCCTCTTCGACAACTCCTGGGTGATCTACACGGCCCTGGCGCTGTATGTCGTCGAGTTCATCGCCGACAAGGTGCCGTGGCTCGACACCATCTGGGACGGCATCCATACCGCCATCCGGCCGCTCGGCGGCGCGCTCGTCGCCGTGACGACGCTCGGCGAGGCGTCGCCGGCGATGCAGGGGGCTGTCGCCATCCTCGGCGGCGGCATCGCCGCGTCGAGCCATGCGACCAAGGCCACGGCGCGCGTCACCGCCAATGCGAGCCCTGAGCCGTTCTCGAACTGGGCCCTGAGCCTCGGCGAGGACGCGTTTGTCATCGGCATCGCGCTCGTGGCGATCGAGTACCCGCTGCTGTCGCTCGGCGTGGTGCTGCTGACCCTGCTGGTCCTGGTCTACGTGCTGCTGCGGCTGCTGCGGTTCATCCGCAGGCGCCTCTTCGGCACCCCGCCCGCCCACGTCGTCTGAGGCCGGCACGCCGCGCGCACGTCCGCGGCCCGTCGGGTCGGCTAGCCGCCGACGGTGAAGCGCAGCGTCCACGGCGCCAGCGGCTGGCCTTCCGTCGACGTGATGCCCTCGCCGAGCACCACCTCCACGGTGCGAAACCGCTCCAGCGGCGCCTTGAAGGTCAGTTCCAGCACGCGCCGGCCGGCGTCGTAGCTCGCGGTGAAGTCCAGCGACGGCACCTGCGCCTCGCCCCGCTCGACCGACTCCTGTGGCAGGTAGCGGACGCGGACGTTCCCCTTGAACGAGTCGGCATTCATGTCGCGGGAGAACTGGACGCGCACGGAGGCGTTCGGGCGGACGTCGAACTCGTCGCTCGTGGGCGCGCTGAACACCACGGTGGGGGCTGGCGGCGGTGGCAGCGGCGCCGTCAGTTCCGTGTCCGGTTCCTCCACGGGCGCGGCGGAGCGAATGTCCGTCGCCTCGATCCAGGTAAGGCCGCGGCCCGTCCGCACCTCGCCCTCCACCTCGAGCCAGCGGCCCGTGTCGGTGCGGCGATCCACGCGGAGCTCCATGCCATCGACGCGGGGGCGGCGGCCGACCACCCACACCGACGCGTCGGCGAGCTGGAGGATGAAGTCGTACGGGCTGCGCCCTGGTGCGGCAGGCTGATCGCCGAACAGGTTGCGTCCGCGGAAGCGGCCCGCCACGACCACCGTCTCGCCGTCGAATCCCTCGGGCGACAGCGCGAGCGCCCGCAGCGTCAGCGGCTGCCGGCCTTCGGACCGCGTCACCTCCTCGGTCGCCACGACGAGCAGCTCGCCAGGGGCGGGCCAGTCACGATTGAGCACCTTCTGCGACAGCGCGGCGAGGCCGTACGTGGCGACGCGGCTGTCGTCTTCGGTGAGCCTCCCGACGTCGAGGAACGTGCCGAGGACCTCGACGTCGCCGTCGGCGCTGCCGAGCGCGGCATCGCCGATGAGCAGCACGCGCGCCGGGCCCGCGATGAGGGCCGCGCCGACGTCGTCGGTCACCAGCCGGCCGCGCAGGCGCACCGGCTGGAGGTGGTAGAAGGCGGGGTAGAGCGTCAGCGCCTCGACCGTCGCGGCGCGCCGTCCGCCTGGCACGTCCGCGCGAATCTGCGCGTGCGTGGGCCAGGCCGCCAGGGCCGTGGCCAGCGCGAGCCATGCGACTGCACAACGGCGGAGCATCGGGTCAATCGTACCCTGCGGCGCGCTACAATCTGCGCCGTGAGTGACGCGACGCGGATCCGCAGTGCGTCCGAACAGGTCTCGGAGCTGACGACCGCTCGCCTGTCGGTGTATCTGCGCTGCCTCGAGGCCCTCGACGCGCGGGGGGTCAACACCATCTCCTCGCAGGGGCTCGAGACCGAGTTCGGCCTGAACGCGGCGCAGATCCGGAAGGACCTCGCGCATTTCGGCGAGTTCGGGATCCGCGGCGTCGGTTACTACGTCAAGGACCTCAAGCGCCACCTGCGCCAGATCCTCGGCCTCGACAGGGCCATCAAGGTGATCATCGTCGGCGCCGGCAACCTCGGGCTGGCGCTGGCCGACTACCAGGGGTTCCGCGCCGACGGGTTCCACATCGTCGCGCTGTTTGACGTCGCCGCCGGGAAGGTGGGGCAGTCGTCGCGGGGCGGCGTGCCCATCCGTCACGTCCGCGAGCTCCCGCGCGTCGTCGAGCGCGAGCGCGTGGAGATGGCCGTCGTCACCGTGCCTGCCGACGCCGCGCAGGCGACCATCGACGCGGTCGTCGCCACCGGCATCCGCGCGATCCTCAACTTCTCGCCGGGCAACGTGAAGGTGCCTGCTGGCGTGAAGCTGAAGAACATGGACCTCACCGTGACGTTCGAGAGCCTCTCCTTCTTCCTCGCCAACGGGCCCATCGATGTCGGCTGAGCCCCCGCCGCGCGGGCTCACGCACGCAGACGCCGACGGACGCGTGCGGATGGTGGACGTGTCGGGCAAGGCCGACACCCGCCGCGTCGCCGTCGCGCGAGGCTTCGTCCGGGCCGGCGCCGAGGCGCTCGACCTCGCCGCGCGGGGCGCCACGGCGAAGGGCGACCCGCTCCAGACGGCGCGCATCGCCGGCATCATGGCCGCCAAGCGGACGGCCGACCTGATTCCCCTGTGCCATCCGCTGGCGCTGTCGAGCGTGCAGGTGGACGTCGAGGTCGTCGCCGACGGCATCGCCCTTCGGGCCACCGTGGCGACGACGGGACCGACAGGCGTCGAGATGGAGGCGCTGACGGCCGTCAGCGTCGCGGCGCTCACCGTCTACGACATGCTCAAGGCCGTGGACCGCGGCATGCGCATCGAGCACGTGGAGCTCGTCGAGAAGGACGGCGGACGCAGCGGGCACTGGCAGCGCGGCTGACGCCGCCGGGCAGGGCCCGTGTGTTACGGTAGGCCTCGCTTCGAGGAGGTGAACGTGACGGTTGCCGTCGCGCCCGGGCAACGCTCCGGTCAACGCTACCGCTTTCCGCCTTCGGCGCCCGCGCAGTTCCGGACGCTGGCGGAGCTGCCGCTGTACGTCGCGCACACGCATGCACGTCCGGCGCTGCTGCTGCGGTGTACCGCGACGGGCACCGAGCCGCTCTCGTCGCAGGCGTTCCGCGACCGCGTCGAGGCCATCGGCCTGGCGCTGCGCGACATGGGCGTCGCGCCAGGCGACCGCGTGGCCATCATGTCGGAGACGCGGCAGGAGTGGCTGCTCAGCGACCTCGGCGTGATCACCGCGCGCGGCGTGACCGTGCCGATCTACCCGACGCTGTCGGCCCAGCAGGCCCGCTACATCCTCCAGGACTCCGGCGCGCGCGGCATCTTCGTGGCCGACGCGCAGCAGGCCGCCAAGATCCTCGAGGTGCGGCACCTGCTGCCGGGGCTCGAGTTCATCGTCTCGTTCGGCCCCGTCGCGCAGGGCGCGAGCCGATCGGTCATGGGCTTTGACGCCCTGCTCGCGCGCGGACAGCGCCTCGCCACCGACCACGCCGCGCGCGCGGCCTACGAGGCCGGCATCGCCAGCGCCGCGCCGGACGACCTGGTCACCATCATCTACACGTCGGGTACCACGGGCGAGCCGAAGGGCGTCATGCTCTCGCACGCCAACCTGCTGTCCAACGTGCTCGCCGTCAGCCCCGTGCTGGGCCTGCGTGCCGACGACGTCGCGCTGAGCTACCTGCCGCTCAGCCACGTCTTCGAGCGGCTCGTCACCTTCGTGTACCTGCACGAGGGCGTCACCGTCGCGCACGCCGAGTCGATGGACACGATTGCCCGCGACCTGCAGCAGGTGCGGCCGACGATCATGACGGGCGTGCCGCGCGTGTACGAGAAGCTGTACGGCCGCATCCACGACGCGGTGGCGGCCTCGTCGGCCGTCCGCCAGCGGCTCTTCCACTGGGCGGTCCGCATCGGCAAGGAGGTGTCCGCCCTCCAGATCACCGGGCGCCCGGTGCCTGCGTCGCTGAAGGTCCAGTGGTCGGTCGCCGACAGGCTCGTCGCCTCGAAGATCCGGGCGCGTGTCGGCGGGCGGCTGCGCCTGGCCGTTTCGGGGAGCGCGCCGTTGCCGGCCCACATCGCCGCGTTCTTCAACGGCATCGGGCTGCGGCTCATCGAGGGTTACGGCCTCACCGAGACGTCGCCTGTCGTCAGCGTCAACCCGCTGGACCGTCCGCGCTTCGGCACGGTGGGCTGCGCCATCGACGGCGTCGAGATCGCCATCGCCGAGGACGGCGAGATCCTGACGCGCGGGCCGAACGTGATGCAGGGCTACTGGAAGCGGCCGGCCGACACGGCGGCGGCGATTGTCGACGGCTGGTTCCACACGGGCGACGTCGGGACGCTCAGCGAGGACGGCTACCTGACGATCACGGACCGGAAGAAGGAGCTGATCGTCACCTCGGGCGGCAAGAAGGTGGCGCCCGCGCCCATCGAGGGCGTCCTGAAGCGCGACCCGCTGGTGGCCGAGGCCGTCGTCGTGGGCGAAGGCCGCCGGTTCCCGGCGGTGCTCATCGTGCCCGACTTCGCGGCCCTCGAGCAGCGGCTGCGGACGCTCGGACTGCCGCTCGGCACGCGCGAGGAACTCGTCACACGCGAGGACGTGCTGTCGCTCTACCGGGAAGTGGTCGACGGGCTCAACAGCGAACTCGCGCAGTACGAGCGGCTGAAGAAGGTCGCGCTGCTGCCGACCGAGTTCACGATCGCCTCGGGCGAGCTCACGCCGACGCTCAAGCTCCGGCGGAAGCAGATCCTCGAACGTTGGCAAGCGGTCGTCGATGCGCTATACGAGGAGGAGCGCAAAGGAGATCCCTCGTGAGCCGAGAAGACGTCTACGCCGCGATCAACGACCAGGTCAACAACGAGCTGTCCGCCTCGCACAGCTACCTCGCCATGTCGGGAGTCTGTGAAGAGCTGAACTTTCCAGGCGCGGCACGCTGGTTCCGCCTGCAGAGCGAGGAGGAGCGCGGCCACGCCCTCCGGCTCTTCGACTTCATCCACAACCGCAACTTCAGCGTGACCCTGCGCAAGATCACCGTCGAGACCACGCGGGCCACGACGCTGCTCGAGATCTTCCGCGCCGCGCTGGCACAGGAGGAGCAGGTTTCGCAGCAGATCGACGCGCTCTACGACCTTGCGATGCAGCACAAGGACTTCGCGGCCGTGGTCGAGCTGCAGTGGTTCGTGACCGAGCAGGTGGAGGAGGAGAAGTCGGCGCGCGACATCATCGCCAAGCTGGAGATTGCCGGCTCGGATCCGAGCGCGCTGCTCGAGATCGACAGGGAGCTTGGCGCCCGCACGACGGCGGCGTGACGCCGGCGCGCGGGCTCAGTCGAACAGGCGGGCCTGGTTGATCGGCCACCACCTGAGCTGCACCTTGCCGATGATGTACTTCTTCGGCACGGGCCCCCAGTGGCGGCTGTCGGAGCTGTTGTTCCGATGGTCGCCCATCACGAAGTAGTACCCCTCCGGAATCACCTGGGGCCCGTAGTCGTCGTGCCCCCGGTACTCCGCCGGGACGTAGGCATCGTCGAGCTCGATGTCGTTCACGAAGACGCGGCCGTCGACGATGCGGACCTTGTCCTGCTCCTCCGCGATCACGCGCTTGACGAACGACTTGTCGGGGTCGACGGGGTACCACAGCATCACGATGTCCCCGCGCCGCGGTTCCCCCAGCTTGTAGGCCGCCTTGTTGACGATGAGGCGGTCCTGGTCCTCGAGCGTGGGCGCCATGCTCTGGCCCTCGACGCGGGCCACCTGGAAGCCGAACGTGACGATGAGCGTCGCGTAGACGGCCGCGGACGCGAGGGTCTTGAACCAGGTCAGCAGTTCCTCGCCAAGACGCTGCCAGACGGACGGTCCACGCACCTGGGCCGTGGCGGCGCGCAGGGCCTCGTCGGCCGCCGTCACGGCTGACGGCGCCGGCAGCGCGTCGGCGCGTGCGTCGAGCGCGGCGACCAGGGCCGAGCCGCTGGCAGCCGCCCCGGGCGCTACAGCTTCAGGTACTCCCGGAGCCGCTTGGTCTGGGCGCGGCTGACCGGAATCTCCGTAGCTTTCGCGTCTTTCATTCTCAGGATGAAGTTCCGGCTGAACCAGGGGACTATCTCCTTGATCTTGTGGATGTTCACGAGGTGCGAGCGATGCACCCGCCAGAACACCGCCGGGTCGAGTTGCGCCTGCAGCTCGTCGAGCGTCCGCACCGTGGCGGTGCCCGTCACCCCGCTTGCCACCACCGACACGACATCGTCATTCATGGACGCGAAGATCAGGTCGTCGGCCGGCAGCAGGAGGATACGTTCGTCGACCTTGACCACCACCTGCGACCGCCGGGCCTGACGGGCCGACACCATCTGGACGATCCGTTCCAGGTCCGGGTTCGATACGCCGGCCGGGCGCTCGGCCGACAGCCGCCTGCGCGCCCGGGTGAGCGCCCGCTCCAGCAGGCCCGCGTCCACTGGCTTGAGCAGGTAGTCGACGGCGTTGACGTGGAACGCGTCGAGGGCGTACTGGTCGTAGGCCGTCACGAACACGAACTCCGGCGTCAGCTGCCTGGCCAGCGCCTGCCGCGCCACCTCGAAGCCGGTGAGTCCCGGCATCTGGATGTCCAGGAAGACGATGTCGGGCTCGAGGTCCTCCAGCATGCCGAGGGCCTCGATGCCGTCGCCGGCCTGGCCAATCACCTCCACGTCGGGCGACTGCCCCAGCAGGAAGCACAGCTCCTCCCGTGCCAGCTGCTCGTCGTCCACCACCAGGGTCGTCACCTTCATGTTACGCCGACCGCCGCTCCGGTGTGACCAGCCGGGGCAGCTCCAGGCGGACGCAGGTGCCCTGCCCCGGGGCGCTGGTGATTCCCAGCTGGCATTGGGCTCCGAAGATCACCTGGAGCCGTTCGTTCACGTTGCGCAGCCCGATGCCGTGCGACAGCGACCGCCCGCGGCGGTCCTCGTCGATGCCCACGCCGTTGTCGATGACCTCCAGCACGGTCACGTCGCCCTGCCGCTGGCTGCGCAGCGTGATGACGCGCTCGCCGATCTTGTCGGCGAGGCCGTGCTTGATCGAGTTCTCGACGAGGGGCTGCAGGATCATGCTCGGCACGACCTGGTCGAGCGTGGCCGGGTCGAGCTCCTTCTCGACGCGCAGCGTCGGCCCGAACCGCACGCACTCGATGTCGAGGTACTCGTCCACCGCCGAGAGCTCCTCGCGCAGCGGCACGAAGTGATCGTGCGCCCGCAGCCGCCGCCGGAGCATGCCGGCCAGGCGGTTGATGAGCGTCCGCGCCGTTTCCGGGTTCGAGCGGATGAGCGACGAGATCGACGTCAGCGTGTTGAACAGGAAGTGGGGGTTGATCTGGCTGGTGAGCGCCTCGATGCGGGCGGCCAGCAGCAGCTGTTCCTGTTCCTGGAGCTTGTGCTCGATGCGCGCGGAGTTCCAGATCTTGATCGGGATGGCCACCGTAAGCGTGGTGCACAGCAGGGCCATCACGAGCATGAACGGGTTGTCGGCGGGGAAGAAGAACAGCCGCTCGATGCCGTACCGGTGGCCGAGTGCCTGACGGAGCAGCTCGAGGCCGATCGGCGCGGCGATGAGCACCACCTGCCAGTCCACATCGAACCGTCGCACGAATTGCCAGATGTAGCGGGCCAGGCCCGTGAGCACGAAGGGCGAGAAATGCCAGATGGCGTCCTTCGGGCAGATCTCGCGCAGGCCGCCCCCGGCAAAGCCGCAGCCGATCGCGAAGGGCAGGGCGATGACCTCGCCGCCCACGAGCGGCGGCAGCCCGACCATGGCGCCGACGATGGCGCCGGCGTACGGGCCGGCGACGAGGCCGGCGAGGAACGGTCCGCCGAGCGAGACGTCGGCCGCGTTGTAGCCGAGCAGCATCCGGCTCAGCACCCCCGCGACGAGGGGCACTCCCAGCGCGCCGATGAACGACCAGCGTTCGGGCCAGTCGCGACGCTCGGTGAGCAGCAGGGTGCGAAACCGGCGGAACCGCACCAGCATGATCGCCAGCGCAGCGACGACGGCCAGCTGCACCACCATGGTGGTCAGCAGGAACGGGTCGGCCGAGAGGAACGTCGGTCCGTGCAGCACCGCCCTGACAGTCTACACAGCCCGGCGGTCGGGGGCGCCGGCCGGTCTCCGGCTTGCCCGGATGGCCGGTTTGTTACACTGGACAGGTTTGCGGCCGCGCTCAGACGCTGCGCACGCCGCACAAGGAGTGCCTCCGCATGCTTCGTCCCTGGATCGTCGGCTTCCGCACCACGCTCAAGCACATGTTCAAGAAGCCGGTGAGCGTGAACTATCCCGACGAGAAGGTCCCGATGTTCCCCAAGTGGCGCGGCAAGCAGGTGCTGATGCGCGACGAGAACGGGCTCGAGAAGTGTGTCGCCTGCGGCCTGTGCGCCGTGGCCTGCCCGGCCGACGCGATCTACCTCGAGCCGGCGGAGAACGACGGCAGCGTCATGGCCGGCCCGCGCTACGCCCGGGTGTACCAGATCCACAAGACCCGGTGCATCTTCTGCGGCTACTGCGAGGAGGCCTGCCCGGTCTCGGCCATCTTCATGGGCAAGGACTACGAGCTGGCCGTCTACAGCAAGGACGACTTCATCTGGGACAAGACCGACCTGCTGGTGCCGCTCCCGGCCAACGCGCCGCGGACGCCGCCGGCGGCCTCGGCCGAGTAAATCGTGACCCAGTCGTTTCTCGACGCCCTGCGGGAGCGCGTGCTCATCGGCGACGGCGCCATGGGCACGCAGCTCTACGCCAGGGGCGTCTTCCTCAACCGGGCGTTCGAAGAGCTGACGCTGACCGAGCCGGAGCTCGTGCTCGGCGTGCACAACAGCTACGTGCGCGCCGGGGCGGACGTCATCGAGACCAATACGTTCGGCGCCAACAGGCTCAAGCTCGCGACCTTCGGCCTGGCCGACCGCGTCGCCGAGATCAACCTGGCCGCGGCGCGCCTCGCCAGGCACGCCGCGCGTGACGTCGCCTACGTCGCCGGCTCGATCGGCCCGCTCGGCGTCCGCGTGGAGCCGTGGGGCAAGCTCGGCCTCGACGAGGCGGAGGAGATCTTCCGCGCGCAGGCCGAGGCGCTGGCCGAAGGCGGCGTCGACCTGTTCATGCTCGAGACGTTTCGCGACGTCTCGGAACTCGGCGCGGCCATCCGCGCCATCCGTGCCGTCAGCCGGCTGCCCGTCGTCGCCATGCTGACGACGGGGGAGGACGGCGCCAGCCTGGACGGCATGCCGGCCGAGCAGTTCACGGCGCGGCTCCTCGAGTTCGGCCCGGACGTCATTGGCGTCAACTGCAGCGTCGGGCCGGCCCCGATGCTCGACGCCGTCGAGCGCATCGCCGCCACGGCGCCCGACGTCCTGCTCGCCGCGCTGCCCAACGCGGGCAAGCCACGCGACGTCGACGGCCGCAACCTGTACCTCTGCTCGCCAGACTACATGGCGTCGTATGCGCGCCGCTTCGCGCAGGCAGGGGTCAGGCTGGTGGGCGGCTGCTGCGGGACCACGCCCGAGCACATCCGCCAGATCCGGCAGGCCGTGCGCGCGCTCGTGTCGACACCCACGCCCGCGGCCGGCAGGGGCACGGCCGCGCCGGCCGTCCCGCGCGCGACCAGGCCCCCGGTGCCCCGCAGCGAGAAGTCTCGACTGGCGCATGCGCTGGCGTACGGGCGCCCTGTCGTCGGCATCGAACTGGAGCCGCCGGCCGGCCACGCCATCGACGCGTTCGTCGAGCGCGCGCGCCACGCGCGCATCCGTGGCGCCGACTTCGTGCTCGTCTCCGCCGCGCCCGGCGGACGCGCGCACACGAGCGCGCTCGCGGCCGCGGTGACGCTCGAGCAGAAGGCCGGCGTCGAGACCGTGCTCCAGTACTGCTGCCGCGACCACAGCCTGCACGCCATGCAGGCCGACCTGCTCGGCGCCCACGCGCTGGGGCTGCGCAACCTGCTGCTCGTCACCGGGCGGCCGCAGCGGCAGTCCGAGTATCCCGACGCCACGGCCGTCTACGACGTCGACTCGATCGGCCTGACCAACGTCGTCGCCCGGTTCAACGTGGGCGAGGACGTGGGCGCGCAGTCGATCGGCGAGCCGACGGCGTTCCACGTCGGCGTGGCCGCCAACCCGACGGCCGTCATCCCCGAGCGCGAGCTGTCGCGCTATCGCTACAAGGTGGAAGCCGGCGCGGAGTTCGTGGTGATGGGCCCCATCTACGACGTGGAGGCGCTGCGCGCCTTCCTGGCCGCCATCGGCGACGCGCACGTGCCGGTGCTTGCGGTCATCCGCGAGTTCGAGAGCGCGCGGCAGGCCGAGCGGCTGGCGCACGAGGAGCCGGGCATCGGCGTGCCGTCGGCGCTCGTCGAGCGCATGCTTGCGGCCGACGCGCGCGGCGAGGCCGCTGCCGAGGCCCACAGGATCGCCGACGAGCTGCTCGCCGCGGTGCGTCCGCTGGTCGAGGGCGTGGTGCTGGCGGGGCCGCGCAGCGCGCCCGACGCCGCGCTCGAGCTGCTCGGTTCGGCGTTTGCCGCCGGTCGGGCGCGCGCCTGAGGCACATGGGCCACGTGCTACACTGCCGCAGTCCCTTCAACGGTGGAGATCAGACACATGTCGATTCTGGGGCGTGACCGGTCACGTTCGGAGGACGAAATGGTGGCCGGCGGCGACGCCGCGACCCGTGCGTTGTCGAGCACCGTGGTCGAGAACGCCTTCGTCGAACAGGTCTACGAGAAGCTGGCGAAGGTCTACGACCTGACGTTCGGGCCGACGTTGCACCCCGGCCGTGTCCAGGCATTGCAGCGCATGAAGATGTCGCCCGGCGACAAGCTGCTCGAGGTGGGCGTGGGCACCGGCATCAACGCCGTCATGTATCCCCGCACGGTCGAGGTCACCGGGATCGACTTCTCGGCCTCGATGCTCGAGAAGGCGCGCGAGCGTGTGCAGCGCAAGGGACTCACGAACGTCCGCCTGCTCCAGATGGACGCGCAGGACCTGAAATTCGACGACGACACCTTCGACATCGTCTACGCGCCGTATCTCATCAGCGTGGTGCCCGACCCGGTGAAGGTGGCCAGGGAGATGCGCCGGGTGTGCAGGCCCGGGGGGCGGATCATCTTCCTCAATCACTTCCTCAGCCGGAACCGGCTGCTGTCGAAGGCGGAGCGCGTCATCTCGCCGATGACCGTGCACATCGGCTTCAAGTCGGACCTCGACCTGCCGGCGTTCCTCGCGCAGGCCGAGCTGACCCCCATCTCCATCGAGAAGGTCAACATCCCGCGCATCTGGTCGCTCGTGACCTGCGTCAAGGACTAGGTAGGGACGTCTCTCCGAGACGTCCTCGCGACGCAGGCAGGGACGTCTCTCCGAGACGTCCTCGCGAAGACGTCCCCTCGCCGTTGACGGCGCGGCGTCCTTGCCGGCGACCCGGCCTAAATCATCGCGCCGAGCATACCGGCGGCGACGTCGGCGCCGTTCACCAGCGGGCGCCCGGGCGGTGCCGGCTGCGCCAGCAGCGCCTCGATGTCGGCGTCCCAGCGGGCTGACGTCAGCTGCTGCTGCGGCAGGTAGCGACACCGCAGGACCTGTGGCATCTCCGCGACCATGACCGGATACTCGCGGAACCGCCCCCTGTCGGTGTAGAGCAACGCGGCGCCGTTGGCCACGCACTCCGACACGATCCCGTACCCCGGTTTCGATACCACGACGTCACTGGCGGCGACGAGGTCCTCGTAGCGCAGGCCGCGAGCGTGCAGCTCGTCCCGCGGAATCGACAGCGCGTCGGCCGGCAGCCGTTCGGGCTGGTGGCTCGCCCCGCCCGCGACGACGAGCCGGTACGGCGCGTCCGCGTGGTGCGACAGGTCCCAGCCAGCCACGCCGTACCCCCCGAACGACAACAGCACCAGCGGACGCTGGTCGTCGGCGCCGATCAGCCGCCGTGTGTCGCGGGGATCGCGCGTCGCCCGCCTGGCGACCCATGGCATGTCGATCACCGTGCCGAACGTCTCGAACCCGCCGTGCATCGGCAGCCGCCATCCGGCGGTTGCCAGCGCGTAGCGCACGCCCAGCTGCCCGGGCAGGCCGGCATAGGCGGGGAAGTCGGCGACGAAGTCGTCGTAGATCCAGTCCCAGGTGAAGTTGGTGAGGGCGACTGCCGGAACACCCGCCAGGCTGGCGGCCGAGAAGGGCATCGGCGGTGCGTCACACACGACCACGCGCGTGCCGGCGTCCTCGAACGTCCGCGCCAGCGCCGACGCGGCCTCGTCGGCCGTCGCCTCGAACGCGGCGGCGGCGGCGAGCGTCGCGGGGATGTCGAGGTCCAGGCTGTCGTGCTGGACGGCGCCGGTGTCGCAGGCCACCTCGTGGATGGCCGCCGGGACCAGGATGGTGCGCTCGAGGAGCCAGCGCGAGGCGACGGTGTAGACGTCGATCGACACGTCCGGGCGCAGGCGCCCGAGCGCGTTGATCACCTCGACCTGACGGCTGGCGTGGCCGAAGCCGTGGCCGGAGATGCAGAAGGCGACCGCGGGCCTCACGCCGTGGCGTCGGCGGTGGCCGCCTCGGGCGCTGCGGGCGCCGGGTCGAACGCGAGCGCCAGCACCTCGTCGAGCGACTTCACCGGCACGAACCGCATGTCGCGCCTGGCCTCCTCGGGCAGCTCGTCGAGGTCCTGCGCGTTCTGCGCGGGCAGGATGAACGTCTTGATGCCAAGGCGGCGCGCTGCCAGCGCCTTCTCCTTGATGCCGCCCACGGGCAGCACGAGCCCCGTCAGCGTGATCTCGCCCGTCATGGCGACATCGCTGCGGACGGGCTGCTGGCGCGCGGCGCTGAGGATGGCCGTGGCCATCGTGATGCCGGCCGAGGGGCCGTCCTTCGGGATGGCGCCGGCCGGCACGTGCACGTGCAGGTCGTGCTTCGCGAGGAACTCCTCGGAGATCCCGAGCCGGGAGGCATGCGCCCGGATGTGGCTCAACGCCGTCCGTGCCGACTCCTGCATCACCTCGCCGAGCTGACCCGTCAGCACGACGTTGCCCTTGCCGCCGGGCATGAGCGTCGCCTCGATGAAGAGCACGTCGCCGCCGGCCTCGGTCCAGGCCACGCCGGTCGCCACGCCGGGGCGCGAGACACGGAAGGCGACCTCGTCCTTGAACCGCGGCGGCCCGAGGTATTCGGGCACCTGGTCGGCATCCACGCGGAAGGGCTTCTCGATGTGCACGAGCCTCACGGGCTCGGGCTCACTGGGCGGCGCGTCGGGCGGCGCGTCGGGCTCGTCACGCGGAAGCTCGCGCGGCGGCTCCTCCGAGGGCGGATCGCCTTCGCCCGGCGGCGTGCGGCCGGGCTCCTCGCGGCCGGGCTCGGGTTCCGGCTGCGGGGGCTCCTTGCGCTCGGGTTCCGGCGTCGGCGAGGGCGGCGGCTCGTCGGGGGGCACCTCGCCCGGTGTATCGGCCGACGCCGACGCGGTCACCGGCGCCGCCCCCTCGGCCGTGCCGCCGCGGGGCCCTTCCGGCGGCGTTCCCGCCGGCGGCGTGAGCTGTTCGTCGGGCAACTGGAGTCCGGCCGGCTTCCGCTTGGTATCGATGCCGGCCACCTGCGCGGCAATCTTGCGGGCGATGGTGCCGAGCTGGCGTTCCAGCGTGCGCACGCCCGCCTCGCGCGTGTACTCGCTGATCACGCGTCGCAGCGCCGCGTCGGTCAGGTCGAGGGCATGGTCCGGGAGGCCATGCTCGGCGAGCTGACGCGGCAGCAGGTACGCACGGGCGATGTGCTGCTTGTCCTCCTCGGTGTAGCCGCTCAGCTGGATCACTTCCATGCGGTCGATGAGCGCCGGGTGGATGGTGCCCAGCTGGTTGGCCGTCGCGATGAACAGCACCTTCGAAAGGTCGAGCGGCACCTCGAGGTAGTGATCGCGGAACGTGTGGTTCTGCGCCGGGTCGAGCACCTCGAGCATCGCCGCCGCGGGGTCGCCCTGGTAGCCTGCCGACAGCTTGTCGATCTCGTCGAGCATGAACACGGGGTTCATCGAGCCCGCCTGCTTCAGGGCCTGGACCAGGCGTCCGGGCATCGACCCGATGTAGGTGCGGCGGTGGCCGCGAATCTCGGCCTCGTCGCGCACGCCGCCGAGCGAGATGCGCACGAACTTCCTGTTCATCGCGCGCGCGATGGACTGGCCGAGTGACGTCTTGCCCACGCCCGGGGGGCCGACGAAGCAGAGGATCGGCCCCTTCATGTCGCCCTTCAGCTTGCGCACCGCCAGGTACTCGACGATGCGCTCCTTGACGCGGTCGAGGTCGTAGTGGTCCTCGTCGAGCACGCGCCGGGCCTCGACCGGGTCGAGCCGGTCCTCGGTCGTCACGTTCCACGGCACGTCGAGCACCCAGTCGACGTAGGTGCGGATCATCTGGTGCTCGGGCGACGCCGGCGACGTCCGCTCGAGGCGGTCGATCTCCTTGGACACCTGCGTGAAGACCGCCTCCGGCACCTTCGCCTCTTCGAGGCGGCGGCGCAGCTCGGCGGCCTCCTCGCCTTCCTCCTCGCCAAGCTCCGCCTGGATGGCCTTGAGCTGCTGGCGCAGGTAGTACTGGCGCTGCGCGTCGCTCATCTCCTGCTGCGCCTGCGACTCGATCTTGCCCTTGAGCTCGAGCAGCTCCACCTCGCGCCTGAGCGCGGAGGTGATCGCGCTGAGCTTCACGCGCAGGTCGTCCTGCTCGAGGAGCAGCTGCTTGTCCTCGGGCTTCATGTCGATGAGCGTCGCGAGCAGGTAGACGAGCCGCAGGGGCTCGTCGATGCCCGAGACGATCGAGCGCAGGTCGGGCGACAGGCCGGTGGCCAGCGAGAACGCCTTCTCCACCAGGTCCCGGAGCGTGCGCATGTAGGCGTCGATCTCGAGGGTCGTGGCGTCCGGCTCGGGCGCGGGGGTGATCGCCGCGTCCATGACGTTGCCCTCGCGCGTCACCTCGTCGAGGCGCACGCGCGCGACGCCCTCCACGAGCACCTGGAGGCCCATGGCGCCCTTGGCCATCTGCCGGATCACGGCCACCGTGCCGACCTTGCGCAGCTGTGCCGGCGTCGGATCGTCGGCGTCGCCGACCTGCATCACGAGCACCAGCATCCTGTCGGCGGCCAGCGCCCGGTTCACGGCGTCCACCGACACCGGCCGGTTGACCGCGAGCGGCTGGACCGTGAGAGGGAACACCACGGTGCTGCGCAGGGGCAGTACCGGCAGGCGTGCGGGCAGATCAGGGGTGTTTGGGGTGGATTCAGCCACTATGCTGTCACTCCGGTCATCGCTGCGCGCGCGAGGCACGCATGCTTGCAGTCTATCCCACCCGGGTCGGGCCGCTCCTGCTGTTGCCGGCGCCGCCGTGGGCGCTATGATGCAGCATGCTTGCCATGCGCCCGACCGACGCCGAGTACGCGCCGTTCTACGCGAGCTACGTGGCCCAGGTGCCCGATGGGCGCCTGATGGAGGAGCTGCGGGCGCAGCCCGAGACGCTGCGCACGCTCGTCGCCGACATCGACGACGCCAGGGCGTCGCTGCCGTCGGCGCCGGGGAAGTGGAGCCTCAAGGAAACGCTCAATCACATGAGCGACGCCGAACGGGTGTTCGCGCTCCGGCTCCTCTGGTTCGCGCGGGCGCCCGGTGCGTCGCTCCCGTCTTTCGATCAGGACGCCTGGGCGCCGCTCGCGGACGCCGGGCGCCGCTCGGTCCGCGATCTGGTGGACGAGTTCGCGGCCGTCCGGGCCGCGACGCTCGCGCTGGTCGAGAGCCTGCCCGAGGAAGCGGCCTCACGACAGGGCGTGGCCAGCGGCCATCCGGTGACCGTGCGCGCCCTGGCGTGGATCATCGCCGGACACGCCGGCCATCATCTCGCGCGGCTGCGCGAGGGCGGCCTGGGCGGCCAGGCGTAGCGTCCGGCGGGCGATCGTCCGGGCCCTCCACCCGCGTCAGTACACGCCCGGCACCAGCCTGGCCCGCACGCGCCGCTGGTACGCGACGTAGCCGTCGCCGTATGCCCGGACGAGCTCGCGCTCCTCGAACCGCACCGCGACCACCAGGTAGAGGATGCTCGTGCCCGCGAAGACCGCGCGCGTGGCCGTCATCACGGGCGTGGCAAGCACCAGCAGGATCCAGCCGAAGTAGATGGGGTGTCGCACCAGCCCGTACAGGCCGCCCGTCTCGAGGGGCCGGCGGGTGTGCTCGGCGACGGGCCGCAGGCCCGCCAGCTCGAGGACGTCGAGGCGCCGGGCGGCGACCAGGGTAATCACGGCGCCAGCGAGCTGGACGGTGACCGCGAGCGGCCGCGCGTTGTCCGGCCACGCCCAGAGCACGCCCGGGAGCGGCTGCCACGCCGCGCAGCATATGAGGAACAGCAGGCTGGCGATCCAGACGTACAGCGGACGTTCGGCGCGGGCGCCCACCCGCTCGACGACGCGACGCTTGACGGCGTGACGCGTCAGCACGCTGTGATGGAGGGCGAAGAGAGAGAAGAGGGCGACGTCGGCGAGCAGCGGCGCGAGCCAGGGCGAGCCGGGGGACGCCACCACGGCGAAGCGGAACACGTATGCCCACGCGCCGCAGGCCAGCGCGACGACGAACAACACCGCGCCGGTCACGCTGAACGCCCTGATCGCCACGCCTCCCGGGGTCGCGCCCGCCCTCCCGCGGGCGCCGCAGGCCGCATAGTATAGTGCCGCCTATGCCATCGCGCCCGCGCGTGGTCATCTCGGGCATTGGCGTCGTCTCCCCGTTCGGCGCCGGCCGGGAGCGGTTCTGGACGGCGATCCGCGAAGGCCGCAGCGGCACGCGCCGCATCGACGAGTTCGACGCGAGCGCCTTCTCGTGCCAGGTGGCGGCGCCTCTTCCGCCGCTCAGCATCGACGATGCCCTCACCGACGGCCTCGGCGCGGCCGCCGATGCCACGCTGCGTGACAGGGCCGATGCGCGCCGCTATTCGCGGGCGTCGCTGGCCGCCGTGATCGCGGCCCTCGAGGCGTGGGGCGACGCCGGGCTGCGGATCGGCGAGCCGGACGCGGGCGTCATCATCGGGACCGGCGGCGGCGGCATCGAGCTCGGCGAGCGCCAGTACCGCGAGTTCTTCACCGACGGGCAGAAGCGCGTCACGCCATACGCGATCCCGGTGTCCATCTGCGGAATGCTCTCGAGCGAGATCTCGATGGCGCTCCGGCTGCACGGCATCAGCCACGTCCTGTCCACGGGCTGTACGAGCTCGACCGACGCCACGGGCTACGCGCTGTCCCTGCTGCGCAGCGGCGAGGCCGCGGCCCTGCTCTGCGGCGGCGTGGACGCGTGCGTCACGCCCGGCATGATCTACGGCTTCTCGCGGATGCGCGTGGTCTCGACGCGCTACAACGACCGCCCGGCGGAGGCGTCGCGTCCGTTCGACGAGGGCCGCGACGGATTCGTGCTCGGCGAGGGCGCCTGGATGTACGTGCTCGAGCTCGAGGAGCGGGCGCGCGCCCGCGGCGCCCACGTCTATGCCGTCGTGGAGGGCTACGGGTCGACGTGCGATGCCTACCACCGCGTGCAGATGGACCCGGAAGGCACGCAGATCGTGGCGGCGATGCAGCTGGCGCTCTCGCGCGCCGAGAGGGCGCCGGAGTCGATCGACTACGTCAACTTCCACGGGACGTCCACGCAGCTGAACGACGCCATCGAGGTCCGCTGCGTGCGGCGCGTGTTCGGCGCCCACGCCGAGACGCTGTGCGGCTCGTCCACCAAGTCGATGGTGGGCCATCCGCAGGGAGCGAGCGGCGCCTGCGGGATCGTCGCGACCGCGCTGGCGCTCGATCGCGGCTTCCTGCCGCCCACCATCAACGTCGATCGTCTCGACGCCGCCTGCGACGTGGACGTGCTGCCCAACGAGGGGCGCGCCGTGCAGGCCGGCGCCGCGCTCTGCAACTGCCTCGGCTTCGGGTCCAAGAACAGCGCGGTCGTCCTCGCGCACGGGGACGCGTAAGCCATGCACGACGTGATCATCGCGGGCGCCGGGCCGGCCGGCAGCATCGCCGCGCTGCGGCTCGCCCGCGGCGGTGCGCGCGTGCTCCTCGTGGATCGCGCCAGGTTCCCGCGCCCGAAGCTGTGCGGCGACACGCTCAACCCGGGCGCCATGGCGCTGCTGCGCGCGCACGGCCTCGCCGAGGCCGTCCTCGCCCGCGGCCTCTCGCTCGACGGCATGGTGGTGACCAGCGCCGAAGGCGTCACGATTCGCGGCCTCTACGGGGCCGGCATGACGGGGTGCGCGCTGCCTCGCGCGTCGTTCGACGACCTGCTCCTGCGGGCGGCGCTCGATGCCGGAGCCGACCTGCTGGACAACACGCGCGTCGTGGGGCCGCTTCTCGACGCCGGCCCGCCGCCGCGTGTCACGGGGCTGCGGGTGCGGGGGCCGTCAGGGCAGGAGCGCCGCCTGCCCGCGCGGCTCACGATCGCGGCCGACGGACGACGCTCCGCGGTGGCGCTCGCGCTCGGCCTCGCGTCGCACCCGCGCTGGCCCCGGCGCTGGGCGGTCGGCGCGTACCTCGAGGGCGTGGCAGGGCTCGACAGCGTGGGCGAGATGCACGTGCGCCCGGGCGGCTACGTCGGCGTGGCGCCGTCGCCGGGCGGGCTCGCCAACGTCTGCCTCGTCACCGCGTCGCGCGCGGGACTCGCCAGTCCCGCGCAGCTGCTCGAGACGACGCTGCGGCGCGACCCGCTGCTCAGGGACCGGTGCGCTTCGGCGCGCCGCGCGGGCGACGTCGTGTCGCTCGGGCCGCTGGCCGTGGACGTCGACGCGATGGGCCTCGACGGCCTGCTCCTGGCCGGCGACGCGGCGGGCTTTGTGGACCCCATGACAGGCGACGGAACACACATCGCGCTCCGGGGCGGGGTGCTCGCGGCGGACGTGGCGCTCGACGCGCTGGCCGGCGCCGTCGCCGATCCCGCGCGCGAGCTTGCGCGCCGCCGCCGGCGCGCCCTTTCGTCCAAGTTCCGGTTCAACCGCCTGCTGCGGATGCTCGTCGGCAGCCCGATGGGGGTCAGGGCCGGCGCCGCTGCGGCCGCGCTCGTCCCGTTCGTGTTCCGCCGGGTCATCGCCATGGCCGGCGACGTCGGCTGCGCGCGCGAGGTGGCGGCGTGAGCGAGGGCGTGGCCGCGGCCTGGGCCGGCAGCCCCGCCGTCGCCGCCGTCGTCGTCGGCGTTTCGATGCTCGCCGAGGCGATCGTCTCCCGGCGCAACGAGCATGCGCTCCGCAGCCGCGGGGCCATCGAGCCCGCCGACGACGTGTACGCGTGGATGCTGGTGGTCTATCCGCTCGGCTTCGCCGCGTGCCTCGCGGAGCAGTGGTGGCGCGGGACCCCGTGGAATGCCGTCGCCGCCGCCGGCCTGCTGCTGTTCGTGCTGGGCAAGGCCGTCAAGTACGTCGCCATCGCGACGCTGGGCGAACGGTGGACGTTCCGCGTGCTGCCGCTGCCGGGACGCCCGCTCGTCAGGCACGGCATCTACCGCTGGATGCGCCATCCGAACTACGTCGGCGTCGTCGCCGAGATGGTCGGCATCGGCGCGTGGATGCGCGCGCCCATCGCGGGTACGCTGTTCCTGCTCGCGTTCGGCGAACTGCTGCGCCGCCGCCTCCGCGTCGAGGCACGCGCGCTCGCCGCCGCCTCACCACGATGAACATCGTCCCGTCCCCGCCGACCGCGCCGCCCCACGAGGCGGTCACGCTGCCTGCCGTGCGCGTGCCCGTCTGGATCACGCTCCTCGACATCGCCATCGGCATCTCGCTGGCGCTCCTGGTGTCTGCACTGCTTTTCGGCGGGCCACGCCTGACGTACGCGGACGTGCGCGTCACGGCCACCTCCGGCTGGAAGATCGGCGGCGTGCTCGCGCTGCTGCTCGTCGTCCGGCACGGGCTCATGCGGCGGCCCGCGTGGTGGCATCGCGTGGCTGGCGGCGCCCGGTGGACCTGGCGTGTGGGCGGCCTGCGGCACGTCGCCCCCTGGGTGGCGACGACGCGGCTGACGGTGCTGCTGGCGACGTACGTCGGCGTGCTGCTCATCGGCTATCCGTCCGGGGAGCCGCCTTTCCGCGTGGCCCCGACCGAGGCGGGCAACCTCCTCGCGCGCTGGGACACGGGCTGGTACCTGGGGATTGCCGAGGACGGCTACAACTACTGGGGCAACGCCAACCACCAGACCAACGTCGCGTTCTTCCCGGCCTATCCGATGACCGTGCGGTTCGTCGCCTCGGCGCTCGGCGCGCGCTGGGGGTCGCCAAGCCGCCCCGGTGACTCGTTCGAGACGTTCACCACCCGGCGGCACGTACGGATGCTCCAGGCGGGCTGGCTGGTGTCTGTCACCAGCCTGATCGTCGGCCTCGTGTACCTGTTCAGGCTTGCGCGCGAGCTCACGGGGTCGGAGGACGCGGCCGGGCGCGCCGTGGCGCTCGCCGCCACCTATCCCTTCGCCTTCTTCTTCGGGGCCGTCTACACCGAGGCGTTCTTTCTCGCCTGTGCCGTCGCGGCCTTCTACCACATGCGTCACCGCCAGTGGGCCTGGGCGGCGGCCTTCGGCGTCGTTGCCGGCCTCTCGCGGCCGAACGGATGCCTGCTGTCGGTGCCGCTCGGCCTGATGGCCCTCGCGCACTGGCGCGCCGACGGCTATCGCACGACGACGCTCGCCTGGGGACTGCTGGCCGCGTCGATGTCAGGCGTTGGCATGCTGCTCTTCACGTGGTGGCTGTACGGCTTCACCGGCGAATGGTTCGTGTGGATGAAGGCGCACGGCGCGTGGGGACGACAGTTCGCCGGCCTGCACGTGCTGCTCGCCCAGCGATGGGGCGAGCTCTGGAACGTGGGGCTGACCGCCTATTCGGCGGCCTACGCGATCGAGATACTCAACATGGCGGCGACGGCGCTCGCGCTGGCCGTGAGCTGGCCCGTGGGCCGGCGCTATGGCTGGCCATACGCGGTGTTCCTGCTCGTCACCGTCGTCCCGCCGCTCTTCATGGGCGGGTTCCTGTCGATGGGCCGCGTCACGTCCACGCTCTTCCCGGTGTTCATCTACCTGGGCGCGCGGTTCGGCCCGCGCCTCACCCCGCACGTCCTCATCGCGTTCTTCGGCCTCCAGGCGGCGCTCGCGGTCATGCACTTCACCTGGCGCCAGGTCTTCTGAGTGCGGCACGGCATCCTGCCGTGCTGGCTCCGGCTTTCGACACGCGCGTGCCGTCCTAACGCGAACGGCGCGCAACGCCGGCACGGGCGTGGTCTGACCCGCGCGAACGGGGCGCTGCGCCCGTCCAGAGGGCGCCGATCGAGTGTGCATATAATGCGAGTGTTCGCTGACATGAGGCTGCAAGACGACTGGACGGGAGGATCCGCCGGCCGCCGGCCCCGGGCTCTCGGCCGGTGGCGTCGCACGTGCGCGATGGCGATGGTGGCCGTCGTGGCAGCCGTCGTGTCGTCCGCCTACGCGCAGATCCGCGTCACCCCTGTAGTCCCCCCCGCCGAGCCGCCGCCGCCGTTTGTGCTCGACGAGGCGACCGACGCGCTCAACGCGGGCGACCTCGAGCGCGCGCTCGCGGCGGCTGCCGTGCTGCCGCCCGCAGACGCCGCGCTCGTCCGCGGCCGCGTCGCCGAACGGCAGGGTCGGCATGCCGAGGCCGAGGTGGAGTACCGCCAGGCGGTGGCCGTCGCGCCCGAAGGCGACGGCGCTGTCGCGCTGGCCGAGCTGCTCACGGCGACAGGGCGGCGGAGCGACGCGCGTCCCATCTGGGAAGCCCTGGTGGCGGCGGGCCAGCGCGAGCGCACGGGCGAGGCGCTGAAGCGTGCGGGCATCGCCGCCCAGCGGCTCGGGCGCGTCAGGCTCGCCAACTCCTATTTCCAGACGGCCTCGGGCATGACGCCGAACGACCCGGCGCTGCACACCGCCTGGGGCAACCTGTTCCTCGAGAAGTTCAACGAGGCCGAAGCACGCGCCTCCTACGAGGCGGCGCTGGGCATCTACGACCGCTGGGTTCCGGCGCTCGAGGGGCTCGCGCGGTCGCTCGCCGACACCAATCCCACGCGGGCGGAGCAGGTGGCGCGACAGGTGCTGTCCATCGACGCGTCGCACCCGGGCGCGCTCGTGCTGCTGGCGTCGCAGGCAATCGACGCCGCCGATCCCGATACCGCGCAGGGGTACCTGACGCGTGTCCGCGAGGCCAACCCGCGCCATGTGGAGGCGCTCGCCCTCAGCGCGGCCCTCGCGCGCATCGATGACCGCGTCGACGACGCCGAGGCGCTCATTGCCGAGGCCCACCTCGTGCACCCGACGACGGCCGATGTCAGGCGCATCGTCGGCGAGAAGCTGGCGCGGCGGTACCGCTTCGACGAAGCCGTCGACGAGCTGCGCAAGGCCGTCGAGCTCGATCCCGGCAACAGCCGCGCCCAGGCGACGCTCGGGTTGCACCTGCTGCGCACCGGCGACGAAGCCGAGGCCCGCAAGGCGCTCGACCTCGCGTTCTCGTCCGACCCGTTCGACGCGGTGACCTACAACCTGCTGACGCTGCTCGACACGCTCGACGGGTTTGCGACCCTCACGGCCGACAACCTCACCATCCGCATGCACACCGACGAGGCGCCGGTGCTCGGGCAGTACCTGGCGCCGCTCGCGGAAGAGGCGCTCGCGACGCTGTCGCGCAAGTACGAGTTCACGCCGGAGGGACCGATCCTGCTCCAGGTGTTTCCGCGCCACGACGACTTCGCCGTGCGGACGATGGGACTTCCCGGCATGCTGGGCGCGCTTGGCGCGTGCTTCGGGCGCGTGGTCACCATGGACTCGCCGCGTGCACGCCCCCCGGGCAGCTTCAACTGGGCCGCCACGCTGTGGCACGAGCTGGCGCACGTCGTGACGCTCCAGATGTCGCGCAACCGGGTGCCACGGTGGCTGAGCGAGGGCGTGTCCGGATACGAGGAGGTCCAGGCGCGTCCGGGCTGGGGCCTCGAGTCGCAGCTGCTGTTCGCGCAGGCATATGCGACGGGCCGCCTGCTGCCGCTCGCCGAACTCAACGCGGGGTTCTCGCGGGCCGAGACGATCAACCTGGCCTACTTCCAGGCGGCGCTGCTCGTCGAGCACCTCGTGGCCGAGCACGGCCACGAGAAGCTGCGCACGTTCATCCGCGCGTACGCCGCCGGCGTCGACGACGAGGAGGCGCTGCGTCAGGCGTTCGGCCTCGACTGGCCGGCGCTCCAGGCCTCCTTCGACACCTTTGTGGCCCAGCGGTACGGCGGCGTCGCCACGACGCTGGCCGACGTGAGCGAGCATCCGCCAGGCCGCGGCGCGGAGGCCTCCGACTGGCTCGCGTTTGCCGACAGGCACGCCGGAAACTTCCGTGTCCAGATGGCGGCGGCGACGCCGCTCGTCAGGCTCGGCGATCTCGACGGGGCGCGCCGCGTGCTCGAGCGCGCGGCGGAGCTCGTGCCGTTTGCGACGGGCGAGGACAGCCCGTGGCGCCTGCTCGCCGTCGTGGCCATGCGGCAGGAGCGGCACGACGAGGCGCGCCGCCACATGGCGCGCGTGCTCGAGATCGACAGCACGGCCGCGCAGCCGCTGCGGCAGCTGCTGACGCTGGCGCGCGAGGCCGGCGACGATGCGCAACGGCAGGCGGCCGCCGAGCGTCTGATCGAGATAGACCCGTTCGACGCCGCCGCGCATACCGCGCTCGGGGAACTGGCGCTGGCCCGCGGCGACCTCGCCGTGGCGCTGCGTGAGCTGGAGACGGCCGTGGCGGCCGATCCGCCCAACCCCGCCGAGGCGCTGACGTCGCTCGCCGAGGTCACCTTGCGCACCGGCCAGGCCGTGGCCGCCAGGCGGCACCTGATTCGCGCGCTCGAGCACTCGCCGCGCTACGAGCGCGCGCAGGAGCTGCTGCTGCGGATCGTCGATGGCGAGGTGGAGGAGGGCGCCCGGCCATGACGCCACCGCCTCGCCTGCCGCGCACGACAGCCGCGCGACGCCGCTGGCGGCGGTGGGCGCTGTTCACGTCCGCGGCCGCCGCGCTCGCGCTGCTCACGGCCGGCAGCCTGACGACCCTCGTCGCGCAGATGGTGCAGCAGAGCGACCCCCGGTTTGCCGGCATGCGCTGGCGCTTCACGCGCGTCCAGTACACCGCGCACAACGCGAGCGCGTTCCGTGCCCGGTACTGGAGCGACTCGTGGGCCATCGACGGTCCCGCGGCCGAACAGAACCTGTCGCGCCGGCTCCGCGCCGTCACGGCCATCGACGTCGGCGAGCCGATCGTCCTGCGCCTCGACGATCCCGAGCTCTTCAACAACCCGTGGATCTACTTCGTCGAGCCCGGCACGCTGCGGCTCCAGGAGCACGAGGTGCCGATCCTGCGCGAGTTCCTGCTGCGCGGCGGCACGGCAGTGCTCGACGACTTCCACGGCGACATCGAGATGGCCAACGTCGTCGCCGAGTTCGCGCGCGTCTTCCCGGACCGCGAGATCAAGACGCTCGGGCCCGACCACCCCGTCTTCAACGGCTTCTACAAGATCGACACCTACCCGCAGATCCCTGGGCTCGGGTCCTTCTTTGCCGGGCGGACGTGGGAGAAGGGCGGGGTGAACGCCGAGCTGCGCGCCATCGAGGACGACAACGGCCGCGCGATGGTGCTGATCAACTGGAACACCGACATGGGCGACGGCTGGGAATGGTCGAACGTCGAGGAGTATCCGGGGTACATCCAGTACACCGCGCAGGCGTACCGGATGATGATCAATGAGATCATCTATTCACTCACGCACTGAGCGGCAGGCTCCAAGGAACGAGGTCACCGTTGAACGAACTGGCGCATGCCGGCACTACTGCACTCAGCCCTGACGACGCCCGGGCGCTCGTCGGCCGCGTGGCCGACAGCCGCACCCGCGTGCTCACCGAGCTCCGCAAGGTCGTCGTCGGACAGGACGAATCGGTGGACCTCGTGCTCGCCGCGCTCTTTGCCGGCGGGCACTGCCTGCTGACGGGCGTCCCTGGCCTCGCCAAGACGCTGCTGGTGCGGACGCTCGCCCAGATCCTCGACCTCGGCTTCCGCCGCATCCAGTTCACGCCCGACCTGATGCCAGCCGACATCACCGGCACCGAGGTGCTCGACGAGACCGACGGCATCCGCGCGCTGCGCTTCGTCCGCGGCCCCATCTTCACGCAGCTGCTGCTGGCCGACGAGATCAACAGGACGCCACCCAAGACGCAGGCGGCCCTGCTCGAGGCCATGCAGGAGGGCCACGTCACCGCCGCGGGGCGCAGCTACGAGCTCGACCCGCCGTTCTTCGTACTCGCCACGCAGAACCCGATCGAGCTGGAGGGCA
>CAYSHC010000002.1:89734-99857 GCA_964430855.1 uncultured Vicinamibacteraceae bacterium
CACCTATCCGCTACCCGAGGCCCAGCTCGACCGCTTCCTCTTCAACGTCGTCATGACCTACCTCCCCGAGGACGACGAGGTGCGCGTGGTGACGAGAACGACGGGAGTGCGCGGGTCGGCGCCGGAGCGGGTGCTGTCGCGCGACGACATCGTGCAGATCCAGGGCCTCGTGCGGCACGTGGTGATCGCCGAGGACGTCGCCCGCTACGCGGTCAGGCTGTCGGCCGCCTCGCGTCCGGGCCAGCGGGGCGTGCCCGACTTCGTCAGCCGCTACGTCAAGTGGGGCGCGGGGCTGCGCGCCTCGCAGGCGCTCGTGCTCGGCGGCAAGGCGCGTGCGCTGATGATGGGGCGCGCCCACGTGACCGCCGACGACATCCGGGTGCTCGCCGCGCCGGTGCTCCGCCACCGCGTGCTCGTCAACTTCCAGGCCGAGTCGGAAGGGCTGACCTCCGACACGATCGTCGAGCGGCTGCTCGAGGCCGTCCCGGCCCCGTCCAGCGGGTTGACCTGAGATGGCCACGCCACGCCCGGCGACGTCGCGGTTCCTGTCGCCCGAGGTCGTGAGCGGCCTGAGCTCGATCGAGCTCAAGGCCCGCACGGTCGTGGAGGGGCTGCTGCTCGGCCTCCACCGGAGTCCGTTCCGGGGTGCAAGCGTCGAGTTTGCCGAGTATCGCCAGTACCTGCCCGGCGACGACCCGGCGATGGTCGACTGGAAGGTCTTCGCGCGCAGCGACCGCCACTACGTGAAGAAGTTCGAGCTCGACACCAACGTGGAGGCGTCGCTGCTCGTCGACGTCAGCGCGTCGATGGGCTACGTCGGCGACCACGGCATGTCGAAGCTCGAGTACGCGTCGTGCCTCGCGGCGTCGCTGGCCTACCTGCTGACGGGCCAGCGCGACGCCGTCGGCGTGTCGCTGTTCGACGCGGCGTTGCGCGACCACGTGCCGCCGTCGTCGCGCCCCGGCCAGCTCACGCGCCTCCTGGTCGCGCTCGAGCGCGCCAGGCCGGGTGCGGTGTCGGACACGGCCGCTGCGCTCGCGCAGGTGGCCGAGCGCATCCGCCGGCGGGGCCTCGTCGTCGTGTTCTCCGACCTGCTCGACGACCCGGAGCGTGTCATCGCGGGCTTGCGCCTGGTGCGGGCACGCGGGATGGAGGTGGTCGTCTTCCAGCTCCTCGACGAGCACGAGCTGACGTTGCCGTTCGAGCACGCCTCGACCTTCCGCGACATGGAAACGGGTCAGCAGGTGCTTACCGACCCACGCAGCGTGCGGCAGGCGTACCTCGAGGCGATGGCCGCGCTCCAGGAGACCTACCGGCGCGAACTGCGCGCGGCGGGCATCGACTACCAGATGACGTCGACGGCGACGCCGCTCGACGTGGCGCTGCTCGGCTGGCTGGGCCGGCGGGGACGGACGCTGTAGGCCGCGCGATGGGCTTTCTGTCTCCGCTCTTCCTCGCCGGGCTCGCCGCCATCGCCGTGCCCGTGATCCTGCACCTCTTCCGCCGCGAGACGGCGCCGGAGGTGCCGTTCGCGCCGGTGCGGTACCTGCGCCCGACGCCCATCGAACGGCAGGAGCGACGGCGCATCCAGGACTGGTGGCTGCTGCTGCTGCGCGCGCTGGCCCTGGCGGTGCTCGCCTTCGCGTTCGCGCGGCCGTACGTCGTCGAGGCGCTGCCGGAGCAGACGCCCGTCGTGATCGCCATCGACACGTCGTACAGCATGAGTCCGCCCGCGACGCTGGCCGCCGCGCGCGGGGCGGCCGTGGCCGTGCTCGACGACCTGCCGGCAGGCACGCCGGTCGCGCTGGTGACCTTCGACGACAGGGCGTCGATTGCCGCTGAGCTCACGAGCGACCACGGGGGCGTGCGGGCGCTCATCGCCTCGGTGACCCCCGGCTTCGGCGGCACGCGTTACGCCGCGGCCATCGAGGCCGCCCGCGCGGCGATCGGCGAGCGCGCCGGACGCGTCGTCATCGTCACCGACATGCAGGCGCGGGGCTGGGCGCGCGGCACGGCGGCGCTGCCCGACGACGTCGAGGTGGAGGTCGTGCCCGTCGGCGTCCGCGTGGACAACGTGCTCGTGCGGGAGCTGACGGTGCAGGCGGATGGCGCGCGCGCGGTCGTCAGCAACGCCGGGGCCGAGCCGGCTCGGGTCGAGGCGCGCCTCGTGCGCGACGGGCGGATCGTGCAGGCCGTGGCCCGCGAGTTGCCCGCAGGGATCTCGGCCGACGTGACGTTTGCCGGCCCGTTCGAGCCCGGCGCCTACAGCGTCGAGGTGGACGACGCGGCGGGGTTTGCCGCTGACAATATCCGCCATGCCGTCAACGGCGTCGTCGCGCCGACGAAGGTCAGGTTGCTGGTCGGCGTGGAGACCGACAGGGTGCTCGGCTACTTCGTCGAGCGGGCGTACGCGGCGCTCGACAGCGACGCGCGGCAGTACGCCGTCGAGACCGCCGTCGGCGACGCCGGTCTGGCGGCCGAGGCCCTGCGTGACGCCGATTTGAACGTGTGGCTCTCCGCGACCGGGGTCGATCGCCGGCAGGTGTCCTCGCTCGAGGCCTACGTCAGGGGCGGCGGGCGCCTGATCGTGGCGTGCGGGCCGTCGCTCGACGCGCGCGTGGCCGACGTGGTCACCCGCCCGCTCGGCGTCGGGCTGGCGCCGATGTCCGAGGCGCGCGCGGAGACGCCGGGCGGCGTGCTCGCCGACGATCCCAGGCACCCGATGCTCGCCGCGCTGGGCGAGGCGCGCGTGGCTCTCGGCCGCGCGCACGTCACGCGGCGGTGCGACATCGAGGCAATCGCGCCGGCGTCGGTCATCGCCACGTTCACGTCGGGCCGGCCGGCGATTGCCGAGGCGCGTCTGGGAGAGGGTAGGCTTCTGGTGCTGGCGACAGACCTGGCGCGGCAGTGGAACGACCTGCCGGTGCAGCCCGCCTTCCTGCCGCTCGTCGGCGAGATGACGGCGCATCTGCTGGGACCGCGCGGCCGCACGACGCGCACGGTGGCCGAGGTGGCAGCGCCCGAGTACCGGCGGCCGGGGATCTGGCCGGTCGGCAGCGGTGGCGTGCCGGTGGCGGTCAACGTCGACGTGGCCGAGTCGGACCAGGCGCGCCAGGCGCCCGAAGAGTTCGTGGCGTCCATCGTGCGCCAGCCGCGGGACCGGACGCAGGCCGAGGTCGTCGAGGCGACGCGCACCGAACAGGGGCAGGGGCTCTGGCGGTACGGCCTGATGCTGCTCGGCGCGACGCTCGTTGTCGAGGGCGTGGTGGCGCGACGGCCGCGCCGGCAGGCCATGGAGGTGTCATCGTGACGGGAGCATCCGAACGGCTGCGGTCGGGTCTCGACGCGCTGGCGCGCGCCTGGTGGCAGGTGCGCTGGGCGCGGCGGCTCGCGCGCGTCGCCGCGGCCGTCGCGGTCGGCCTCGCGATCTGGGCCGCCATCGACTGGTGGCGTCCGCTCGGCCGCTCCGGCCTGCTCCTGTCGGGCGCGCTGGCCGCGGCAGGCGTCTCGGCGGCGCTCGTGTGGCTGGCGCGCGTCTGGGGCCGGCGCCCCGCGCCCGAGCGGATGGCGCAGCTGGTCGAGGAGCAGTGCCCCGAGATCGACGCCGCCGTCAGCGCTGCGCTCGACCCGGCGACGACGTCGAGCCCCTTCCGCGAGCTGGTCGTCAGCGACGCGGCCGACGCCGTCGCCCGCCTCGACACCGCGCGGATCGTCGATCCCGATGACAGGCGCCGCGCGTGGCTGGCCGCGGGCGCGACGCTGGTGCTGCTGGCGGTGGCCTCCACGGCGTCGGCGCCCGTCATGTCGCGCTCGGCGCGCACATGGCAGTTCACCGTCGCGCCGCCGCGGGTGACGCTCGACGTCGCGCCCGGCGACCGGCGCGTCGTGCGCGGCAGCGCCCTCCAGATCACGGCCCGGGTCCTCGGCGTGCCCGACGGCGTGCCCTACGCCGACCCACGGCTCGTCGTCCGCGGCGACGGCGAGGTGGCCGCGGGCAGGTTCCAGCGGCAGGCCGACGGCTCGTACGTCATCGAGGTCCCGTCGGTCACGCGCGACTTCTCGTACCACGTCGAAGCCGGGCCGCTCGTCTCCGAGACCTACAGGGTCGCGGCGCTCGACAGGCCGACAGTCGAGCGTGTGGACCTGTCGTACGTCTATCCGTCCTTCTCCGGACTGGCGCCGCGCGACGAGCCCGACAGCGGCGACATCTACGCGCCTGCGGGGACCCGCGTCACCGTGAAGGTCGCCGCGAGCAAGCCCCTGCAGGCCGCCAGGCTCGTCCCGACCGACGGCGACGTCGCCGACGCCCCGCTGCCGCTCCAGCTGATCGACGACAGCCGCGGGGAGGTCACCTTCGACGTCAAGGCCGACGGCGCGTATCGCATCGCGCTCCTCGACCGTGACGACCTCGAGAGCGACGGGGAGACGGAGTACTTCGTCCGCGTGATGGACGACAGGCCGCCCGAGGTGCGCATCCTGCGGCCTGCCGGCGACCGCGGCGCCACGCGGCTCGAGGAGGTCACCATCGAGGCCCGCGCCGAGGACGACTACGGCGTGCAGCGGCTCGAGCTGGTCTACGCCGTGCGCGGCGGCGAAGAGAAGGTCGTGCCGCTCGGGGGCGACGGCTCGACGGTGGCTGCGGGACGGCACACGCTGTATCTGGAGGACCTCGGCGTCCAGCCGGGCGACTTCATCACCTACCACGCCCGCGCGCGCGACATCGGCCGCGGCAAGCGGCCGACCGAGGCGCGCAGCGACATCTTCTTCCTCGAGGTGCGACCCACCGCGCAGGAGTTTCTCGCCGCGCAGAGCTCCGGCGGCATGAACATGGCCGGCGGGGACGCCGACGATCTCATCGCCGCGCAGAAGGACGTCGTCGTGGCGACCTGGAAGCTGGAGCGGCGATCGACGGGTGGCCGGTCGGCCGACGACATCCGCGCCGTGGCCGAGGCCCAGGAGGCCGTTCGTGCGAAGGCCGAGGCGCAGGCCCAGCAGGCCGTGATGATGACCGGGCCACGTCGTCGGCGCGGTGCGCCGGAGGCCGAGGCGCCGGAGCCGCTGCTCGAGGCCGTCGCCGCGATGCAGCGCGCCGCCGAGCAGCTGCGTGGCCTGCGGACGGCCGAGGCCATCCCGCACGAGATGGAGGCGCTCAACCAGCTGCTGCGCGCGCAGGCGGAGATTCGCCGGCGGCAGATTGCCAGGCAGCAGGGCGGCGGCGGGGGCGGCGGTCGCCAGGGCAACGAGGACCTCTCGGCGCTGTTCGACCGCGAGCTGCTGCGCCAGCAGGGGAGCGAGTACGAGCCGCGCAGCAACGTGGAATCGCGCGCCGAGAACGTCCGCGACAACCCGGCGCTCGACCGCATCCGCGATCTGGCGCGCCGGCAGGACGACCTGGCGCGCGAGCAGCAGGCGCTCGCGCGCGAGCGGCATCAGTTGCCCGCCGAGGAAGTGAAACGGAGGCTCGAGCGCCTGACGCGCGAGCAGGAGCGGCTGCGGCAGGAGGCGCGCCAGCTGGCGCAGCAGCTCCAGGGGGCGGAGCCGCGGTCGGCTTCCGGACGCCAGCAGTCGCAGGATGGCGGCGAGCAGGGCCAGCAGGGGCAGGAGGCGCAGCAGGGGCAGCAGGCTCAGGGTGGGCAGTCCCGGGGCGGCCAGCAGGGCGCCAGTGGCGCCGCCGCGTCAGGGCAGCGGATGGCCGAGGCCATCCGCGAGATGGAGGCGGCTGCCAGCGGCCTCCAGAATGCGTCGCCGGAGGAGGCGGCGGCCAGCGGTGCACGGTCGCTCCAGTCGCTGCGTGATGCCGAGCGTGCGCTCCAGGGCGCGCTGCCCGACGAGCGCCGGCGCGCGGCGGGCGACGTCCAGCTCGAGGCGCGCGCGCTGGCCGAGGCGCAGCGGAAGCTTGCCGCCGGCACCGAGCAGCTCTCCGATGGCACCACCGGGCGGCACGAGCAGCGCCGGCGCCTCGCGGGCGAGCAGGGCCGGGTCGCCGAGCGCATCGCCCGCCTCGAGCGTCAGGTGCGCGAGCTTGCCCGCGGCGCGTCGACGCCCGGCGAGCCGCTGGCCGAAGCCGCGGCGGAGCTGTCGAGGCGACGCCTCGGGCAGCGGCTCCAGGAGGCGGCCGAGTCGTTGCGCGACGGTGCGGCCGATGCGCGCCCCGAGGCGCTCGCGCAGGCGCAGCGCGACGCGGCCGGCGTGCTCGAGCGCGTGGCGCGCCTGGCCGGTGAGGCCACGGGCGAGCGCGCCAACGACAGCGGCGCGCTTGCGGGGCAGCTTGCCAACGCCCGCGAGGTGCGCGACAGGCTGCGCGATCTCGAGGCGCGCATCGAGGCTGCCGCACGGCGTGCGGAGGCCGAAGCGGAGGCGGCGCGCGCGGCGGGGCAGCAGCCCGGCGGCCAGCAGCCGGGACGGCAGGGCGGACGGCAGGCCGGCGAGAACGGGTCGGAAGCGCGCGGTGCCGCGTCGGGTAACCGCGGTGAGGGCGAGGGCGACGGCCAGGGCACCGGCGGTGCGCCCGATGCCGCCGCCGAACTGCGACGGCTCCAGCAGGAGTACCAGCGCGAGCTGCGGAACGCGCAGGAGCTGCTCGCGCAGCAGGGCGGCGGCTCCGGCATCGACAGGGGCGGGCGGCTGACCACACCGGAGGGACACGAGTTCAGCCGCTCCGCGCCCGGCACCGAGGCGTTCAAGCAGGACTTCGCCCGGTGGTCGTCGCTCAAGGAAGGCATCGCGTCGCTGCTCGATCGCTACGAGGCCGGGCTCGCGCGGCAGCTTGCCGAGCGTGAAGCCGCCGAACGCGTCACGACGCCACTCAAGGACGAGGTGCCCGACCGCTACAGCGAGTCGGTCATCAGGTACTACCGCTCCCTCAGCCGGCGGCCGGATACGCGCTAGCTGATGCGGTTCGCCTACTCGCTCCCCCTGTGGGCCTGGCTGCTCGGGTTCGCCCTCATCGTCGCAGTCGCGGTGGGGGCGTACCGGCATACGCGCGGGGTGCTGCCCCCGTCGCGGCGTGCCGTCCTCGTCGCCCTCCGCGTCGTTACGCTGACGGCCATCGCCGTGATCCTCATGCGGCCCGTCAGCCTCGAGCCGGCACCCGCGGCGTCCGGGCGCGCGGTGGCCGTGGTGATCGACGACTCGCGCAGCATGCGCCTGCGCGCCGCGGACGGCGCGGAGACGCGCCTCGACGAGGCCCGCCAGCTCGTCGAGGGACGCCTGCGCCCCGCCCTTGCCGGCGACTTCGAGGTGCGCCTGTACGGCTATGCCGGCAGCCTGCGCGACCTGACCGACACGGAGGTCCTGTCGGGCGACGGCGCGGCCAGCGATCTGCCGTCGCTGCCCGACCGCCTGCGCGAGCGCGCCGCGTCGGGCGACGTCGTGGCGGCCGTGCTGATCAGCGACGGCGCCACCACGACGCCGCTGCCGCCAGGCGCGCCCGACGATGACGAGGGGACCGCGCTGCCGATCTTCACGGTCGGCGTCGGCGAGGCCGGGGCCGTCGCCGACCGCGAGGTGCGCGACGTCGTCGTCAGCGACGTCAGCGTCGTCGACTCCCTCGCGGACGTCGCCGCCACGGTCGTGTCGCATGGCGGGCGTCCAGAGACGGTTGACGTCCGGCTGCTCGAGAACGGGCGCCCCATCGACGTCCGCCAGGTTCCGCTGCCCGGCCACAGCGCACAGGTAAGGGAAAGATTTCGTGTCGCGCCGTCGCGCACCGCGGCGACGGTGTACACCGTGGAGGTCGCCCCTGGTCCGAACGAGCTCACCCTCGACAACAACAGCGGCGCCGTCTTCGTGCCGGTGCCAGGCGAGCCGCACCCGGTGCTGGTGCTCCAGGGCGGACCGGGCTTCGAGCACGGCTTCCTCACGCGCGTGCTCGGCCTCGACCCGGGCCTCGACGTCGACGGCGTCGTGACGAAGGGGCGGACGCCCGACGACCAGCCGACCTTCTACGTGCAGGGCAACGCCGCGCGTACGCCGTACCTGCTCGACGGCTTCCCGTCGGACGCGTCCCGGCTCTTCGCCTATGACGTCGTCGTGCTGGGCAACATGGAGGCCGACCAGCTCACCCGCACGCAGCTCGACCTGCTGCGCGCCTTCGTCGAGCGGCGGGGTGGCGGGCTCGCCGTCATCGGCGCGCGGTCCTTCGGCGACCGTGGCGTGGTGACGACGCCCCTCGGCGACACGATTCCCGTCGAGCCGCGCGGAGGAGGGGCGGCCAACGCGGCGGCAGGCGCCGTCGGGCGTGACGGCGTCCGCATCACGCTCACCGACGCGGGCCGGGCGCATCCGCTGATGCAGGTGGGCCTCGACGAGGCTGCCACCGAGGCGCGCTGGGGCGAGCTTCCGTCGCTGGCCGCAGCCAGCGCCGTCGGCCCGGCGCGGCCGGGTGCCGAGGTGCTGGCGACGGTGGCCGGACCCGCTGGCGACCCGCAGCCGCTCGTCGCCGTGCAGCGCGTGGGCCGCGGTCGCACGTTCGCGTTCATGGGCGAGGGCGCATGGCGCTGGCGGATGGGCCTGCCCTCCGACGACCGCACGTACGAGACGTTCTGGCGCCAGGCGGTGCGGTGGCTCGCCGTGCAGGCGCCCGGGCGCGTGCACCTGGAGGTGGGGCCGCTCGACACGGGCACCGGCGCCCCGCTGGTGGTGCGCGTGGTGGACGAGGAGTACGAGCCGGTGGCCGATGCCGGCGTCACCGTGCGCGTGCGCGAGCCGGGCGGCACCACCCGCTCGATCGCGGCGGTGCCCGACGCGCGCGAGCCGGGCACCTATCGTGCGACGTTCCTCCCGGCAGGCGATGGCGTCCATACCTTCGAGGCGGAGGCGACCGCGGCCGGGCGAACGCTCGGCCGGCACGAGATCGCGCGACTGGCGGGCGGCGCCGACCCCGAGCTGGTGGATCCGCGTCGGAACGATGCCGTGCTCCAGCGGCTTGCCGAGGCCACCGGCGGGGCGCTGCTGCAGGGGCGGGCCATCGACGAGGTGGGCCAGCGCATCCGCGACGCCGTGGCGACGCCCGTGGCGCGGACGGTCCAGCGTGATCTCTGGCACAATCCGTGGACGTTCATGCTGATTGTGGCGTTGCTCGGCCTCGAGTGGGCCCTGCGGCGCCGGTGGGGGCTGCGATGACGAGGTATGGGGCGGCGTGCAGGATCGCCGTCGCGTGGACCGGCGCCGTGCTCGCCGGCCTGTGCGGCGTGGCGGCAGCGCAGCCGGCCGGCCCGGTCACGCGCGTGCTCGTCGTCTCGGGGGCGGCCGGATCGGACGAGTACGCCGAGCGGCAGCAGGCGTGGCGCGAGGCCTTTGTGACGCACGCGACGTCGCGGCTCGGCATCCCGCCGGATCTCGTGACCGTGCTCGCCGAGCGGGACGGCACGGGCTACCCCGTGGCGACGGCCGACGAGGTGCGCGCCGCGCTCGCCCGGCTCCGGGAGGCGCAGGGCGACGCGGACACGCTCCTGATCCTTCTCCTTGGCCACGGCACCTACGACGGGGTGGCCGCGAAGTTCAACCTCGTCGGCCCCGACCTCGAGGCTGACGACTGGCGTGGCCTGCTCGACGGCGTGAAGGGCACCGTCGTCTTCGTCCAGACCGCCAGTGCCAGCTTCCCCTTCCTCGAGGCCCTCGCGGCGCCGGGCCGCATCGTCATCACGTCCACGGCGTCGCCGGGACAGAAGTACGACACCGTCTTCGCCCAGCACTTCATCGCGGCCTTCGCCCCGGGCACGTCGGAGGCCGACCTCGACAAGGACGAGCGCATCTCGATCTGGGAAGCGTTCGCGTACGCGAGCGCCCAGACGGCGCGCTACTACGAGACGCGCGGCCAGCTGCCCGTCGAGAAGGCGCTGCTCGACGACACGGGCGGCGGCAAGGGACGCGACCTGCTGACGCAGGGGCAGGACGGCCTGCTGGCGAGCCGGACGTTTCTCGACCGCGACCCGCTCACGGCGGCGACGTCCGACCCGAGCGTGACGCTGCTCATCGGCCGGCGCAACACGCTGGAGACCGAGCTCGACGAGTTGAAGCGCAAGAAGAGCTTCATGCCCGAGGACGACTACGCGCGCGAACTCGAGCGGCTGGTCATCGACATCGCGCGGACGTCACGGGAGATTCGCCGGCGCACGAAGTC
>CAYSHC010000002.1:99957-103894 GCA_964430855.1 uncultured Vicinamibacteraceae bacterium
GACCGCTCGCCGCGCACCGCCGACCGCTTGCCGCTCACCGTTTACTGCGGACCGCGGCCCGCTTACCGCGGACCGCCCGCCGCGCTCACGTGCCCGGCGCTGCTACAAGCGCGCAGCATCTGACGGGACATTGCATGACCGGCATCGTTCGTGACGTGAGACACGCCCTGTGTCTTCTGGTACGAAACCGCGGGTTCGCGGCAGCCGTGCTGGTCACGATGGCGCTGGGCGTCGGCGGTGTGTCGGCCGTCTTCTCGGTCGTGCACGGCGTGCTGGTCGAGCCGTTGCCGTATCGGGGTTCCGACAGGCTCGTCCGTCTGTGGGAGGTGCATCGCGGCGCAGACGCTCCGGTCGAAGGGTACCTCCTCACCAACGGCACGTATGGGCGTCTGGCTGACTCCACGATGCTGGACGCGGTCGGGGCGTTCGAGCCGGGCATGCACACCGTCGGCGTCGCAGGTGTGGCCGACAGGCTTCGCGGCGTGCGCGTCGCGCCCTCGCTGTTTCGCGTCCTGGGGGTTGCCGCAGCCCAGGGCCGCCTCTTCGATGACGCCGACGCCGCCGCCGGAGCGCCGAAGGTCGTCGTCCTCACGCATGCGACGTGGCGCAGTCGCTTCAGCCCTGGATTCGAGAGTATGGGGCTCAGTGTCCGAGACGCGGTTCACGACCCTGGTGCTGGCGGCGCTGTCCGCGCTGGCACTGACGCTTGCGTCCATGGGGCTATATGGAGTGCTGTCGTACTCGGTCGTTCAGCGCCAGCGCGAGATCGGCATTCGTGCGGCCCTCGGCGCCACCCGCGAGGAACTGATGACGATGGTGCTGCGGGAAGGGCTGCTGGTGACGGCGGTCGGGCTGGCACCCGGGATCGTCGTGGCCGCGATCGTGATGCGAGCGACGGCGCACGTGCTGTTCGGCGTGGCGCCGCTCGACCCCTTTGCCTTCACGGTGGCGCCGCTGGTCCTGACCGCGGTGGCCTTCCTGGCCTGCCTGCCGCCGGCCTGGCGCGCGGCTGCCATCAATCCCGCGGAAGCCGTCGGCGTGAGCGTCGACTGACGACCGCAAGACTGGCTGCGAGGAATGCCAGGGCCGGGCGGCGCCTGAGCGAGAGGCCGGGCTTCGAAGCGGAGAACGCCGCCGGCGCCGCGTTTGCCGCACGAGCCGTTCCCACCGCGCCCGTCACGCGCTCCGCTGATACCACGCGGCCTGCCGCCGCTCCGGCCGCTGGAAGAAGACCACCAGGAACATCCCCGCGAGGAACCCGCCGGCGTGCGCCCAGAACGCGATGCCGCCCATGTCCTGCGCGTCGACGACCATGAGCGACCCCAGGCCGCTCAGCACCTGCATGGCAAACCACAGGCCGAGCAGCAGGCCGGCCGGCACCTCGACGAAGGTGAAGAACACAAACAGCGGCACCAGCGTCAGCACACGGGAGTGCGGGAACATGACGATGTAGGCCCCCAGCACGCCGGCGATGGCGCCGCTTGCGCCCACCATCGGCACGGTGGACGTCGGCTGCGTCACAATCTGCGCGCCCGCCGCGACGACGCCGCACAGCAGGTAGAAGAGCAGGTAGCGTCCGTGACCCATCCGGTCCTCGACGTTGTCGCCGAAGATCCAGAGGAACCAGACATTGCTCAGCAGGTGCGTCCAGCTGCCGTGCATGAACATCGACGTGAACACCGAGGTCCAGTCGAAGCGCGCCGGGATCACGCCCCAGGCATGGACGTAGACCTCGAACGCCGGCGAGTTGACGGGTGGGGCGGCGAGGAACGCCAGCACGTTGAGCAGGATCAGCGTGACCGTGACGACCGGCGCCGTGCGCGACGGGATGACGTCGCGGATCGGGATCATGCAGTCATTGTATGCTTGGCGTCGCCGCCATCCGGCGGCTGCCCACGCCCATGATCTGCAAGTCCTGCGGCACCGAGATTGCCGACAAAGCCCTCATCTGCTACCGCTGCGGCCAGGCCACGTTCGAGGCGAAGCGCCGTCCGCCGCCGCCGCCGCCCGGGCGGGGCGGCCAGCTTATCGTGGCCGTCGCCGTTGTCATCCTGATCCTCGGCGCGCTGTTCCTCGGCCAGGTGCCCGAGGGGACGGTGCCCGGCTGGGTGCGGTGGGTGATGGCCGCGCTCGGCGCGTTGCTGCTCGCCTGGTACGTCTTCGTCGGACGGCGGCGCCGGGTGCGATGAAGGCGACGTCAGCGTCGCCGGCCTCGCCCGCGCGGCGGTGGACGGCGTGGCGGCCCACCGCGCTCGGGTTGATCCTGGCCGCCCTGACGGCCTTCCTCGTCTGGAACGGGATCTTCGGCCTGCACGTCAGCCGCGGCGAAAAGCAGTACCTGATCGAGGAAGCGCGCTACCGTCTCGGCGAGCGCGACGCGCCGTCACTGCCGCAGATCATGGACGAGACGGTCCGCGCCGGGGCGGCCGAAGCGACACGCTGGGCGCTGGTCGTGTTCGTGCTCACCGCCGCTGCCTCGCTTCGTCCACGGTAGGGACGGCTCTCCGAACCGTCCTGCTGTGCGCTGCCCGGCGTGCGCGAGGACGACGATGCTCACCGGGGCCGTGGCCCCCCGCCACCCGGGCGTCCTGTGTCTGGAGCGGGGGAACGGGCCGCGGCGCGAAGGAGCGCGCCGGGAAGGACGGCGCGGAGAGGGACGGCGCGGAAGGACGGCTCGGAGAAGGACGGCTCGGAGAAGGACGGCTCGGAGAAGGACGGCTCGGAGAGCCGTCCCTACCGCGCCGAGATCGGGACGAACTGGCGGGTCCGGTGTCCGACGTAGATCTGGCGCGGGCGCGCGATCTTCTGATCGGCGTCGCGGTGCAGCTCGTCCCACTGCGCCACCCAGCCGGCCGTGCGCGGGATGGCAAACAGCACCGTGAACATCCGCGGGTCGAAGCCCATCGCCTGGTAGATGAGGCCCGAGTAGAAATCGACGTTCGGGTACAGGCGGCGCTTGACGAAGTAGTCGTCCTCGAGGGCGATGCGCTCGAGCTCGAGGGCGATGTCGAGGAGCGGGTTCTTGCCCATCACCTCGAACACCTCGTAGGCCGTCCGCTTGATGATGGTCGCGCGCGGGTCGTACGACTTGTAGACGCGGTGGCCGAAGCCCATGAGCCGGCCTTCGCCGCGCTTCACGCGCTCGATGAACGCCGGCACGTTCGCGACGCTCCCGATCTGCTGGAGCATCTTCAGCACGGCCTCGTTCGCCCCGCCGTGCAACGGCCCGTACAGGGCCGCGGCCGCGCCGGCCATCGCCGAATACGGATCGACCTGCGAGCTGCCGATGGAGCGCATCGCGTTGGTGCCGCAGTTCTGCTCGTGGTCGGCGTGCAGGATGAACAGCACCTCGAGCGCCCGCTCGAGCACCGGGTTCACCCGGTACTTCGCCTCGGTCATCTTGAACAGCATGTTCAGGAAGTTGCCGGCGAAGCTCAGCTCGTTGTCGGGGTAGACGTAGAACCGCCCCGTCGAGTGGCGGTAGGCGTAGGCCGCGATCGTGGGCGTCTTGGCGATGAGCCGCTTGGCGTTCAGCAGCCGCACCTCGGGGTTGCCGACCTCCTTCGCGTCCGGGTAGAAGGTCGACAGGGCGCCGACGGTGCTGAGGAACACGCCCATCGGATGCGCGTCGTAGCGGAACCCGCGCATCAGGTGCTTGGTGTTCTCGTGCAGCATCGTGTGGCTGACGATGTCGCGCTCCCACGCCTCGAGCTGCGCGGCGGTGGGCAGCTCGCCGAAGAGCAGGAGGTAGGCCACCTCCAGGTAGGTCGAGTGCTCGGCCAGCTGCTCGATCGGGTAGCCGCGGTACTCGAGGATGCCCTTGTCGCCGTCGATGAACGTGATGGCGCTGCGGCAGGACGCGGTGTTGGTGAACGCCGGGTCATACGTCATCAGCCCGAAGTCGTTCTCGTCGACCTTGATCTGGCGCAGGTCCATC
>CAYSHC010000003.1:0-122 GCA_964430855.1 uncultured Vicinamibacteraceae bacterium
TCGATTGCGCTCTTCGGGCTCTACCAGGCGATCTTCATGGCGAACGCCGGCGGCGCCTGGGACAACGCGAAGAAGATCGTCGAGGTCGAGCTGCTGGAGAAGGGGACGGCGCTGCACGCCGC
>CAYSHC010000003.1:132-34880 GCA_964430855.1 uncultured Vicinamibacteraceae bacterium
GACCATGAACCCCGTGATCAAGTTCACGACGCTGTTCGGCCTGCTCGCGGTGGAGCTCGGCGTGACGATGACGGCCGATCACGGGCCGCTGGCCAGCACGGTGCTGGCCGCGGTCTTCTTCGTCGTGTCGCTCGTGTTCGCGTGGCGCTCGTTCTACGCGATGAGCATCAGCGCGGCGCAGGGCCGCTGAGCGCGGCCGGGCATTACGCCGCGGTCGCCACGCTCGGGAGGCTCACCTCGCGACGGGTGCCGGGCTTCGCGCAGACGATCGGCAGCGCGTGCATCTTCGCGGCGGTACGCGAGAGCAGCGCCTGGAACCGCTCGCTGGGCTCGCTCGCGTCGAAGCGCAGGATCTCCATCATGCAGTCGTACTGCGGGTCGAAGTACGAGGGCAGCTCGACACCCGCGAACGACAGCGAGCGGCCGCCGAGGCGGCGCAGCATCCGTGACGACGCGTGGCGGACGGTGGCCGTCGTGAGGGCGATGGCGCCGCCGGCGTGCGCGGCGAGCGCGAAGGTCGAGAGGGCGGTCTCGAGGGCATCCGAGCTGCCGCGATGCTCCTTGGCCACCGCCCAGCCGCCGACCTCGGCAAACCCGATCCCGCGGCGCGCGGCCAGGGCCATCTCGTCTTCGATGGCCGCCCGCAGCGTCGCACGCCACGACGGGTCCTGGGCAAGGGCCGACGTCCAGACGCCGAGCGCCGTCACCGGCGTGCCGGGCGCGTGCACGTGATACCGGGCGGCGCCCACGACCTCGCCGTTCGGGCGGATCTGGATGACGTGCCAGCTCTGCGCGTCGGCGGCCTGCACGTGGCGGCCGTCAGGCGTGATCTGGGCGGACGTGATGGCGCCGTCCTCGAGGTACGCACGCGCCCGAAGGCGCTGGACGCCGGCAAGCAGGTGCGCGTGGCCAGGCGCATCCACGGAGACGTCAGAGAACGTCCCCGGGACCACGGCGGCTGACGGCGCGAGGAGGACGGTCAGCGAGGTGGGGAGCGAGGTCCGGTTCGGCGCAGTGAGCAGCATGAGTTCAGTTCCTTGATGTCTTGCTTCCGAGGCGGCCGCGGTGAACGCTTGCCTCGGCTCGTTGCTGCCCCCCTCTAGTGCAATCGAGCGGCCACCCTGCGCACGTGCCGCGCCAGCGCGATGCCGGGCCCGCGCATGGCACGACGCGGCGCCGACGATCGCGGGAAACTGGCGGAATGTCGCAAGAAATCGGTGGTTCGCGAGGTCGCGTCGAGAGGTGTCAGGAGAGACGCGATCGCCGAGCGTGCGCCTCGATCAGCAGCCGTCCGAGAGGCCTGACCACTGGAGAATTACCGATCTGTAAGGCCCGGGAACGATTCTGCTGCGGAGGTAGAACAACGGACGTGCCGGACGCCGTCGAGACGGCGCCTGCGGTGGCTCATGCCGACGCGGCGAGGCTGCGTCGGCGCGGTGCGGAGCTACCATGAGAGCCCATGTCCGCACCCGTTCCGGAGCGCCGTCCATGACCGACGTCGCCACGCTGAAGGCACGCGCCGCCGCGGCGATCGCCGGGCACGCCACCGAGCTGCACGACCTGTCCGCGCGCATCCACGCGACGCCGGAGCTCGGCTACGAAGAGCATCGTGCCGCAGCATGGGTGGGCGACGTGCTCGCCGGTGCCGGATTCGACGTCACTCGCGCCGCCTGCGACCTGCCGACCGCGCTCCTGGCGGAGTGTGGCACGGGCGCGCTGACCATCGGGCTGTGTGCCGAGTACGACGCCCTCCCTGGCATCGGCCACGCGTGCGGCCACAACCTGATCGCGGCCAGCTCGGTCGGCGCCGCGATAGGCCTGGCGGCCGTGGCCGACGACATCGGCGTCCGCGTCCGCGTGATCGGCACGCCGGCCGAAGAGGTGGGAAATGCCGGCGGGAAGGACCTGCTCCTCGAGCGCGGCGCGTTCGACGGCGTGCACGCCGCGATGATGGTGCACCCGGGCCCGCACGACGTGCTGCGGCCGCCGCTCATCGCGGCCGCCACGTTCGACGTCCACTACACCGGGCGTGCGGCCCACGCCGCGGCCTTCCCGGAGATGGCCATCAACGCCGCAGATGCGCTGACCGTGGCGCAGGTGGCCATCGGGCTGCTGCGGCAGCACCTCGAGCAGGGAGACCGCGTGCACGGCATCGTGACGCACGGCGGCGAGATGCCGAACATCGTGCCGGCCGCCACGTCCGCGCGCTACACGATCAGGTCGACGTCGCTCGAGCGCCTCGAGACGCTGCGCGGCCGCATCCTGCGCTGCTTCGAGGCCGGCGCCCTGGCCGCGGGCGCGGCGTGGCGCATCGAGGGTGGCGACAGGCCGTACGCGGAGGTCGTCCACGACGGCGACCTCGCTGCGTTCTACAGGGGCAACGCCGAGGCGCTGGGCCGGCGCTTCGTGGACACGGGGCCAGCGGTCGAGCGCGCCGCGGCGTCCACCGACATGGGCAACGTGTCGCGGGTCATCCCGGCAATCCACCCGATGATCGGCCTCGGGTGCTTCCCCGTCGTCAATCACCAGCCGGCGTTTGCCGACCACTGCATCGGCAAGGTCGCGGAAGGGCTCGTGCTCGACGGCGCGACGGCGCTCGCCTGGACGGCCATCGACGCCGCCCTTGCCGACGACGTGCGGCGCCGGCTGCTCGAGCACACGTACGCGGCACCGCACCGGCGCACGGGCGTGGCCTGAGGCGCGCGCCGGCGGCGGTCAGCGCAGCGTCGCGCCGCCGTCCACGTACCACTCGGCCATCGTGACGTGGCGCGCGGCGTCCGAGAGCAGGAACACGACGACCTCGGCGACGTCGCCGGGCTCGGCGAGCCGGCCGAGCGGGATGCCCGTACGGAAGGTGTCGAGGCTCCCGCGCAGGACGGTCTCCACGCTGCTTCCCTGCGCCCACATGGCTTCCTGCATGGGCGTGCGCGTGGAGCCGGGCGCGACGACGTTGCAGCGGATGCCGTGCGGCGCGAGCTCGAGGCCGAGGCTCTTGGTGAACATCGTCGCGGCCGCCTTCGACGCCGCGTAGGCCGCCATGCCGTGCCGCGGGATGCCCGCAGCATTCGAGCTCACCGTCACCAGGCTGCCGCGCCCGCGCGGCGTCATCTTTCGTGCCAGCCCACGCAGGACGAGGAACACGCCCGTGGCATTCACGGCAAGGACGCGGGCCCACTCCTGCGCCGAGGTCTCCGTGACGAGGCCGACGCCGAGCGCGCCGGCGACGCTGGCGCCAAGCGTGAGCGGCCCCAGCTCGGCCTCGGCACGGTCGACGGCGCCGGTCACGGCGGCTTCGTCGGTGACGTCGGCCTCCAGCACGAGCCACCGGCCATCGGGATGCTCGCGCCGCAGCCGCGCGTCGAGGCCCCCCACGTCGCGGTCGAGCACCGCGACCGGTACGCCCTCGCGCAGCAGCCGCCCGACAACGGCATGGCCGATGCCGCTGGCGCCGCCGGTCACCAGGGCGACGTCGTCAGGGGCGAAACGGGGCACGTGCGTCGTCATCGCCGCATCCGCTCCTCGAGCGTGGCCGCCACGAGCGGCGCCACCTGCGGTCCGGTCATGTGCGCGTGGATGGCCGACACGGGAATGACCTCGAGCCCGCCAACGTAGGGCCGCCATTCGTCGGGGCTCGCGCCGTCGACGAGGTGTTCGAGCGTCGCCGTGAAGTGGAGCATCGGCGCGCGGCACGGCGCGTGCTCGTGGCGACGGACCAGCCTGTTGTTGTGCTCGACGACGCGGACGATCGCCGTCAGCGTGTCGTCAGGCAGGACGCCGAGCGGGTGGCGTCCGGCGCGCAGGCGCGCGATGACCGGCTCGCGTGTGAGCCGCCCGCCGACGACCTGGGGGTCTTCGCCCGCCATGAGGAGCAGCGCGCGCAGCGCCGCGCTTTCGTCGGGATCGTCCATGCCGCGCCACCTGTCGCTCGGATAGGCGTCGAGCACCGCGAGCACGCCCACCTCACGGCCTGCCGCCTCGAGGCGGGCCGCCATCGCCTGCGCGATGATGCCGCCAATCGACCAGCCGAGCAGGTGCATCGGCCCGTCGCCGACGGCGGCCGTGACCAGCGCGATGTAATCGTCGGCCAGCTCGTCGAGGCTGGCCGGCGGCCGCGTTCCCGCGTCGAGGGCCCGTGCCTGGAGGCCGAGCACCGTCCGTCCCGGCGCGAGGCGGCGCACGATGCCGTGATAGCACCACGCGAGCCCGCCGGCGGGGTGGACGCACACCAGCGGCGGCTGGTCGGACCCGCCCTCGCGCAGCTGGATCAGCGGGTGCAGCGACTGCCTGTCGGCGGCGTCAGCGGCGTCGGCCCGGCGCGCCTCGACCCAGCGTGCGAGGCCGGCGACCGTCGGCTGCGTGAATACCGCGCCGAGGTCCATGTCCACGTCGAGCGTCTCGCGCATCAGGCGCGTCAGCTCCGCCGCACCGAGCGAGTCGCCGCCGAGCGCGAAGAAGTCGTCGTCGGGCGACAGCGCGTTGGCGTCCACGTGGACGACCTTCGCCACGCACGCCGCGACCTCGCGTTCGAGCGGGCCCAGCGCCGCACCGCTTCCCGACCTCGGCACGACGGGCTTCGGGAGGCGATGGCGATCGAGCTTCCCGTTCGCTGTCGTCGGCCATGTGTCCATCGCGACGAACGTCCACGGCACCATCGCCGCCGGCAGCCGCTCGGCGAGCACGGCACGCCACGCTGCGACGTCGAGGGCCCCGCCGTCGCGCGTCTGCACGTAGGTGACGAGGCGGCGGTCGCCCGGGTGATCCTCGCGCACGACGGTTTCGTTGCGGACGACGGGCAGGTGCGCCGCGATGGCGGCGTCGATCTCGCCGAGCTCGATGCGCTGCCCGCGGATCTTCACCTGGAAGTCGGCGCGGCCGAGGTACTCCACCGCGCCGTCGGGGCGCCAGCGTGCGATGTCGCCGGTGCGGTACATCCGCTCGCCCTCGACGAACGGGTCGGGGACGAAGCGCTCGGCCGTCAGGTCGGGACGTCCGAGGTATCCACGGGCGAGCTGCACGCCGGCGAGGCACAGCTCACCCGGGAAGCCCGCGGGCACGAGCCGGTCCTTCGCGTCGAGCACGTAGAGCCGCGTGTTCCACACCGGCCTGCCGATCGGCACCGGCACCGAGTCGTCGTGGCGCGACGCGTCCCACGCGGTGACATCCACGGCAGCCTCTGTCGGGCCGTACAGGTTGTGCAGCTCCGCCCGCAGCGTCGCGTGGAAACGGTCACGCAGGCTCGCGGGCAACGCCTCGCCGCTGCAGATGACCGCGCGCAGCGGCACCTGGCCCGCGCCGGGCTCCTCGAGATACTCGGCCAGCATCGACGGCACGAAGTGCGCGATGGTCGCGCCGCTGCTCCGGAACAGGTCGCGGAGCGCGGCCGGGTCGCGGTGTGCTCCAGGTGCCGCGACGACGAGGGCGGCGCCGGCCAGGGCCGGCAGGAAGAACTCCCATACGGAGACGTCGAACGTCGCCGGCGTCTTCTGCACGATGCGATCGGATGGCCGTACGCCGTAGGCCTCGCGCATCCACAGCAGCCGGTTCACGATCGCGCGGTGCTCGACGACGACGCCCTTCGGCTCCCCGGTGGAGCCGGACGTGTAGATGACATACGCCGCGTCGTCGAGCGACGGCCGTTCGGCGTGCGCCTCGCGTCTCCCGCTGTCCACAGCGCTCCAGAGATCCACGTCCCCGATGTGCAGGACCGTGTGGCCGTCTGCCGCGAAGCTGCCGCGGGCGACGACGAGCGCCGGCTGCGCGGACGAGAGGATGCGCCGGGTGCGCTCCAGCGGGTGGTCGAGGTCGAGCGGCAGGTAGGCGGCGCCCATCCTGACGATGGCGTGCAGCGCCACCACCAGCTCCGGCGACCGCGGCAGCGCCACGGCGACGACGTGGCCCCGGCGCACGCCGCTGTCGTGCAGCGCCGTCATCAGGCGCGCGGTCGCGCGGTCGAGCGCCGCGTAGTCGAACGTGCGGCCGTCGGCGACGAGTGCCGGGCTGGCCGCGTGACGGCGATACGCGTCGTCGAGCAGCGCGGCCAGCGTCACGGCGGGCACGTCGTGCCGCGTGTCGTTGAACGTCACGAGCAGCTGCTCGCGCTCGGCGTCGGTCACGACGGGGACCTCGGCCAGCGTCGAGGCCGCGGCCGCGCGGGTCAGCCACGCCGCCAGGCGTGCCGCGTGCGCGTCGAGCGCCTCGGCGGTGTAGAGGAGCGGGTTGGCGTCGATGTCGAGACGCAGCTGCGACAGGCGCGTGTCGGCGCGGGCCGTCACGTGAAGGTCGTCCACGGGCCCGGTGGCCAGCTCGGTCACGGTGGCCGTGAGGCCGGGCAGCCGAAGCGGCTGGTCGAACGGCAGGACGTTCACCAGCACGCCGTAGAGCCGCTTGTCGCCTCCGAGGCGCCCGAGCTCGCGGCGCAGGCGTTCGGCACGGTAGCGGCTGTGCCGCCGGGCCTGGCGCATGGTCGCCGCGGCGGCCTTCAGCCACTCCGCCACGGGCACGTCCTCGGCCACGCGCAGGCGCACGGGCAGGATGTTCATCACCATCGCCGGCACACGCGCGGCAGGCGTGCCCATCCGCGCCATGTGCGCCAGGCCGATCGTCACGTCGTCGCTGCTGACGAGTCGCGATACGTACGCGGCGACCAACGCCGCAAGGACGTCCGGCCACGGCACGCGCACGCGCTCCGACAGGGCGGCGAGTGCTTCCCGGCCCTCGTCGGGCAGGTCCACGCGGTGCTGGCGGTACCACCCGGCCGTCGTCGGCGTGCCCGCGGCGAGGCCCTGCACCGGCGGCGCGTCACGCAGCTGCTCGTGCCAGTAGCGCCTGTCGGCCTCGGCGCGCTCGGACGCGAGGTACTCGGCGTCGGCGTCGAAGACGTCGGCAAGGCCCCCGAACGGCTGCGTGCGAGGTGCCGTGCCGCCGACCGTCTGCGCGTAGAGATCGCACACGCGCTCGGTGAGCATCGCCGTGCCATAGCCGTCGATGGCGAGGTGATGGATGCGCTGGTACCAGACGTGGTGGTCGTCGGCGAGGACAAACAGCACCTCCGTGGCGAGCGGCATCGTCGCCGGATCCACCGCGGTCGTGTGGTCGAGATGCATCTGGCGCTGCGCCTCGGCCCACGGGTCGCTGCTGTCGCGGAGGTCCGTGATGCGCAGGTGCGGCGTGCGGCGCGGCTCGACGACGGCGAGCGGACCGGCGGGGTCGTCGACGACCCGGAGCGCCAGCCCCTCGGCTTCGTCCACGGCCCGGTTGACGGCCAGCGCGAAGGCGTCGCGGTCGAGCGGGCCGCGCAGGTCGACGTACTGCGCCGTGTTGAAGACGGGGTTGTCGGGTGCAAGCCGCTGCGCGAACCACATGGCGGCCTGCGCCTCGGTCAGCGGCCGCGGTGTCCGCGCCGCGACGCCTGCTTGCGGGGCCCCGTGGCCCGGCACGTGCGTCATGAGCCCGGGCGGCCGCCGGTGTCGGCCACGCGCAGCGCGTGCCAGTGCGACAGCTGGGGGCGCTCGGCCAGCACGCCGAAGTTCACGGTCCAGCCCTCGTCCTGCCAGCGCTGCACGAGATCCATGAGGCGCATCGAGTCGAGGCCGAGGTCGGGCAGGAAGTCGTCGTCGCCGATCTCGTCCTCGGGGATGTCGAGCAGCGCGGCGAGGTCGGCACGCATGCGCGCCAACAGGTCGGGAGTAGTCATGACTCAGCTCAGGGAAGCGAGGATTGCCGAGGTGCTCAGCGCCACGCCGCAGCACCCGGCCACGTACGCCAGCGCGCGGTCGTGATGCTCGCGCGTGAAGTCGGCCACCGCGTCCGCCGCGACAAACGGCTCGACGTCGCGCATGAAGGCATCGGCCGCCGTCAGCAGGCAGCCGATGTGCGCGAAGACCCCTGTCACGATCAGCTGGTCGCGCCGCTGGGCGCGGAGGCGCGCCTCGAAGTCCGACTTGAGGAACGCGCTGTAGCGCCACTTGGTCAGCACCACATCCGTCGGCGCGGGCGCCACGGCTGCCACGATGTCGCGGTCCGCCGGGGCGTCGGACATGCCGGCGCCCCACATGTCGGCCTGGAGGCCGCGCCGCTCGCGCGGCTGACGCCCGGGCTGGGCGGTGAAGTACACGGGCACGCCGTGTGCCCTCGCCGCCTCGACGAGCGACGCCGCGTTGCGCAGGACCGCCGGCATGGGCGGCGCGTCGGCGGGGAAGGCGCGCACGAAGTAGCCCTGGAGGTCGTGCACGAGCAGCGCCGCGCGCGAGGGTTCGAGCCGCCAGTCCACGCGCGGACGCGGGATCTCGTGCTCCTCCGGCAGGTCGTACGACTGGATGGACGGCAACGCCACCTGACTATTCTCCGTCACCCTGCGCGACCCCGCGGAGATGCGCCCGGAGGGCCCGGCGGCTCGTCTTGCCGACGCCGGTCTCGGGGAACGCGTCCACGAAGCGGATCTGGTCGGGCACCTTGAAGGCCGCGATCCCGCGTGCGCGCAGCCACGCCTTCAGCGCCGTCGCCTTCGGCGCCTCGCCGCGCGGGACGATGAAGGCGCACGCGCGCTCGCCGAGGTACGGGTCGGGCACGGCCACGACGGCGGCATCGTGCACGTCGGGGTGCGCCAGCAGATGATCCTCGATCTCCTCGGCCGATACCTTCTCTCCGCCCCGGTTGATGTGGTCAGTGGCGCGGCCATGCACGGTGAGGTAGCCGTGCCCGTCCCGGGAGACCACGTCGCCCGTCCGGTAGTAGCCGTCGGGCGTGAACGATCTCGCGTTGGCCGCGGGGTCGTCGTGGTAGCCGCGGATGGTGTACGGACCGCGCGTCAGCAGGTGCCCCGGCACGCCGGTCGGCACCGGGTTCCCCGCGTCGTCGACGATGAGCACCTCGTCGAGGGGCGACATCGGCCGGCCCTGCGTCTCGGTGCGCACATGGTAGGGGGCGTCGAGCTCGGTGTAGTTCACCAGGCCTTCGGCCATGCCGAACACCTGCTGGAGCCGGACGCCCAGCTCGGGCTCGATGCGCCGGGCCGCCTCCGGCGTCAGCTTGGCGCCGCCCACCTGGAGCACCTGCCAGGACGGCGCGTGCACGGGACGCCGCCGGCGCGCGTCCATCCACGCGAGCGCGAGCGGCGGCACGACGGCCGTGATCGTCACGCCTTCCTGCTCGAGCAGCGGGAACGCGTCGTCCGGGCTGGGGGACGGGCTCAGGACGACCCGGCCGCCCGCGTACAGGACCCCGAACGTGCCCGGGGAGCTCATCGTGAAGTTGTGCGCGACGGGCAGGACCGCGAGGTAGACCGTCTCGGGCGTGATCGCGCAGATCTCGTTGCTCCGCCGGAACGAGTAGATGTAGTCGTCGTGTGTGCGCGGGATGAGCTTCGAGAGCCCCGTGCTGCCGCCTGACAGCTGCATGAGCGCGACGTCGGAGGCCTGCACGTCTGCCGGCGGCCCGGCCGGCAGCTCGTAGAGCGACTCGAGCGACACGACGCCTTCCGCCTCGTCGACCAGTCCGGCGGCGAAGATGTGCGCGAGCGCCGGCACCGCTTCCTGCACGCGGCGCGCGAGCGCCGCGTGGTCCATGGCGCCGATGCGGCTGGCGGTGACGATCGCGCGGGCCTCGGCCACGCGCGCAAAGTGCGTCAGCTCGGTCTCGCGGTGCGCCGGGAGCGTGAAGACCGGCACGAAGCCGCCCACGAACGCGCCGAACGTCGCCGCGAAGAACGCCGGGACGTTGTGCAGCTGCACGAGCACGCGGTCGCCGGGCTCGATGCCGGCACGGCGCAGGCCGGCTGCAACGCCCGCGGCACGGCGCGCCAGGTCGGCATACGTCCAGCGCTCGCCGCCTCCGACGATGGCCAGCCGGTCGGGATGCGCGGCGACGCGGGTGCCGAACCAGGCCGGGAACGTCTCGCCCGTCCAGAGGCCCGCCTCCCGGTAGCGCTGCGCAAACGCTTCGGGCCATTGCTGCACCGGGCGGCTCACCGCTGCATGTCCTCCCGAGGCGCATCGGCCGTCGTGATGCCGAGCGCCTGGAGCAGCGCCTCGAACTTCGCCGCGGTCTCGTCGGCCTCGGCCGACGGGACCGAACCCTCGACAATGCCGGCGCCGGCGTAGAGCCGGGCGGTGCAGCCCGACACGTCGGCACAGCGGATGGTCACCATCCAGTCGCCGTCGCCATCGGCGTCGCACCAGCCGATCGTGCCCGCGAAGAACCCGCGGTCGAAGGGCTCGGCGCGGCGAATGGCCTCGCGCGCCGGCATCTCCGGGCACCCGCAGACAGCGGGCGTGCCGCGCAGCATGTCGGCCAGCTCCAGCGCCGAGGGCGCGGCGCGCTTCAGCCGCGCCGTGATCCTCGTACCCAGGTGCCACATCGTCTGCGTCGAGACGAGCGATGGCTCGGTCGGCACGTCGAGCTCCGCGCACCACGGCGCGAGTGTGTCGGCGATCCACTCGACCACTGACGCGTGCTCGCGTGCATCCTTTGCCGAAGCACGCAGCACCTCGGCCGCCCGCCGGTCGAGCGCGGGATCGGGCGACCGGCGCGCGGACCCGGCCAGCGGCGACGACAGCAGCGTGTCGCCGCGGCGCCGCAGCAGCAGCTCGGGCGTCGCCCCGACCAGGGCGCGCGCGTTGCCGTCGGCTGACGGCAGCGTCAGGCAGAACGTCGTCACCGACGGGTCGCGGCGCAGCCGCGCCACGAGGGCGCGCGGGTCGATGGGGCCGTCGGTCCGCACGACGAGGCAGCGCGCGAGCACCACCTTCTGGAGGACATCAGGGGCCGACGCCAGCTCGTCGACCACGCTGGCCACGCTGCGCTCGTAGTCGGCGCGCGACGGCTGCTCGTGGATGCTGAGCGCGCGCGGCAGGACCGTGCGTGCCGGGTCGCGTGGCGGCGCCCCGCGCGACACCGACGCCGGCACGTACAGGTGCGCCGGCGCCAGCCTGTCGAAGGGCAGCGCACCGAGCACGAGCTGCGGCATGCCGCTGCGCGCCCGCGTGCGCGCCAGCAGGCGCAGCGCCTGCGGCACGTCCTCCGCGACGGCGCTGGCGGCACCGTGGGCGCAGAGCGTCGCGTCGCCGGACGTCAACAGCATGAGCGGCGACGTGCCGGAGACGGGCGGGGGCGTCGCCCGGTCGAACACGGGGGCCATCGCGGGAGTCACGGCTCGATGAGCGTCACGGTGTCGCCGCTGGGGTCGTCCACCGGCGGCGCGCTGCGCCCGCCCGAGCGGGCCTTGTTGGACACGTACACACGGCCGCTGTTTGCGTCGATGGCGACCGTGTTGGGCAGCGATCCGGCCTCGATCGTCGTCACGACCGAGCGCGACGCAGCGTCGATGACCGTCACCGTGCCGTCCTGCCTGTTGGCCACGTAGATGTGGCCCGTCTTCGGGTGCAGCGCCATGCCCAGGGTGCCGGCGCCCGCGGGGATGGTGGCGACGACCTTCCCGGCCTCGACGTCGATCGCGCTGACGTTGCCCGCGGCCTGGCTGCCGACAAACAGCGTCTTCGACGGGGCGTGATAGACGACGTGCGTCGGGCGCTGCACGCCGACGGGGATGCGCTTGACCACCTCGCGCCTGCCGATGTCGACGACGGCCACGTCCTCGGACCGCAGGTTCACGGCGAAGAGGCGGTTGTTCGGCTTGTCGAGCCACAGCCCCGTCGTCATCTCGCCGATGCCCTCGATCCTGTACGCGAGCGTGTTCGACGTGCCGTCCACCACCCACACGCGTCCCGCGGTGTTCGACATGTAGACGCGGTTGTCCTCCTCGTCCACCACGACGCGGTAGAGGTGCGCCTTCGGCTCGTCGGCCGCGCGGATGATGTTGATGATCTTCCCGGTCTTCGCGTCGATTGCCGAGGCCGACCCGTCACGCGTGTTGCTCGTGTAGAGCGTCTGCGTCCTGTCGTTGAGCGCGATGCCGAAGGCCGCGGCCGATGAGACGTCAATGGTGCGCTTCGTCTCGAGGGTCAGCGGGTCGAGCACGTGGATCGCCGGCGGTGCCGAGTCGTCGTTGCGGCGCCCGACGCTCGCGACGTACACCTCGCCCGTGGACGGGCTGACGGCGAGCTCGTAGAGGCCGGGAGCCACCTTCTTGGTCGCGACGGCCTTCTGGGCGAAGGCGGGCGCGGCGGCGACGCACAGGGCGGCAGCCAGCGTGGCGCCGAGCAGCCGGCACGTGCCGAGGGAACGGATGGGACGCATGTGAGCTCCTTGCAGTGAGAGACAGTACATCGGCGGACCTACCTGAGCGAGACCCAGTGCTCGCCCTCGAGCGGCACGGCCAGGAACCGCTCGTTGAGCGTGCGCACGGTGGCGGCCGGGTCGAGCGAGCCGAACAGGTCGGGACGGATCCAGCGCGCGAGCGCCTCGATGGCCGGCAGGTCGAGCGGCGAGTTCAGCAGCTGGTGCGACAGCCCGTACACGCGCCCCTCGCGGACGGCACGCAGGCGCGACAACACGGGCCGCTGCGTCATCGCGACGAGCGAGCGACGCGCCCGCTCCGCCGTATAGCCCGCGCCGACCACGAGGCCGCCCGCCTTCTCGAGGTGCGGGCCGCCGGTGAGGATGTAGACCGCCGGGTCGCGCGAGAGGACGTACTCGACGTTGAGGCGGCCCGACGGGCCCGGCAGGACCTCCGCACCGATGTTGTGGCCGCCGACAAACTCGATGTAGTCGCCGACGTTGCCCTTGCCGGGCGAGTTGCAGCAGTCGGCCGACATGCCCGCGTGGGCTTCGAGGAACACCGGCGGCCGTGGCGCACTTGACGCCGCGACGCGGCTGGCGATCTGCTGGAGGCGCTCGCGGCGGAACGCGATGAAGTCGCTCGCGCGCTGGTCCCGTCCGACGAGCGCGCCGAGCACCGCCACGCTCCGTTCGGCGTGCTCGAACGGCCGCGCGAAGAAGTCGACAAACACGACGGGGATGCCGGCACGCTCGAGGACGGCCACCTGGGCGTCGTCCGGGCCGCGGCCGAGCGAGAACACCGCCACGTCGGGCCTGGCAGCCAGCACGAGCTCCAGCGAGAAGGTGCCGGCCGAGCTCGCCACCTGCGGCAGCGAGGCGAGCCGCGGCGACTTCGCGAGCAGCCTGTCGTAGGTGGCCTGGCCGAGCCTGTTCACGTCGCGCGGCCATGCGGCCACGACCGACACCGGGTCCTCGTGGATGAGCGCCAGCGCGACGAGGAAGCGCCCGTCGTCGATGGCCAGGCGCGTGGCGGGTGCCCGAAGGGTCACCGTCCGGTTACGCAAGTCCTTCACGGTCACCGCCGCGCCGGCAGGCACGGCCACGCCGCCGACGAGCGACACGACGAGCGCCGCGAGCAGGGCGGAGCGGAAGGCGCGACGGTGGAGCGGGCGGAGCATCGACATCGGGTCAGGCCGAGATGGCGCCGGACGCGGCCGGCGCGGGAGACAGGGGGAGCAGCGTGTGACAGGCCGGCGGCAGCACGAGCCGCAGGCTCCACGCCAGCGATGGCAGGACGACCGACGCGTGGTCCTCGCCGGCGAACTCGCGGACGCCGACGCCGAGCCCCGGCACGCCGCGCAGCGAGTCGCCGAGGGCGTGCACGCGGTCGACCATGCGCCGCGCATCGCGCCGCGCGAGCGCGTCGTCGGTGATGGCGCCTGCCGGCTGCCACGGGGCCTGGCGCTGCTCGTACTCGCCGACCGAGATCACGACACGTGCCGCGCGGTCGTTGCGCTGCCGCAGCCGGCCGGGCAGCGCCTCCACCAGCGCCGGCGCGGACCACAGCGACGGGCTGATCGCGACGCCGCCGGTGAAGGGGCTCGCGGGCGTCGCCAGCGTCGCCAGCACGAACAGGCCGGCCAGCGAATGGCCGATGAGCACGACATGCCGCCGGTCGACCGGATACCCCGCCTCGGCGGCCGGCAGGACGACGTCTTCGAGGAACGTCCGGAATGCCGCCGCGCCGTCCCGACGCGGATGGCCGGCATCGGGCATCTCCCCTGCCGTCGTGACCGCGGGGGTGAAGTCGATGCGCCGGAGGCGGCGGGCTTCCTCGCCGCCCTCCACCGGCGCCACGCCGACGACGACGGCAGGGCCGATCCCTGTCGCGTCGGGGCGCAGGCTCCGGAGGCGGATCGCGTCGAGTGTCAGCCCGAACAGGCGGTCGCCGTCGAGCACGCACACGAGCGGGACGCCGCCCTGCGGCTCGGCGCCCTGCGGCTCGCCGATCATGATGCGATAGCGGCCCTGCGGCCCCTGCGCCGTGAAGCACGACGTGCCGGACATCACCGCCTGCCCGCTCATCGCACGAACTCCATGTCGCGCGCCTGCACGAGGCCATCCACGAGCACGTGCGGCTCGCCACGCGAGCAGCGCTCGACCCGCGCGCGCACCCCGTAGGTGGCGGCCAGGACGTCCGGCGTCAGCGCCGTGCTCGGCGGACCCGAAGCCACGACCTTGCCGTCGCGCAGCGCGACCACCCTGTCGGCCCAGCGCACGGCGAGGTTGAGGTCGTGCAGCACGACCATGACCAGATGGCCCTCGCGCGCCAGCTCGCGGATGAGGCCCATCACCGTGACCTGGTGGGCGAGGTCGAGGGCGCTCGTCGGCTCGTCGAGCAGGAGGATCGGCGGGTTGCGCACGAGCGACTGTGCGAAGCTGGCCAGCTGCCGCTCGCCGCCCGAGAGCTCGTCGAGCATCCGGTGCGGATCGGCGGTGAGGCCGACGCGGTCGAGCAGCGCCACGACCTGACGCGCCTCGTCGGCGCCGACGGTCCACCTGTCCGACGCCGCGTGCGCGGCGCTCAGGACGGCCTCGAACACCGACAGGCGTACGCCCTGCGGCAGCACCTGCGGCATGTAGGCCACCACCTCGGCGTGCTCGCGCACGGGCACCTGGAGCAGGTCGGTGTGGCCGAAGCGCGCCGTGCCGGAGGCGGCGACGAGCCGGCCGAGCGCCCGCAGGACGGTGGACTTGCCCGCGCCGTTCGGTCCCACGAGCGCCGTCACCTCGCCGGTGCGCATCGTCGGCAGGTCTACCGACTCGAGCACGCGGCGCCGGCCGTACGCGACGCCGAGGGCGTTGACGTCGAGCGCGGTCATCACAGGGCCTCGCGCCTCCAGACGAGCCACACGAAGAACGGGACCCCGATGAGCGCCGTCACGAGGCCGATGGGCACGACGGCGCCGGTGACGATCGTCTTGCTGGCCGTCGAGGCGAGCGACAGGATGAGCGCGCCGGCGAGGGCGCTGGCCGGCAGCAGGAAACGATGGTCCTCGCCGATGAGCATCCGCCCGATGTGCGGCCCGACCAGGCCGACGAAGGCGATGGTGCCGACAAACGAGACGGCCGTCGCGGTGAGCACGCTCACGCGCAGCAGCGCCCGCGTGCGCACCGTCCGCACGTCCACGGCCAGGCTGCGCGCGCGCTCGTCGCCGAGCCGCAGGGCCGTGAGACGCCACGACGCGCGCCACGACCACGGCGCGACGAGCAGCAGCACGACGGCCAGCAGCCGGACCTCCGTCCACGACGCGCGGCCCAGGCTGCCCATCGTCCAGAACACGAGCTGCTGGAGGGCCTGCTCGCTGGCGAGGAACTGCGTGATCGCCACGAGGGCGTTGAAGGTGAAGTACAACGCGATGCCGAGCAGCACCAGCGTCTCGGCGCCGCCCCGCTGCCGCGCGGCGGCTGCCTGGAGCAGGAACACGGCGACCAGCGCGAAGGCGAACGCGTTGGCCGGGATCACCCAGTGGGTCGGCACGCCCGGCAGCGAGATCTCGAGGACGATGGCCAGCGCGGCGCCGAGGATGGCGGCCGACGACATGCCCAAGGTAAACGGGCTGGCGAGCGGGTTGTTCAGGCTCGTCTGCATCTCCGTGCCGGCCAACGCCAGCGCCGCGCCCACGCAAAGCGCCATCAACGCCTGCGGCAGGCGCACCTCCCACACGATGACCGCCGACGCCGAGTCGGCTGCCCCGCGCTGGAGCAGCAGCTGCAGCGTGTCGCGCAGCGGCAGGTTGGACGGACCGGTGGCCACGTCGAGGACGAGCGCGCACACGACGGCCAGCGAGAGCGCCGCGAGCAGCCCGAGGCGGCGCCTGACGATGGCGTGATAGGCGTCCACGGCGGCCGCGTGGCGGACCGCCGGACCTGCGGGCGTGTCGGTGACGCTCACGACGACCGAGGGCGGCCGGGGGGCGGCGACGGCCGCCACAGGCGAGGAAATCCCATCAATAGACACCGATCCAGAGGCCGCCCGCCTGAAGAGGCACTGCGTAACCTCCTACAGGTGAGCACTATAGCATTAAGGCGACCGCTGAGGTCGGCATTCTTTTCTATTGACGACCGCAGCGGTCGGATATAGACTCCGCTCCGTCGCACTTGCGACACGTTCTCATAATTTGGCCCGGTCAGTCTGCAGAAATCGAGAGGGCCGGCCACCCGAGGCTCCTGCCATGTACACCCCCTTGAAGCGACGCCTGCTGCGGGCGGTGGTCGTGTTGCTCATCGCCGCGTCGCCGGCCCTCGCGGCCCAGCCGCCGGCCGACGACGCCACGCCGGCGACGCAACCCGGCCCGGAGGATGCGCCCGCATCCGCTCCCGCCGACCCACCGCCTCCTCCACAGCGATTTCTCGACAACGTCACGGTCAGCGCCACGCTCAACCCGCAGACCGTCAAGGACACACCCGCGACCGTCTCGGTAATCGACGCCGCCACCATCGACAGGCGGCTGCTTCAGAACGCCGCCGACCTCGTGAAGTTCGAGCCCGGTGTCTACGTCGAGTCGAACCTCACGCGCGTCGGCCTGAACGGCTTCAACATCCGCGGCATCGGCGGCAACCGGGTGATGACAGTGGTCGACGGCGTGCAGACGTCCGAGCAGTTCGACTTCGGGCCGTTCAACATGCACCAGGTGGGTCTCGACATCGACACGCTCAAGAGCGCGGAAGTGGTGCGCAGCGCGGGCTCGGCGCTCTACGGCAGCGACGCGCTCGGCGGCGTCGTGTCGCTGTTCACGAAGGACCCGGCCGACTACCTCCGCTCGCAGGCGTTCCACCTCGGCGGCAAGCTGGTCTACGACGGGCGCGCCCGCGACGCAAGCGCCAATGCCGTCATCGCCGGCGGTCGCCCCGGGCTTCAGGCGTCGCTCTTCTCGAGCTTCTCGGCCGGCAACGAGTTCCGCAACCGTGGCTCGCGCGCGACCACCGACGCGACGCGCACCGCGCCGAACCCGCAGGACCGCCGCGGCGGACAGGCGCTCGGCAAGGTCGTTGCGACGTTCGCGCCCGGCAACGTCCTGCGCGGCACGGTCGAGTGGACCGAGACCGAGGTCGACACCAATGCCTACTCGTCGCGCGGTCCTGTCGTCGGCTCGCCGATTCCTACCGACATCACCGACATCACGTCGCTCGACACGCTGCGGCGCGGCCGCTTCTCGGTGGACCACCGGCTCGACAACGCCGGCGGGTTGCAGCAGTGGGCCTGGAGCGCGTACTACCAGCAGAGTGACGTCGACCAGGTCGTCGACGAGGTACGCAGGTCGACGCAGCTGGGCATCGCCTCCACCGTGCTGCGCCGCGGCACGATGGCCTACGAGCAGGACAGCTTCGGTGGCACCGTGCAGGGACGGAAGCTCTTCGTGCCCCGCACCGGCCAGGCGCTCCTGTTCACCTTCGGCGGCCAGTACCGTCGCGATGCGTTCGACATGCTGCGCGACCGCCACGACCGTGACGCCGCGAGCGGCGCCGCGCTGCCGAACCTCGACACGATCCTGCCGTCCAAGTACTTCCCGAGCAGCAAGGTCGACGAGGCGGGGGCGTACCTCCAGGCCGAGTGGCAGGCCGGGCGCCTGACGCTGGTCCCCGGCATCCGCTACGACCGCTTCTCGATGGACCCCGACGAGCACGACCAGGTGTTCCTCGGTACGGGGAGTCCCGTGCCCGTGGACTTCGGGGCCGACGCCGTGTCGGCGCGCGTCGGCGCGTCGTACAGCGTGACCGGCGCCGTGTCGGTGCACGCGCAGTACGCCGGCGGCTTCAGGGCGCCGCCCTACAGCTCGATCAACAGCGGCTTCACCAACCTTGCGGCCGGCTACGCGACGCTGCCGAACCCGAACCTGCGCGAGGAGACGAGCGACAACTTCGAGCTGGGCGTCCGTGCCTCGACGCGGCGCGCGAGCCTCGGCGTGACGGGGTTTGTCAACCGCTACGACGGCTTCATCCAGCAGGTGTCCACCGGCTTCAACCCGGTGACACGCGTGCTCGAGTTCCAGTACCAGAACGTGGCCGAGGTCACCATCGGCGGCGTCGAGCTGCGCGGCGACCTCCAGCTGACCGACACGCTGCGCCTGCGGGCCGCCTACGCGCGCATCCGCGGCAACGACGTCACGGGCGACACCGACGTGCCGCTCGACAGCATCGCGCCCGACCAGGGCATCCTGGGGATCGAATACACGGCGCCGTCGAACCTCTGGGGCGGCGAGGCGCTGGTCCGCGGGGTGTCGTCGCAGAAGCGTGTCGCGGAGGACGCTTTCGTCCCCCCGGCCTACGGCGTCGTGGACCTCACCGGGTGGCGCAGGTTCGGCCAGCGGCTGACCCTCAGGGCCGGCGTGCTGAACCTCACAAACGCCAGGTACTACGAGTGGCAGAACGTGCGCGGGCGCCCCGCCGGCGACCCCGTCATCGAGCGCTACACGAGCCCCGGCGTCAGCGCCATCGTCAGCGTGGGCTACGCCTGGTAGCCCGCGCAGGGCGACCCACGTGCACGAGATCACACGCGTCAGTCATCCCTTACGCTACAGGCGGCTGCGGGTCAGGGACGTCGAGCCGCTCTCGCCCCGGATGCGGCGCGTGCGGCTGGCCGGCAGCGACCTCGAGGGCTTTGCGAGCGCGGCCTTCGACGACCACGTCAAGGTGTTCGTTCCTGACGCCGACGGCCGGCTCCCGGAGCCGGTGGTCGGCGAGCGGAGCCTGAGCTTCCCCGGGCACACGGGGCCGCCGCCCGGCCGCGACTTCACCGTGCGCGCCTGCGACGCACGCGAGGGCGTGCTCACCCTCGACATGGGCGTCCACGGGACGGGGCCCGCCAGCCGCTGGGCGGCGAGTGCCGTCGCCGGTTCCGCGCTCGGCGTCGCCGGGCCGCGCGGATCGAGCGTGCTGTCCGACACGTTCGACTGGTACCTGCTGACTGGCGACGACACCGCCCTTCCCGCCATCGCCCGCGCGCTCGAGACGCTGCCGCCCGCCCGTCCCGTCATCGTGGTCGCCGAGGTCGACGGGCCGGACGACGAGCAGGTGCTGCCGCGCCGCGACGGCGCGGACGTCCGCTGGATCCACAGGACGGCCCGGGGGGACGGCCTGCTGGACGCCGTCCGCGCGCTCGCGCTGCCCGCAGGCCAGGGGTTCGCGTGGGTCGCGGGCGAAGCCGGTCAGGCCCGTGCGGTGCGCCGCGTGCTGATCGATGGGCACCGCCTCGACGCGCGGTGGCTCAAGGCGTCGGCGTACTGGCGTCGGGGCGCCGTCGGGAAGCACGAGGTGCTGACCGACGGGTAGCCGCGCCGTTGCGCCCGGCCAGTTCCGCACGGATCCGGTCCCAGCAGTCGCGCCGCCAGCGTTCCTCGGTCCGCGGAATGAGCTGCTTCGGCACGCCACGGTGCGTGAGCGTCAGCTCCGTGCCGGTTTCGACGGGCCGCAACGTGACGGCCGCCATCGAGAACACGCCCTCAGGGTAGTCGTCCTCGCGCCACGCACGCACGACGCGGCGGGCCGGCGCCAGGTCCACGACGATGCCAGACCCGGCCCCGAACGTGAAACGCCCGCCGATGGTGTCGGCGTCGGTGACGAGATACCGGTAGACCTCTTCGGGCTCGGCCCTGAACCTGAGCTTCTGGCTGATGGTCTTGCACATGGCATGCACCCGGAGGACCGTCGGCCCTCCCCCTTCCGCGACGCCTGCCACCCGCCCGTGCCGGGCTACGGCGGCGTCGGCACAAACTCCACGTCCGGTGGCGGACCCCACCCCGGAATGTCTGCCGCCACGAGAATCGGGTGGCTCGACGTGACGCCACCGACGTGCGGGACGGCCCGCCGCATGACGACGCGCGCGATGCGATGGTGGCGGATGACGTAGCTGCACAGGAAGCACGGCTCGTGCGTGGTGTACAGCGTCGTCCCCGAGAGGTCGCGACCATGCGCCGCGACGGCCGCCCTGATCGCCTCCACCTCGGCGTGACATGTCACATCCTGCCGACGCTTCGCCGCCTCGATCCCCTCGCCGATGATCACGTCGTCTCTGACCAGGACGGCGCCGACGGGCGACTCCTGACAGTCGGCGGCGATCCGCGCGAGCGCGTCGCAGCGGGCGAGGGCGTCCTCGTCAGTCATCGGCGGCTCGTCTACCGCGCGACGCGTCCGGCGCCGGGCCGCAGGTACGTCCGCCTGACCGCGCTCCAGCGCGCCGTGCCGTACTCGCCGAGGCCGAGCTCACCTTCCATCGCGTCGCCGCGCACGACGCCGGTGAACGTGAAGTTCAGGCGGACCCCGTTCTGGGTGTACGAGCTGCGCAGCAGCAGGTCGCTGCCGTGCAGCGTGCCGGCGATGTCGCGTGTCGCGAACCGGCCGTAGTGGGTGCCCCTCAGCGTCGAGCCGTCCTGCTCGAGCGCGAACGAGCAGGTGCCCTCGCCGCTCACGAAGCGCATCGTCACATCCCATTGCCCGCTGATGTCGGCGGCGGGCGGGCCGTCGGCCACCGGCAGCCGCGGCGGGTTCGAGAGGATCGCGTGCACGCGCTCGGCGATGATGCGCTCCTCGCCCGCTTCCATCTGATACGCCGTGATGGAGATGTTCGGTGACGGGTCGGGCGGGAAGGGCAGGAACGACCCGGCGCCGCTCACGGCGATGCGCGGCTGCCCTTCCCACAGGAGCGTGACCATCTGGTCGCCCGTGAGGGGAATGACCGACTGATCCCACTCCACGCGCAGCGTCGGCGAGCGGTTCGACAGTCCCTGCGGCTGGCGGATGCTCGTCGTCACGCCGGGCACCGACGAGAGCCGCTCGGCGATGTGCTCCAGCCACGACGTCCAGAGCCGCTGTTCCGCCGCGTGGTCGCGGGTGCGGAACCAGGCCTCGACGGCCGCGAGCATGCCCATCACCTCTTCGCGGCCGACCTTGAAGCCGCGGCCGAGGCCATGGTGCGGCGCGCTGTTCAGCCAGGCGGCCGTCACGAGATCGCGCCGACCGAGCAGCAGCCCGGCACACTGCGGCCCGCGCAGGCACTTGCCGCCGCTGTAGGCCACCATGTCGGCGCCGTCGGCGAGGTACGGGTTCGGCACCACCAGCTCGTCGGCCGCGGCATCGACAAGCACCGGCACGCCGTGCGGCCGGGCCAGCTCGACGATCTCCTTCAGCGACAGCGGGCCCTTCTGCGACCGGCCGCCGGCGAGGACGCTGATCATGGCGGTCCGCGGGCCGAGCGCAGCGGCGAGCGCGTCGCGGTCCTCCACCTCGACGATGCGCGCTCCCGTGACCCTGATCGCGTGGTCGTAGGCGGTCCGCGAGTACGCGGGCATGATGACCTCGTCCTTCAGGCCGCGAAGGTCGGGCAGTTGCACCATCTTGTCGGGGTCGGCGCCGGCGATGGCTGCCGCCGTGGCGAGCGTCAGCGCGGCCGACGCGCCCGACGTCACGACGCCCCACTCGGCACCGGTGAGATCGGCAAGCCGCCGGCCGACGCCCTCGGCGAGCTCGTCGAGCTGGACGAACTCGCGCGCGGCCGCCTCCATGGCCGCCTTCACTTCCGGCAGCGTCCGCGTGGCGCCGATGACGGTGACCGTCCCGCGCCCGTTGATCAGCGGCCTGACACCCAACGCCTCGTAGACGCTCGTCATGGCTGCCGGACTCACGGATTGTCCGAGGGCCGCCGGCAGGTCGGTACCGGACATCGGCGTGAGCATGGCAGCGCCGGCAGGTGCGGAGGCTCGGCCCGCCAGCAGGCCGCCGAACAGCCAGCTGCCGCGCTGGAGGAACTCACGGCGCGCTCGGCTCCAGCGCACCGCCTGCATGAACCTTGAGACGTGCATCATCAATCGCGGCGGCGTCAGCGCCGATCCGCCGGGGAATCCTGTGAACTCCGCGGACCGGGCCGTGCGGCGTCGAGGATGTACAGCGCGGACCCTATGGCCTCTTCGGCCCTGCTCGAGATCTCCCGGATCGAGCAGAGCTGCGTCAGCGACTCGATCTCCGCCAGGGCGATCTCCAGCTCGCGCCGGATGGTCGCTACCTGCTCCGGCGTGAGCGTGGCACCGGCTGGCGCGTGATCGTCCATCGGTCGTCCTCCCGCGGGCACGCGCGTGCCCGCCTGCCCAATCATTGGCCAGGCGGACGCGCCGCGTAAAGCGCGGGGACTACGACCGGATCGACTGCGGGTTGACGAAGCGCTCGGCGAGGCGGGTGAGCTGCGCGTCCATCGCGCGTTCCTCTTCGAGCGTCTGCTGGAGCAGCTGCGCCGCGTAGGTGTGGCCCAGTGTCGCGGCGAACGTGCGGGCGGTGCCGTAGTTGGCGATCTCGAGGTGCTCGGCGCGCTGGGCGGTCGCGACGAGCCACGCGTCGCGCACGTCGGCGTCGGCCTTCCGCCTGATCAGGCGGCGCCCGTCCTGGTCGATCGCGGTCATCGCGTCCGACGTCCCGCGGGCAGGGCGGGCCCCTACCGACCGGAAGACGCGCGTCAGGCGATCGACGTGGCCGCGGGTCTCCTCGGCGTGCCGCTCGAAGAGCGCGGCCAGGTCGCGATTCGCGGCGGCGGCCTGCATCCGCAGCAGCGCCGGCACCAGCTGGATCTCGGCCTTGTAGAGGTCCTGCAGCGTGCTCACCAGGAGATCCTGGAGCGAGCCGACGGCGCGCCGGCGCCGCCGCCACATCCACAGGGCCGCGGCGCCCGCAACGACGGGGGCGGCGGTCGTGCCCCAGCGCGACGCGACGCGGCGCGGCTCCAGCGCCTGCGTCCGCGCGCGGAGCCGTTCGATGTCCGTATCGAGGGCGTGCCGCGTCGCCCGTACGCGTTCGACTAGGACGTCCGTGCTCGAATCCATTCGGCGTTCTCCTTCAGCGTGTCCAGCGTCTTCGGCATGTGTCGTGCGACGGCCAGCCTGCTGCGGCCCATCAGGCCCAGGACGAGCGAGGCCAGCAGCATCACCACGGTGACGACGGCGAAGCCGGCCCAGACAGGCATGGCGAGGCCCTCGGAGAGCCCCCACGCCACGGTGGTGAGCAGGAACGCCAGCGCGAGCAGGCCGGCCACGGCGGCGCCCGCCAGCAGGCCCGCGCCGACGCCCAAGCGCCGGCCCTCGTCACGGATCTCGGCCTTGGCCAGCGCGATCTCGGTACGGACGAGAACCTGCGCGTTGCGCACGGCGTCCATGACGAGGTCGGCAATCGACGAGTCGTGTGCTGCCATCTGTCTTTCCTCCCGGGATTGACGGTGGACCGTTGCGGCGGGGACCGGCACGTCGAGGGGCTCGACACGCTGCGGCGTGCGTTCGCGTTCACGCTGACGCTCGGCGTGTGCGCGCGCGGCGCGCGCGCCGATGACCTTGCGCACGCCAGGCACGCGCTCCCCCTCGTCCTTGCCGTGCGGTGACGCGTGCTCGATCTCGGCGTTCATCTCGGCTCCGACGATGATGGCAAGGCCGGTCAGGTACAGCCAGAGCAGGAGCACCATGATGCCGCCGATGGTGCCGTACGTCTCGTTGTACGAGCCGAAGTTGACGACGTACACGCGGAAGCCCAGCGACCCGACAATCCAGAGCGTGGTCGCCAGCACGGCGCCGGGTGTGAGCCAGACGAAGTCCTGCTCGACGTCGGGAGCGAAGTAGTAGACGAGCCCGACAGCCGTGGCGATGAGCACGAAGACCAGGGGCCACTGGAGGATCTTCCAGGTCCAGGCCACGGCCGCGCTCAACCCCAGGCGGTCGGTGACAAAGCCGGCCAGCTCCGGGCCGGCAACGACGAGCACGATGGACACCAGGACGAACAGCGCGAGGCCGAGCGTGAGCATGATGGCCGTCAGCCGCTGCTTCCACCACGGCCGCTGGTCTTCGACGTCGTAGGCGCGGTTGAGCGCGTCGATCACGGCGACCAGTGCCGCCGAGCTGCTCCAGAGCGCGGCCACCGCGCCGAAGGTCAGCAGGCCGCCGCTGTCGCCCGCGGCAATCTGCGTGAGCTGCTGCCTGATGATCTCGACCACGTCGGGCGGCACGGTGCCGCTCAGCATGTCGACGACCCGGTCGACGAGCGCGGGGTCGGCGACGAAGCTGGTCAGGGCGATGAGGAAGAGCAGCGCCGGGAACAGCGCCAGGAAGAAGTAGTAGGCAAGCTGCGCCGCCAGCCCGAGGCCGTTGTCGGCGCTGGTCTCCCTGGCTGTCCGCTTCAGCAGTTCGCCCCAGCTGATCGACACGTCGAAGTAGGCAAGCACGCCCGTGTTCCGTGCAAACGTGCTGCCACGGACCTTCGCGAGGTGGCGCCGCGTTCGGCGTTCCGTCGAGAGCGAAGTTCGTGCCTCGACACGGCAGGGCGCCGGTCACTTGGGCCCGGCAACTTCCATCCGGCCCAGGCCACGCCCGCGTATCGTTAGCGCGGCCGTTTGGGTCTACCATCTGGGCGTGTTCCAGCTTGTCGCCGCTCGTCGTCTTCGCCGGGGCCTCTTCCGGCGCGTCGTTGTCTTCTTCGCCAGCGTCACGGCCGTCCTGGCCGGCCTCGTCGCTGGCCCGATGGCACAGGAGGCCGGGGCGCCCCTGCCGCCATGGCAGCCCGGGAACCTCGACATCCACGTCATCAACACGGCCCGTGGTGACGCGGCCCTCCTGATCCTGCCCGACGGGACGACCCTTCAGTTCGACGCGGGCGACGGCGGCGCCATTCCCGGCACGCCGCGCGGCGTGCCGCCCGTGTACGACACGTCGCGTCCCATCGGCGAGCGCATCGCCCGTTACATCACGCGCGTCGTCGAGCACTTCCGCGAGCCGGCGCTCGACTACGCGCTCGTGTCGCACCTGCACGACGACCACATGGGTGCGTATCCCGAGCTGGCGCGCCACCTGCCCATCGGCACGCTGCTCGACCGTGGCTGGCCCGACTACGGGCCACCCGCGCCACCGTCGGCGAGCTCCGAATCGAGCCAGCGCTACCTGGCGTTCGTCCGCGCCAACGCCGACCGCATGGCGCGGTTCGTCGCCGGGCGCGACGACCAGATCACGCTGCGCCGCGCTCCGCAGGAGTACCCCGAGTTCACGGTGCGCAACATCGCCGTCAACGGGGAGGTGTGGACCGGCGTGGGCCACGCGACGCGCAGCCGCTTCCCGGAGAACTGGCAGGCGCTGCCAGCCGTGGACCACCCGACCGAAAACCAGTCGAGCCTCGGCATCCGCGTGAGCTACGGCAGGTTCGACTTCTACACGGGCGGCGACATCCCCGGCATGGTGCGCCCCGGCTATCCGTCGTGGCAGGACATCGAGACGCCCGTCGCGCAGGCGGTGGGCGCCGTGGACGTCGCCGCGGTGAACCATCACGGCAACCGCGACTCGACCAACGCGTACTTTGTCGCCGCCCTCCAGCCGCGCGTCTGGATCCTCCAGGTGTGGTCGTCGGACCACCCCGCGCACGACGTGCTCGACCGCATGCTGTCGCGTCGCCTGTATCCCGGCGACCGCGACGTCCTGGCCACCAACATGTCGCCCGCCAACCGCGCGGTGATCGGTACGATGCTCGACCAGCTGCGGGCCAGCCGTGGCCATATCGTCATCCGCGTGGATCGCGGCGGCGAGACGTACAGGGCGTTCGTGCTCGACGATGCCGACGAGTCGCTGCGCGTGACGGCGGTTCATGGGCCGTACAGGTCACGGTGATGCGCACGATCCGGTGGGGCATCATCGGCTGCGGTGACGTCACCGAGGTGAAGAGCGGTCCGGCCTTCTCCAGGGCCGCGCACTCGGCGCTCGTCGCCGTCATGCGGCGCAACGGCGATCTCGCGCGCGACTACGCGAGACGGCACAACGTGCCGCGCTGGTACGACAGCGCGGAGGCGCTGGTCGCCGACCCGGAGGTGGACGCCGTCTACGTCGCCACGCCCCCGTACCGGCACTGCGCGTACACCCTGCTGGCGGCGCGTCACGGCAAGCCGGTGTACGTCGAGAAGCCGATGGCGATGAACGCCGCCGAGTGCGACGAGATGATCGAGGCCTGCCGGGCCGCCGGCGTGCCGCTGTTCACCGCCTACTACCGCCGCGCCCTGCCGCGGTTCCTGCGCGTGAAGGCGGCGTTCGACCAGGGCGCCATCGGCGCCGTGCGTGCCGTGTCCGTCACGCTGTACCGGCGGCCGCTCGCGACCGGCGAACCGCTGCCGTGGCGCGTCGATCCGGCCGTTGCGGGCGGCGGCCTCTTCGTCGATCTCGCCTCCCACACGCTCGATCTGCTCGACTTCCTGCTCGGACCGATCACGACGGTCCGCGGTGACGCGGCGAACCTCGGCGGCGACTACGCGGCCGAGGACATCGTCGTCGCCTCGCTGGCGTTCGCGTCGGGCGTGCGGGGAACAGGCCTCTGGTGCTTCACGGCCGATGTCGACCGCGACGAGGTGGCAATCGTCGGGACAGAGGGGCGCGTCGTGTTCTCGACCTTCGACGAGTCGCCTGTCGCCATCGAACGGGCGGACGGGGCCAGGACCCTTGTCGTGCCGCATCCTCCGCACGTCCAGCAGCCGCTGATCCAGTCGATCGTCGACACGCTCAACGGCGTCGGGACGTGCCCGAGCACCGGCGAGACCGGCGCGCGCACGACCCGCGTGATGGACGCCCTCCTGCGGGAGTACTACGAGGAGCGAATGGCCTGATGAACGCCCCGCCCAATCGCCGACGTCCGAGACGCATCGGCTGGCGTGCCGCCCGCCGATGCGTGCTGGTAGTAGCCCTCGTCCTCGCGGCGTGGATGACGGCGCCCGCGGAGGCCCAGGGGCCGGTGCTGCCCGACAGGGAGCGCTTCCACCTGTTCCTGCTGGCAGGCCAGTCGAACATGGCCGGACGCGGCGACGTGTCGCCGACCGACAGGGAGCCGCACCCGCGGGTGCTGATGCTGACGCGCGACGGGACGTGGGCGCCCGCCGTCGACCCGATGCACTTCGACAAGCCCGACATCGTGGGCGTCGGGCCCGGGCGGGCGTTCGGCCTCGCGATAGCGGAGGCGATCCCCGACATCACCGTGGGCCTGATCCCGGCTGCCGTGGGCGGCTCGCCCATCGACGCGTGGCAGCCAGGCGCCTACTATCCGCCGACGAAGAGCCACCCGTGGGACGACGCGCTGCGACGCGCGCGGCAGGCGGCCCGGGTGGGGACCCTGCAAGGGATCCTGTGGCACCAGGGTGAGTCGGATGCCAAAGCCGAACTGGCGGCGGAATACGCGGGGAAGCTGCACGCGCTCGTCGCGCGCTGGCGGTCGGCGCTGGGGACGCCGACCTTGCCCTTCATCGCCGGGAGGCTCGGCCGCTTCGAGGGCCAGCCGTGGGACGCGCCTCGCGAGGCGATCGACGCAGCCCACCGGGCGCTGCCCGATGTCGTGCCGCACACGGCGTGCGTAAGCGCCGACGGGCTCACGCACAAGGGCGACGGCGTCCACTTCGACGCCGCGTCGGCCCGGGAGCTGGGCCGCAGGTACGCCGACGCGTATCTCGCGCTGACGAAGGGGCGGTAGCCGGGACGGCGGGCGCCGTCCCGGGCACGTGCCGCTACTCGCAGATGATGTTGCCCTCGTCGATGGCACGGCCAATGAGGGCGCCCGCGCCGGCCCCGATGATCGTCCCGATCGTCTTCGACTGGCCCGGCGCGATGATGTTGCCGAGCACGCCGCCCGCGACGCCACCCACGATCAGGCCCGCGGTGCCGTCGTCACGGCGACAGTAGTAGCGGTTGTCGGATCCGCGGTAGATCCGGTCGTGCCGGCCGAGGCGGCGCGGACGGTAGCGGTAGTCGCGGCGGTAGTAGCGCGCCGGATCCCAGTAGCTGCGCGGGGCGCGGTAGTGGTCCCACTTGTAGTCCCGGTGGTCCCGGCGCCTGGCGCGCCGCTCGTGCCGGTCCCGCTTGTCCTCGTAGCGGTCGCGCCGGTGCCGGCGCTGGTCGTCATCGGCAGCGCCCACGGGCACGGCCTGCAGGCCGACGAACGCTGCCAGGAGGGCTGCCACGGTTGCGGTTCTGATGCGGTTCACCTGGGACCTTCCTTCCGCGGTCACGATTGACCTGCCCCACGGTCGAGCAAACCGCATGCCGAACGTCATCGCCGGCAAGGACGCGGGCAGCCCGCGCCATCCGACCTGTCCAGCCTTCGCCGGAGGACAGCGTCCCCGGCCGACCGTCCTCGAAGGCGAACACGCGGTGTCGATTGCCAGCCGCCTGGATCGATTACCGGATGCAGGCACGCCGGATGCGTGCCGGGGAGGTCTCCATGAACGTCGTGCTGTGGATCCTGCAGGTGTTGCTGGCGGCTGCCTTCTTCGCCCACGGGCTCATGTTTCTCGCACCGCCGCCTGACATCGCCGTCCTCATGAACGAGATGCTGCCGCGCTGGTTCCAGGTGTTCCTCGGCGTCGCCGAGGTGGCCGCGGCGGTCGGCCTCACGCTGCCGGGCATCACGCGCATCCTGCCGGCGCTCGTGCCCGCGGCCGCCGGCGGCATCATCATCGTGATGGTCGCGGCGACCATCCTGCACATCTGGCGCGCGGAGTACAGCTCCGCGGGCATCACCTTCGCGCTCCTCCTGATGGCCGCCACGGTCATCTACGGCCGGACGACGCGGTGGCCGATCGCGCCGCGCCGGGGCGCCTGAGGCCCGCGCCAGCAGCCAGCGCGACGGGCCCGCGGCCGCCGAAGGCGTCGCGCCGCCCCCGCCGGGGGTACGATCGGTACCGGCATGGGCAACGTCCGACATCGCCGTGGTCCTTTCGGAGCGCCGGCATGACCGACAGGCAGGCGCGCGTCGTCGCCGCGCGCATGAAGCTCCGTGAGCGCTTCCTGCGCGAGATGGCCGCGCGGCCATCGGTGGCCGACGCGACGCCGATGGGAAGCGGCCCGCCGAACCGGCATGGCATGCCCAGGCTTCCGCCCGGTCAGGTGGAGACGCGGAAGTGGCCCGTGCTCGACCTCGGGGGCCGTCCCGTCGTGACGACGGACAAGTGGCGGCTCCGGGTGTACGGCGCGGTGGCGCGTCCGTTCGTGCTGACGTGGGAGGCGTTCATGCGCGACTTCGAGCACGTCGACGACACCAGCGACTTCCACTGCGTGACGACGTGGTCGCGCTTCGACATGCCGTGGCGCGGCGTCCGCCTCGGCGACGTGCTCGCCGCCGCCGAGCCGCTCGAGTCTGCCGTGGCCGTGATGTGCTACGCCTACGACGGCTACACCACCAACCTGCCGATGGCAGAGGCCCTCTCGCCCGACGTGCTCCTTGCGCACACGTTCGACGGCCGTCCGCTCGACCTCGAGCACGGGGGACCCTGCCGTGTCGTCACGCCGCAGCTCTACGCGTGGAAGGGCGCCAAGTGGATCTCGCGGCTCGAGGTGCTCACCGAGGACCGCCCGGGCTTCTGGGAAGAGCGCGGCTACTCGAACACGGCCCACCCCTGGCGCAACGATCGCTACTCGTCCTGACGCGCGGGCAGGTCCCGCAGCACGCGCTCGAGGTCGTCGATCGACACCGGCTTGGTGAGGTGTTCGTCGAAGCCGGCCGCGGCGGTCCGCTCGCGGTCCTCCGGTCGCCCGTACCCCGTGAGCGCCACCAGCGGGATCGCCCGCGTCGCCGCGTCGGCACGCAGCGCGCGTGCCACGTCGTACCCGGTCACGCCGTCGGGCAGCCCGAGGTCACACAGGACGACGTCGAGCGGCGTCGTGCGGGCCGCCTCGATGGCGTCGGCGCCCCGCGTGGCCGTCAGGACGTCGTGGCCCATCTGCCCGAGCAGCACCTGCATCATCTCCGCGCCGTCCTCGCTGTCTTCGACGACGAGCACGCGGCGTCGCGCGGGCGCGGGCGTCGCCGCGGGTGACGCGCCCAGCGCCGGTGCCTCCGCCAGCGGCAGCCGTATCGTGAACTCGGCGCCGCGGCCCTCGCCCTCGCTGGCCGCCGAGACGGCACCGCCCTGCTGCTCGACCAGCAGCTTCACCAGCGCCAGGCCCAGGCCGAGGCCGCCGCGCGCGCGATCGATGCGCTGCGCTCCCTGACGGAACGCCTCGAAGACCCGCGGCAGCAGCGATGGCTCGATGCCGATGCCGGTGTCGCGCACCCGCAGCACCGCCTCTCCGCCCTCGACCTCCAGCGACACATGAATCGTTCCCGGCGGCGGCGTGAACTTGCGGGCATTGCCGATCAGGTTGTCGATGGCCTGCGTGAGCCGCAGGGCATCGCCGAGAACCCACACCGGTCCGCTGGTGCACGCGACCTCCAGCGTCAGGCCCGCGTCCGCCGCCAGGTTGCGCGCATCGCCTGCCGCCTCCTGGACGAGCGCGCACAGGTCGAGCGGCTCATGGACGACGTCGATCCGGCCGAGGACGATGCGCGAGATGTCGAGCAGGCCGTCGAGGAGCCGGGCCATGTGCGTGCCCTGCCGCTCGAGCACCTGCTGGGCGTGGCGCACCGTGCCAGTGTCGTGGCCGGCCCGCTTCAGGACCTCCGTCGCCGAGCGCATCGCCGCCAGCGGGTTGCGCAGCTCGTGGCTGAGCATCGCGATGAACTCGTCCTTCTGCTGGCTCGCGTGCTCGACCTCGCGTTCGTATGCGCGTTGCGCCGTCAGGTCGAGGATGGTGGCCAGGCGGAGGCCCAGGCCGTCGGCGGCAGGCGCGAGCGGCATCACGCTCAGTTCCACCGTGCGCACGTCGCCGTGCTTCGTGCGGATATCGCACTCGATGCCAGCCGGACCCGGCGCGTCCTCCCGCATGTGCAGCGCCTGCACGGCGACAGGGTCATCAAGGCAGGCCACCCGCACCCAGTCGTCGAACGTCGGCGTGTCGTCGGGCGCGAAGCCCGTGAAGGCCGCCCACGAGTCGCTGACGGCCAGCACGCGGCCGCGCTCGTCCTGGAGCAGCATCGGCACCGGCGACCCGCGCAGCACGTCGCGGAAGCGGCTTTCCGACAGACGCAGGTCCCGCTCGGCGCGCTTGCGGGCCGAGATGTCCTCGACGACGACGACGGTGTACTCGGGACGGCCGGCGGGACTCGTCACGAGCGACGCGCTGACGTTGACCCAGATCGTCTGGCCGTCCTTGCGCACGTACCGCTTCTCGATCGCGTAGCGGCTGCGCGCCCCGGCAGCCAGCTCCTCGGCGAGGGTGTGCTCACGCTCGTAGTCGTCGGGATGGACGAAGGCGCGGAAGGGCCTGCCGACGAGCTCCTCGCGTGTGTAGCCGGTGATGTCGCAGAGCCTGTCGTTGACGCGGAGCCAGCGACCGTCGAGCGCGCGGTCGGCGATGCCGACCGGGGCTCCGTCCACCGTGGCGCTCAGGCGGCGCGCGGCGTCGAGCCGCTCCCCGCAGTCACCGAGCGTCCTGCCGATCGTCTCGAGGCTCTGGAGCAGCACGCGGTCGGCGTGGATGCGCTGCCGGCTGAGGTGCACGAGCACGCCCACGCGGTTCGCGCCGACGGCCACGGGGATGGCCACGGCCGAGCGCAGTGCCGTGGGCCCGTCGTCGGTATCGAGGCGCGTGGGTCGGCGCTCGCGGACGGACGTGACCCACTCGGCCCGGCCGGACGCCAGCACGCGCATGACAAGGGCCGCGACGGCAGGCGAGGGCGGCGCCCCGGGAGCGGCGTCGGCAGCCGGAGCGATGGGTGATGGGTAGCGCGCCGTCCGGCGTGGTGTGCCGTCCTCGTCGGGCTGCCAGTACTCGCCCACACCGTCGCCGAACTGCACGGCCGCTGCCCGGCTGACGTCGGCCATCACGGCGTCGAGCGACGTCGCGTCGCTGAGCGCCGTGGCGACGGTGCTCTCGAGGCCCAGGCGCACGCGCGTCGCGTGCCTGGCGATGGCGCCTGCCACGACCGAGGCGACGGCCTGGAGGAAGTGGCCGTCTTCGTCGGTGAACCGCCGGGGCGAGCGCGTGTGCACGCCCAGCACACCGTAGGGCTGGTCTCCGCGCTCGATGCTGCACGTCACGCTGCTGCGGACGCCGTGCTCGTCGAGCAGGTGCGGCGTACTGAACCGGCGGTCCGACCGCAGGTCACTGACGACGACAGGGGTGGCCGAGGCGAGCGCGAAGCCCGCGTAGGAGCGGCTGCCGCCGGGCACCGTGGCGTCCCCGACGAGTCCCTCGCGCCAGCCGGCGCCCGCCCGCATGAGGAGCACCTCGCCGGACGGCTGAAGCTCGAGGATGTCGCACAGGTCCACGCGCAGCGTCTGCTGCACGCTCTGCACGGTCCGGTCGAAGAACGCCTGGAGGTCGGGCTCCTCGAGCGCGAGCAGGCCCAGCTGCGCGATGGTCGCCTGCTGCTGCTCGCTCGTCGCGAGCCGCGCGGCCGTCACCTTGAACTCGGTGACGTCGTTGAACGTCACGACGACGCCCTCGATGGCGCCCCGCTCGCTGCGGTAGGGGAGGACACGGCGGAGCAGCCAGCGCATCTCGCGCGTCCGAAGCTCGCGCGAGACGGGCGCGCGCTCGGCCATCACGTCCCGGGCGTCGGCGATGAGGCCTTCCTGGAGCAGTTCGCGGGCGATATCGCCGACGAACCTTCCGACGTCCGTCGTGCCGACGCGCAGGAGCTCGGCTGCTGCCGGCGTGAGCCTCCTGATACTGAGGTGCCGGTCGAGGAACAGCGTCGCCACGCGTGAGCTCTCGAAGAAGTTCGTGATGTCGTCGGTGGCGTGCTCGAGCTGCTCGACCTTCTCGCGCAGCTGCGCGTTGAGCGTGGTGAGCTCCTCGGCCGTTGCCTCGAGCTCCTCGTTGGCCGACTGGAGCTCCTCGTTCATCGAGGTCGATTCCTCGTGCGACGAGCGGAGCTCCTCGTTGGACGCCTCGAGCTCCTCGACCGTGTTGCGCAGGTCCTCGCGCGTGGCGAGCAACTCGCGCTCGAGCTGCTCGAGGACGGCATCCGCGGTGGCGGGCTCGGCCGCGTCCGCCGCGCGCACGTCGTCGGCCGTCTCGCCGACGTCCTCGAAGGTGACCATCACCGCGTCGTCGCCCAGCTCGAAGGCGGGCGTGGCGGTGATCCTGACGCGTCGGGCCCGCCCACGCGCGGGGCTCGAGTACGCGACGACCGTCTGGCGATCGCGGCGGCAGCGGTAGAGCGCGGCACGCACGCGCGTGGCGAGGTCGGGGTCGACGAGCGCGGAGAGCGCCAGATGCGGGTCGCCGTCGGGGAACCGCAGGTATGGACGCAGCTCGCCATGCATGAACAGCACGGCGCCCTGGGCGCCCACGACGACGGTCGGCGGAACCCGCGCCTGGAGGACGACACGGCGCGCCAGATCGCCCGTCGATTGCCCGGGCTCGCACGTCGTTCCGGTCGCGTCGTCGTCGAGTGAGGGAGGGTCGACGGGCTGAGTCTGTCGCATGGCGCCTCGGCGGACCATCCGTGGAAGGGCGCGGCCGACCTTGCGGTAGAGGCGCCACCGCTTGGAGACGGTCGAGAAGAGATGGTGCTGGGTGCTCGTCGTCGACTCGGACGAGCCGAGAAGCAGTGTGCCCTCGGGCAGCAGCGCGTAGTGCAGCACGCGCAGCACGTGCTCCTGCGCATCGGGGCGCAGGTAGATCAGCAGGTTGCGGCAGCTCACCACGTGGACACGCGAGAACGGCGGATCGCGCGTGACGTCGTGGGCGGCAAACGACACCGCGTCGCGCAGGTGCGGCGCGACCTGGAAGCCGTGCCCGCCGGCGGGCGTGAAGTATCGGCTCAGGAGATCCGCGGGGACGTCCGCGGCGATCGTCGGCGGATAGAGCCCGGCCCGGGCCACGGCCAGCGCGTCCTGGTCGACGTCGGTGGCGAAGACCTGCACGCCCACGCGCACCCCTCGGCCGGCGATCGCCTCGAAGAGCGCCATCGCCAGCGAGTATGCCTCCTCGCCTGTCGCGCAGCCGGCCACCCACGCACGCAGCGTTTCGCCGGGCCGCGCCGCGCCGACCAGCGGTTCGATCACCTCGCGACGCAGCACGTCGAAGGCCTCCGCATCGCGAAAGAACCTGGTGACCGAGATGAGCAGGTCGCGCGCCAGGGCCTGCCGCTCGTGCCTGTCGTCACGGACGAACGTCACATAGTCGTGCACGGCGTCGTGCGCCGTCAGGCCCATGCGCCGGAACACCCGCCGCTGCACCGTGCCCGTCTTGTAGACGCCGAGGTCGAAGCCGTGCGGCTCGAGGAGCGTGGCGAGCTCGCCTATCGCGTCGTCGGACAACCGGACCGGGACGGGCTCGGGGCCGTGGCCGGCCACGTTCGGCACGCGGGCGGTCTCGGGGAGCCGCGAGAACCTGACGAGGGCGTCGGGCATCGCCGCCGGGTCCAGCAGCAGGTCCACGTCGGCCTCGAGGCCCGGGTCGGCGGCTGTCGACGGCAACGCGGGAGTGTCCAGCGGCATCGACGGCAGCTGCGCGATCGTCAGCCCCCCGGCGCAGCGCAGCGCGCGCAGGCCGTCGCTGCCGTCGTCGGCGCAGGGCGGCGAGAGCACGATGCCCGCCGCCGAGGCGCCGAGCTCGCTGGCGAGGCTGCGGAACAAATGGGCGAGCGGACGCCGCGGCAGCCCCTGCGGGGCTCAAAGTCTATAAAACGCGGGCGAGACGCCC
>CAYSHC010000003.1:34893-95319 GCA_964430855.1 uncultured Vicinamibacteraceae bacterium
ATCGCGCCGTCCCTGATGCCCACGGTCGCGTCCGGGGGCGCAACGTACACGGCGCCGCGCCGAAGCCGGACGCCGTGCCGCGCCTCGAGCACCGGCAGCGACGTCGCGCCTGCCAGATCGGACAGCGCGATCGCGCCGGGGCCCATGTCGGGCCGCTGGACGAGCAGGAAGGTGATGCCGCTGTCGGGCGGCACCGCGAGCATCTGGCGGACGGCGTCGATGCCGCCTGGTGGTATCCCGGCTCCCACGACGAGCGCGGGTCCGCGTGTGGACGTGACCTCGCCGCTGTCGCGTGCCCCCATCGGCCTAGCGACCCCGACGACACGGGCGCGGCTGGAGGATCGCCGCGCCCAGCCGTTGGGGCGACGCCGCCGTGTGCCTCCGGGGGGCCATGCCGATGGCGCCCCGCGCATCACGCGCGGACATGTCGGCGGCCGGCCGTCTCCGCGGCGTCAGCGGGGCAGGCGTCCCGCTGACGGGACGCGCCCCGGAATCGAGGGACATTCAGCCATTGTACGCGCTGGCCGCGGCGCCGACCCGCGCGCCGACAACACGCCGACGACACGACGGGCGCGTCCGGGCGCGGCGCCTCCGACGGTCAGTCGAGCCGCAGGATGCGGCGGGCGTTGGTGCGATACACCTTCTCGAGCACGTCGTCGGGCAGGAAGATGCCGTAGATCTTCCAGCGGCCCTGTGTCGGCGAGGTGAAGTAGTCGAAATACTCGTCGCGGGTCTCGAGGAACCGGAAATACGGCTCGTAGGTGCTGACGCGCGGCGTGCTGTCGATGCCGAACATGATGCGGTCGGCGTACTTCAGGAAGAAGTCGCGGGCCGTGTACGGCTGCCGGCCGAGCTCGGCGAGCCTGGCGCCGATCTCGACGTGCATGTTCGGGTACTTGTCGAGCCAGCCCGACACCTGGGCCAGGTCCTCCGGCCTGTTCGCGACGTGCAGCGCCACGAACGTCGTCTTCGGATGGCGTTCGACGATGGCATTGCGCTGCGCGAGGATCTCGTCCTTCGAGGGGAACTCCGGCCCGGCGAAGCTCCAGTTCGGGTGTGCCTGGAGCTCCTCCCAGCGTTCGTTGAAGCGGTCCACCGGCACGAAGAACGCGTCGGGGTCGGCCACGTGGATGGCCACGGGGATGCCGAGCTCGCCGGCCTTGGCCCAGATCGGGTCGAGGCGGGGATCGTCGACCGGCACGATGCGGCCCGACTGGTCCTTCACGGTCAGGCCCAGGCTCTTGAACACCTTGAGGCCACGCGCCCCGGCCTTGACGTCGGCCTCGAGCTGGGCGGCCGCGCGGGCCCCGAAGTCGGGCTCGTCGATCCGGCGGAAGTCCACGTTGGCAAACACCAGCACCTTGTCGCCGTGCGGCGCGAAGCGTTCGATCTGCGCGCGCAGGCGATTGCCCGACCCGCCGCTGAAGTTCACGACGGTCTCGATGTTGGACGCCGCCATCACCGCCAGCAGGTCGTCCACGGGCATGTTGCTCACGTGGTTGTGGAAGTCGACGACGGGGTACTTCGCCCGCGGCACCTCGTGCGACGGGACCCGCAGCATCGACTTCGGCTGGAAGTCGCGCAGCAGGAGCGGTTGCCCGGGGCGGGACGGCTGGGCGTAGGTCGGCGCCGTCGACGCGACGGCAGCGACGAGGACGAGCGAGGACAGCAGCGGCAGGGCCGCGACGTTCGGCTGCATGGACGACTCCGGACGTGGAACGCGCCACCTGATGTGGCGCCAACGCGGCCGATCCTACAACGGTGGCACAATGATCGCTTGAGCCAGGACATGCCCATGCCACGGCCATCGAGCCCGACGACTCCCCCTGCGCGCGCGGTGGCCGCCACCGGCATCCCCGGCCTCGACGACGTCCTGGCCGGTGGCCTGACGCGCCGGCGTCTGTACCTGGTCGAGGGCGTCCCGGGGTCGGGCAAGACGACACTGGCCATGCAGTTCCTGCTCGAGGGCGCGCGACAGGGCGAGGCCGTGCTCTACGTCACGCTGTCGGAGACAGAGGAGGAGTTGCGTTCGGTGGCCGACTCGCACGGCTGGTCGCTCGAGGGCCTCGCGATCCATGAGCTGATGTCCGGGGCCGACGACCTCGACCCGGACGAGCAGAACACCATGTTCCACCCGTCCGAGGTGGAGCTGGCCGCCACCACGCGTCGCGTCCTCGACGATGTCGATCGCCTGCGGCCCGCGCGCGTCGTCTTCGACTCGCTGTCGGAGCTCCGGCTGCTCGCGGGCAACCCGCTGCGCTACCGCCGGCAGATCCTCGCGCTGAAGCAGTTCTTCGCGACGCGCGACACGACGGTCATCCTGCTCGACGACCTCACGACCGCGGCGCACGACCTCCAGATGCAGAGCATCGCGCACGGCGTGATCATGCTCGAGCAGCTCAGCCCGGAGTATGGCAACGAGCGGCGGCGCCTGCGCGTGGTGAAGTACAGGGGCGTGCGCTATCGGGGCGGCTACCACGACTACGTGATCAGGCGCGGGGGCCTCGACGTGTTTCCGCGGCTCGTGGCTGCCGAGCACCGGCACGACATGACGCGCGCGCGGCTCTCGAGCGGGCTCGCCGAGTTCGACACCATGCTGGGCGGCGGCATCGAGGAAGGCACGAGCACGCTGATGCTCGGCGCGGCCGGCACCGGCAAGTCCACGCTCGCCGTGCAGTTCGCCGTGGCGGCGGCCGCGCGGGGACAGCGCGCCGAGGTCTTCATGTTCGACGAGAGCCGGGCGACGCTCGTGACGCGCTGCGCCTCGCTCGGCATCCCGATCGAGCGGGCCGTCGAGGCCGGCCTCGTGACGCTGCACGCCGTGGACCCGGCCGAGATGTCGCCCGGCGAGTTCTCGCAGGCCATCAGGCATGCCGTCGACGCCGGCGGCGCGAAGGTCGTCGTCATCGACAGCCTGAACGGCTTCCTGAACGCCATGCCTGGCGAACGGCACCTCACGATCCTGCTCCACGAGCTGCTGATGTACCTGGGGCAGATGAACGTGGCCACCATCATGGTCGGCGCACAGCAGGGACTCATCGGGAGCAGCATGGTCTCGCCCGTCGATGCCAGCTACCTGGCCGACGCCGTGGTCCTGCTGCGCTATTTCGAGCATCGCGGTACGGTGCGCCAGGCCATCTCGGTGATGAAGAAGCGTGGCGGGCCGCACGAGCGGAGCCTCAGGGAGCTTCGCTTCGAGGACGGCCGCGTCGAGGTGGGCGCGACACTCGAGGACTTCCGCGGCGTGCTTACGGGCGTCCCGATCTACGAGGGCCAATGAGCGGGAACGAGGCGGCGCCACCCGTGCCGGACGCAGCCGCCCCCTCAGGCCTCGACGGCCGCGTGGTCTTCCTGGCGGCCACGGCGCGCGACGGCACGATGACGAGCGCGATGCTGGCCGCCGAGGGCGTTGACGTCGCCGTCTGCCGGACGTTCCCCGACCTGCTCCGCGAGGCCCGGGCCGGTGCCGGCGCCCTCCTGATGCCGGAGGAGGCGTCATCGCCCGCCCACAACGAGGCGATGCGACGCTTCCTGGCCGAGCAGCCGCCCTGGTCGGACATCCCCGTCCTGGTGTTGACGCGCCCCGGCGCAGACTCCGTCGAGAGCAGCGAAGTGATGGCGACGTTCGGCAACGTGACGCTGCTCGAGCGGCCGGTACGCGTCGCGACGCTACTGAGCGCCATCCGCACGGCGCTGCGGGCACGCGAGCGGCAGTACCAGCTGCGGCGGCATCTCGCCGAGCGCGCGCTGGCCGAGGAGTCGCTGCGCCTGGCCGACCAGCGGAAGGATGAGTTCCTCGCGACACTCGGCCACGAGCTGCGCAATCCGCTCGCCCCGCTCCAGACGGCGCTGCACCTGCTGAAGGCCTCTGACCTCCGCGACCCGCTGGCCCGGCGCGTGAGCGCGGTGATGGACAGGCAGGTCGGCTACCTGGTGCGGCTCGTGGACGACCTGCTCGAGGTCTCGCGCATCACGCGCGGGCAGGTGCAGGTCCGCTCGGACGTCATCGAGCTCTCGACAGTGGTGCAGGCCGCGATCGACACGAGCCGGCCGGCCATCGACGCGGCGCGCCACGAGCTGCGCGTGGACCTGCCGCCGAGGGCGGTGTACGTGCGCGGCGACGCCGTCAGGCTGACGCAGGTCTTTGCCAATCTCCTCATCAACGCGGCCAAGTACACCGATGACGGCGGGCACCTGGCGGTGACGATCCGCGTGCAGGACGGCCGCGCGCAGGTCGGCGTCCGCGACGACGGCATCGGGCTCTCGCCCGACCAGCTCCGCGCCGTGTTCGACATGTTCACGCAGGTGGACCGATCGAGCCGTCGCGCGCAAGGCGGCCTCGGCATCGGCCTCACGCTCGTCCGCAGCATGGTGGCCATGCATGGCGGCACCGTCGAGGCGCGATCGGAGGGACTCGGGCGTGGCAGCGAGTTCGTCGTGGAGCTGCCGGTGGTGGATGGCGCCGCGCATCGCGACACGGCGGGCGCCCTGCCCGCCGCGTTCCCGCGGCGACGCATCCTCGTCGTGGACGACAACAGGGACGCGGCCGAGACGCTGCGGGAACTGCTCGAGACCCTCGGCGCGTCGGTCTGCACCGCGCACAGCGGCGCCGCGGCGCTCGAGGCGGTCCGGACGTGGGCGCCCGACGCCGTGCTGCTCGACCTCGGCATGCCCGGCATGGATGGCTTCGAGGTGGCGCGGGTGATCCGGTCCTCGCCGCAGTGCGCCGACCTGCTGCTCATCGCGCTCACCGGCTGGGGCCAGGAGCACGACCGCCGGCGGAGCCGCGCCGCCGGGTTCGACCATCACGTCGTCAAGCCGCCGGACCTCGATGCGCTGCGCGCGTTGCTGGGCGGTGACCAGCGGGCGGGGACCCACCCCGCATGGATGGAGCCGGCCACCGGGCCCTGACGGGCCCGGCGAGCCGGGAGACGGGCCCCGGGGCGGGCGTCACCCGAACGATCGTTCGTCCGCCGACGGCCCGTAGATCGAGGGCACGGCGGCACCCAGCAGCCGCATGTACACCGACAGCTGCCCGCGATGGTGGGCGAGGTGGGTGAACGTGTCGGCAATCATCACGTGCCGCGGCGCCGTCAGCACCGGCTGCTCGGCGACGAGCAGCGACCACGACGTGGCGAGATGTTCGTCGGTCGTCCCCTGGAGCGCCTCGCGGGCCTGGGCCACGGTCGCCTCGTGCTGCCGCTGCAGGTCGGCCCCCGTCGACCACGGCTCGGGACGAATCGACGGGCCGTCCTTCGGCTGGAGGTCGAGCGAGTCCTGGCGCACGATCATCGCGATCCACATCGGCATCGTCGCCACCAGTGTGGCGAGGTAGCCGAGCTGCATCGACTTGTCGTGCGGCTTCCAGTCGTGGCGCCCTTCAGGGACGTTGCCGAGCACGCGGTGCGAGATGGCCGCTTCGCGGCCGAGCTGATCGGCGAAGAACTGGGCAAGTGTCACATTACCTCCCTCTGTGTTGCCGGTGTCAGTCGAGTCCCCACGGCCAGCGTTGCGGGCGTGCGAGCATCGCGTTCGCTTCGTCGTCGTTGCGGAACCGCTCCGTGAACGGATCCCAGGTGAGGCGCCGACGGAGCTTCATCGCGATGTGATGCAGCAGGCACGCCGAGCAGGAGCGATGCGCCACCTCGACGGGCGCGATGGGCTGCTGACGCGTCCTGATGCACTCGAGCCAGTTGCCGTGGTGGTTGCTGCTCCTGTAGAGGTGCACGCCCTCCGGCCCGATCTCGGACTTGAGGATACGCGGATCACTCGCCGCCAGGGCCTCGGTGTCCTCGAGCTTCGACTGCGGATCGCTCGACGTCACGGTCTCGTTGCCGCGCGATACGAAGATCCAGCCCTCGGTGCCCTCGAAGCGGATGCCGTTCGGACAGTCGTTGCTGACGATCATGTGCACGCCGCTTGCGTAGCGCGCCTCGGTGCGGAACGGGCCGTGAACGTCCCACAGGCCTCTCGTCGGGAACTCGGCGGTTCCCCAGACCTCGATTGGCCCGGTGTATTCGGCGTCCATGCCCCAGTGCGCGCTGTCGATATGGTGTGCGCCCCAGCCGGTGATCATCCCGGCACCGAACTGCTCGCAGCGGAGCCAGCCGGGCCTGTCGTATCCCTCCTGGGGATGGACGCGCATCTCCGTGTAATAGACGTACGGCGTCGAGCCCAGCCACATGTCGTAGTTGAAGTGGGGCGGCACGGGCATTTCGGGCGCGTCCGGGCCTGACGGGTCGACGGGCAGGCCGACCTTGACCGTCTTCAGCTCGCCGATGCGTCCGTTGCGCACGAGCTCGGCGGCGACGCGGAACTGGATCGACGAGCGCTGCTGGCTGCCGATCTGGAAGATGCGTCCCGTCCGGTGCACCGCGTCGCTCAGCGCCCGGCCCTCGGCGATGGTCAGCGAGGCCGGCTTCTGGAGGTAGATGTCCTTGCCGGCGCGCGCCGCGTCGATGGCGATGCGGGCATGCCAGTGATCGGGCGTGCTGATCACGACCGCATCGATGTCGGGGTCGGCGAGCAGTTCGCGATAGTCGGTGTAGCCCGTCACGCCGTCGTAGGCGCGCCCGGTCTCCTTCGCGTAGTGGTCGTTGACGAGGACCCTCGCGTCCTCCACGCGCCGGCGGTCGAGGTCGCACACCGCGGTGATGCGGGCGTGCGCGTGACGCCAGATGCCCGGCATGTCGTGGACGCGCGAGATGCGCCCCGTGCCGATCGCGCCCACGATGATCTGGTTGCCGGGCGCGTTGCCGCCGAGGACGCTGGCGGGGACGATCGTCGGGAATCCAGGAGACATGGTGCCCTCACGCAAGGGTCAGCGGCCGTGCCTGGGCCTGGGCCCTGAGCACGAGCTCGGTGGCCAGGAAGCAGTGGGCCTGGCTCATCGCGGTCTCGGTCCTGTCGAGGATGTCGTCGACGATCTGCCGGCCGTAGGGCAGCTCGACGTCGCGCGTGTCGATGTAGCGCGTGTCCTTCCTGTCCGACAGGAACAGGTGGCTCCCGCCAGATCGGCCGGCGAGGTCCACGTTCTTGCGAATCTCGATGAAGCCGTCGGTACCGAGGATGGTGAGACGCCCGTCGCCCCACGTCGGCAGCCCGTCGGGCGTGAACCAGTCCACGCGGATGTAGCCGGTGCCGCGGTTGCCGCGCACGTGCATGTCGCCGAAGTCCTCGAAGCCCGGGTACTGCGGGTGGTGCACGTTGCCCGTCTGCGCGCTCAGCACCTCGGCCGTCGTCGAGCCCGTGAAATGCAGGAACTGGTCGGCCTGGTGCGACGCGATGTCGCACAGGATGCCGCCGAAGCGCGCCTTGTCGAAGAACCATGCCGGGCGCGACGGCGCGTTCATCCTGTGCGGCCCGAGACCCACGGTCTGGATCACACGGCCGATCGCGCCGGCCCGCACGAGCTCGCTCGCCTTCACGGTCGCGCGGTTCTCGAACCGCTCGCTGTAGACGATCGAGTAGATGCGGCGTGTGGCGGCCTGCACACGCCGCACCTCGGCGAGCTGCTCGAGCGACGTGATCCCGGGCTTGTCGACGATGTAGTCCTTGCCGGCCTGCATCACGCGAATGCCGAGCGGCGCGCGCTCGTCGGGGATGGCCGCGCTGAGCACGGCGTGAATGGAATCGTCCTCGAGGACTTCGGCCTCGCTGCGGGCGAGCTTCGCCGTCGGGAAGCGCTTGAGGAACGCCTGCGCCAGGTCGGGCTCCTGCGCGTAGAGCCAGACCAGCTCGCCGCCGCCGTTGATGACGGCGTTGGACATGCTCGTGATGTGGCCGTGGTTGACGCCGATGACGCCAAACCGGATGCGCGGCCGCGCCGGACGGCCGGCCCCGCCAGGCTGCGCCGCCGCGCGTCGTGCCATGGGCCACGCCGCCGCCCCGGACACCGCCTGCACGAACGCTCGTCGCCCCACGCGAGGGGGACCCGCGGAATCGCTCATGTCGACGCTCTCCTTCGGGGAGGATTCTAACGAGTTCTCTGGCGAGGTCGTTCCGTTCGGATATCCTCGACAGATGCCCGATGGCCCCGTCCCCGCGCTGGACTGCCCCGAGTGCGGCGCCGCCCTGGTCCACGTCGGCACCGAGATGGGCTCCGGCGCGTTCCGGACGCAGGCGGCGTCGATGCCGCAGCGACCCATCCACGCCTACGACTGCCCCGACTGCGGCACCTGCTGGAAGTACGCCACGCGGCTGCTGCCCGACCCGGTGCGGCAGATCCTGAAATAGCCGACGTTCCGGCTCCGGCGCGGCCGTCGTGCGCCAGGCCCGGCGGGCGCGGCCGCGGTGCCGCGTCATACAATGAAATCCGGCCATGGACGAGACGAAGACCCCATCAGCGGACCTGACGCCGGTGCCGGCCGCGGGACGCGCGATCGTCGACGACGGGTTCGTGCCGGCGCGTGCGAAGCTGCTCGAGGTGGCGGCGTTCCTCGATCGGGTGGAGCGGTACGGCGTTGCCGACGACTTCCGCTGCGAGGCGCTCCGGCAGGCCGTCCACGTCGTGGCAGACGGCCGCCCCGAGCGCACCCGGCGCGTGCTCGAGGCGCTCAGCGACCCCACCACCGAGCCCGACGAGCGGTCGACAGGCAAGGCGGCCCTCGGCGCCTGGCGGGGGCGCGGCTGACGCCATGCGCTACATCGAGCCGCACGGCCACATGGTGAGCCGCACGACCGACGACTACGAGGCCATGGTCTCGGCGGGATGCCAGGCCGTGTGCGAGCCCGCGTTCTGGGCCGGCTTCGACAGGGGATCGGTCGAGGGCTTCCGCGACTACTTCCGCCAGCTGACCGTCTACGAGCCCGCGCGGGCGGCGAAGTTCCTGCTGCCGCACTACTGCTGGCTGTGCCTCAACCCGAAGGAGTCCGAGGACCTCGGCCTGGCGCGCGAGGTGCTGGCGATCATCCCCGAGTTCCTCGACGCCGCCGGCGTGCTCGGCATCGGCGAGATCGGGCTCAACAGGAACACGCGCAACGAGATGCGCGTGCTGGAACAGCACATCGAGCTGGCGGTGGCGCACGATCAGCTGATCCTCGTCCATACCCCTCACCTCGAGGACAAGCTGAAGGGGACACGGCTCATCCTCGACGTGCTGCGCGCGCATCCGGGCGTGCAGCCGGGACGGGTGATCATCGACCACGTCGAGGAGCACACGGTGCGCCAGGTGCTCGACGCCGGGTTCTGGGCGGGCATCACGCTGTACCCCGACTCGAAGACGTCGCCGGCGCGCGCCGTGGACATCGTCGAGATCACGGGTGGCGAGCGGCTCTGGCTCAACAGCGCGTGCGACTGGGGCGTCAGCGACCCGCTGGCCGTGCCGCGCGCCGCGCTCGAGATGCGCCGCCGCGGGCACAGCGCCGACGAGGTCGACCGGCTGCTCTTCAGGAACCCGCACGCGTTCCTGTCGCAGTGTCCGAAGTTCCGGGTCGGGGCACAGGACGGCGCATGAAGCTCGCGCACGGTCTGCACCTCGCCTACTGCACGAACGTCCACCGCGGCGACAGCTGGCCCGAGACCTTCGCGACGCTCGAGCGCCACACCGACGCGGTCCGCCGCCGCGTGGCGCCGCACGAGCCGTACGCCATCGGCCTGCGGCTCGGCGCCCGCGCGGCCCACGAGCTGTCGGCACCGGACACGCTGCGCGCGTTCAGGCAGTGGCTCGACGCGCACGACAGCTACGTCTTCACCGTCAACGGCTTCCCCTACGGCAGCTTTCACGGCACGCGCGTGAAGGAGCAGGTCTATGCGCCCGACTGGGCGACGGCCGAACGCCTTGCGTACACGCGGCGCCTCTTCGACCTGCTCGTCGAGCTCGTGCCGCCGGACGTGCCCGGCAGCGTCAGCACGGTGCCCGTGTCGTTCAAGGGCTTCGAGCGCGATGCCGACCACCGCGCGGCCGTGTTCGCGAACCTGGCGGCGTGCGCGCGCCACGTCGAGGCGCTCGCCGAGCGGACCGGCCGCGACCTGTCGCTTGGCCTCGAGCCCGAGCCGCTGTGCGTGCTCGAGACGTCGGCCGAGACGCTGGCGTTCTTCGATGCCTGGGACGCGGCCGATCGCGACGCCCCTCGCTGGCGGCGTGTCGTCGGCGTCAACTACGACTGCTGCCATCTGGCTGTGGAGTTCGAGGACGCGAAGGCCGCGCTCGGCGCGCTGGCGGCCGCCGGCGTGCGCCTGAGCAAGCTGCACCTGAGCTCGGCGCTGCGCGTCACGCCCGATGCCGCGGGGCGGCAGGCGCTCGAGGCCTTCGTCGAGCCGACGTACCTGCACCAGGTCGTGGCGGGCCATCCCGATACCGGGGAGGTCTACCGTCGGTACGTGGATCTGCCGGACGCGCTGGCCGACACGGCGGCCATCGGTGACGACGAGGAGTGGCGCGTGCACTTCCACGTGCCGCTGCACGCCTCGCCGGGCGCGCCGTTCCTCGACATGCGCGACCACCTCGAGGATGCGCTCGACTGGCTGGCGGCCGCCCCGTCGGCATGCGCGCACCTCGAGATGGAGACCTACACGTGGGAAGTGCTGCCGCCGGCGCTGCGCATCGGCATCGAGGACCAGCTCGTCGCCGAGTACGCCTGGACGCTCGACGCGCTGGCGCGCCGCGGCCTCGCCGACCCGGCGCTCGCCCGGCGCGTGGCGGAGGCGGCGGCACCCGCGGTGCCATGACAGCCTTGCCCCTGCCGCCTCGGGTGTCGCGAGGCCGGGCGTGGCTCGACCTCGCGCGCGCCGGGAACTTCCCGTCGGTGTGGAGCAACGTGCTCGCGGCGCTCGTGCTCTCGGGGCCGCTCGCGCAGGCCACCGGCGCTCCGTCGTCGTCGATGACCGCATGGTGGCCGGCGCCCGGACCGTGGCTCGCCGCGACGCTGGCGGCGACGCTCGCCTACGCCGGGGGCGCCACGCTCAACGACGTCTTCGACGTGACGTTCGACAGCCGGCACCGGCCCGATCGCGCCATTCCGGCCGGCGTCGTCTCGCGGACGGCCGCGGCGTGGGGTGGCGCGCTGCTGCTCGCCGCCGGCGTCGTCGTGTTGGTCGCCGCCCTGGGCGCGTCGCCCGTGTGGGCCGGCGCGATGGCTGCCGCCATCGTGGCCTACGACTGGGTGCACAAGCGGTGGGCAGGCGCGGTGGTGCTGATGGCGGCCTGCCGGGCGTTCCTCGCGCTGACGGTGGCCTCGCTGCCCGGTCAGGTGTTCACGACGCCGGTCCTCGCCTGGGTCGCCGCGCTGTCGCTCTACATCGTCGCCGTCAGTGTCGTCGCGCGCGCCGAGTACTGGCCGGGCGCGCCGGCGGATGTTCTCGGCCGGTGGGTCGGGCGCCTGCTGCGCTCGATGCCGTGGCTCGACGCCGCGGCGATGGCCCTCGTCGGCGCGTGGCCGCCGGCGCTGGCGAGCGCGCTCGCCGTCCCGCTGGGCCAGGCGGCGCAGCGGCGCGCCGCGTCCACGTAAGCTTCTGCGAAGGATTGGTGGCCGTGTCCGTTTCCCTCCCTCTCACGCTCGGGCCGTCCCCAGGCGGTCTTGACGCTGCGTCCGACGAGATCTCGCGTCCCGTCGTGATCGAGCAGCCGCTGCGCCTGCTGTTCACGCGCGACGTCCTGGCGCCAGGCAACGCCACGCTGACCCGCGTCCTCACGCCGCGCGACGCCGGCATCGTCCCGCGCGTGCTGGTCTGCTGGGACCAGGGCCTGGCCGGCGTCCTTCCCGACATGGCCGCGCGCATCAGCGCGTGGTTCGCGGCGTGGAAGGACGTCGTCCGGCTCGCGGCCGAGCCGGTGGCCGTGCCGGGCGGCGAGCCCGTGAAGAACGACAGGGCGGCGCTCGAGCGCGTGTGGGCGGCGATCGACGCGGCGCACCTGTGCCGGCACTCGTACGTGCTGGTGATTGGCGGGGGCGCCGTGCTCGACATGGTGGGCTTTGCCGCGGCGACGGCCCATCGCGGCATTCCCCTCGTGCGCGTGCCGACGACGAGCCTGAGCCAGGCCGATGGCGGCATCGGCGTGAAGAACGGCGTCAACCTGTTCGGCAAGAAGAACTGGCTCGGCACGTTCGTCGTGCCGCACGCGGTGGTCAACGACGCGTCGTTCCTGCACCGCCTGCCGCCGCGCGACAGGCGGGCGGGGCTGGTGGAGGCGGTGAAGGTGGCGCTCATCCGCGACGCCGCGTTCTTCGAGGCCATCGAGTCGCGGGTCGACGCGCTTGCCGCGTTCGAGCCCGACGCGCTCGAGGCCGTCGTCCGCGTGAGCGCACGCCACCATCTGGAGCACATCGCCACGGGCGGCGACCCGTTCGAGCGCGGAAGCGCGCGTCCCCTGGACTTCGGCCACTGGGCCGCGCACAAGCTCGAGCAGATGACCGGGTTCGCGGTGACGCATGGCGAGGCCGTCGCCATCGGCGTCGCGCTGGACGTCGTCTACGCGGTGCGGGTCGGGCTGCTCGACGAGCGGACGGCCGATCGCGTGCTCGACGTGCTCGCGGCGATAGGATTCGAGCTGTATCACGCGGCGCTCGCGGTGCGCGGCGCGGACGGGCGGCGTACGCTGCTCGACGGCCTCGAGGAGTTCCGCGAGCATCTCGGCGGGCGGCTGACGATCCCGATGATCCGCGCGATTGGCGAGCAGGTGGACGTCCACGAGATGGACGCCGCGCACGTCGACGCGGCCATCGACACGCTGGCCGCGCGGTACGCCCATGGCTGAACGGCTGGCCGTCATCGACGTCGTCGGGCTCACGCCGCGGGTGCTCGGCGAGCACACGCCGCACCTGCTGGCGGCCGCGCGCGAGGGCGGGCTCACGCGCGTGCGGCCCGTCGTGCCCGCGCTCACGTGCAGCGCGCAGGCGACCTACCTGACAGGGATGCTGCCATCGGGCCACGGCATCGTCGGCAACGGGTGGTTCAACCGCGAGCTGGCCGAGCATCACTTCTGGAAGCAGTCGAACCATCTCGTGCGCGGGCCGAAGCTGTGGGAGCGGGCACGGGAGCGGCGTCCGGGCTTCACCTGCGCCAAGCTGTTCTGGTGGTACAACATGTACTCCAGCGCGGACTGGTCGATCACGCCGCGGCCGATGTATCCCGCCGACGGCCGCAAGGTGTTCGACATCTATACCTACCCGATGCCGCTGCGCGAGGAGATCAAGCGCGAGCTCGGGGCGTTTCCGTTCCAGGCGTTCTGGGGGCCGCTTGCCGGCATCGACTCGAGCGCCTGGATCGCCCGCGCGGCCCAGTGGATCGAGGCGCGCCACCGGCCCGACCTGTCGCTGGTGTACCTGCCGCACCTCGACTACGACCTCCAGCGGTATGGCCCTGACGACCCGCGGCTGCCGGCCCAGTACCGCGCCATCGACGAGGTCGTCGGCGGCCTGCTGGCGTTCTATCGGGAGCGCGGCGTCCGGCCGGTGATCCTGTCGGAGTACGGCATCACGAAGGTGACACGGCCGATCGCGCTGAACCGTCTGTTCCGCGCGCGCGGGTGGATCACCATCAAGGAGGAGCTCGGGCGCGAGATGCTCGACTGCGGCGCGAGCCGCGCGTTCACGATTGCCGACCACCAGGTCGCGCACGTGTACGTGAACGACGCGTCGATTGCGCACGAGGTGCGATCGGCGATCGAGCAGGTCGACGGCGTCGCGGCGGTGCTCGACGCGGCAGGCAAGCGCGAGATCGGGCTCGACCACGAGCGCGCCGGCGACTTCGTGGCGCTTTCCGACGAAGACGCCTGGTTCACCTACTACTACTGGGAGGACGATGCCCGCGCGCCCGACTTCGCGCGATGCGTCGACATCCACAGGAAGTACGGCTACGACCCGGCGGAGCTGTTCCTCGACCCGGCGCTGCGGCTGCCGAATCTGCGCGTCGCGTGGCGGCTGGCGCAGAAGACGCTCGGGTTCCGGATGCTCATGGACGTCATCCCGCTGGACGCGTCGCTCGTGGGCGGCTCGCACGGCGTCTGTCCCGCGAGCACCGACGACTGGCCGGTCCTCATCGGCACAGGGGAGGGCGATGGCCCGATCGCGCCGACGGAGGTGCACGAGCGGCTGCTGGCGCTGTGTGCGCCCGGGGCGGCGGGCGAGGGCGCATGAGCCGCGCCATCGAGGTGCTGCTGTTCGACCTCGGCGGCGTGCTGGTGGACTTTGGCGGCGCCGAGGGCCTGGCGGCCCTGCTGCCGGAGCCGCTGCCGCTCGCGGAGGTCGAGGCGCGCTGGCAGCGGTGTCCGCACTCGCTGGCGTTCGGCAGCGGCACGCTCGACGTGGACGCGTTTGCCGACGCGTTCATGCGTGACTGGGGGATTGGCATCCCGCGCGAGGCGTTCCTCGCGGAGTACCGCGCGTGGGCGCGCGGGTTCCTGCCGGGCGCGCGCGAGCTGCTCGAGGAGCTGCGTCCGCGCTACCGGCTGGCGGCGCTCAGCAACTCGAACCCGCTGCACTGGGCGCGGCTCGTCGACGAGTGCGGGCTGGCATCGGCCTTCGAGGTGGCGCTGTCGTCGCACGAGGTCGGCTGGCGGAAGCCGGCGCGCGAGATGTACCAGGCGGCGCTCGACCGGCTCGGCGTCGCGCCGGGTGCGGTGCTGTTCCTGGACGATGCGCCGGGGAACGTCGCGGCCGCGGCGGCGATGGGAATGCAGGCGGCGGTGGCGGTGGGCGTGGATGGCGTCCGCCGCGCGCTGGGTCAGTTCGGGGTCAGGTCTCGAAACTGACGTCCCTGGGGTCAGGTCTCGATCTGCCGAATCGGGGGGTCAGGTCTCGCGGATGCTGCGTATCCGCAGCCGCGAGACCTGACCCCCGAGTCGTCGAAATCGAGACCTGACCCCAGACCCCCAGTTTCGAGACCTGACCCCGGCCCCGCCCCAGCCCACGCCCGTCACACGTGCGCGCGCAGCCAGGCCCACGCCTCGGCCTGCATCTGCTCGTTGAACTGGTGGGGGCTGTCGTACAGGCGCGTGCGGCAGTGGTCGGGGACACCAGCTTTCGCATAGCACCGCCGCAGCGTCTCGAAGCTCGCGTCCATCCCCTCGCGCGCGAACAGGCCGTCCTTCGAGCCGCTGATCACCAGCAGGTGTCGCGGCACCGCGAGCGACGCGACGTCCGGGTAGTCGAGGTGCCTGTACAGCCCGGGCACCAGCTTCGTGTGCCCGATCGTGTTCCGGATGTGCCGCCGGAGCTGCGACGGGAACGACGTCATCCAGCAGACCGCGACCCCCGCCTTGATTCGCTCGTCGAGCGCGGTCAGATGCACGGTGCGCAGGCCGCCGACCGACAGCCCCACGCAGCCAATCCGGGTCGCGTCGACGTCGGGACGGCTGCACAGGTAGTCGACGGTCCGGATGTCGTCCCAGCACAGCACGCCCGCCCACGTGAAGCCGGCGGCAAAGATCGTGCGGCCGACGAGCTGCTCCGCCTGGCCCGCGCGCGCGTTGAACGCGTTGACCCGTTCGACGGCCAGCGTCGCCGGACGCTCCCGCCAGTCGGCCGGGTCGTCGTCGAGCAGCATGCGGCGCTCGCCCCAGTAGAACATGTCGATCACCGCGACGATGTAGCCCTGGCGCACCAGTTCCTCGGCGATGCTGCGACCGCCATAGTAGCGGGCGCGGTAGTCGGTCAGCACCGGATGCTCGCCGTCGATGGCGACGATCTTCTCCTTGCCCCACAGGTAGAACCCGCCGTGGTCGTGCAGCGCGACGATGGCCGGCGCCTTCCCGGCGAGGCCCTTCGGCACGAGGACGAACGCGGGGACGCGCACGTCCGGTGCCGTGTTGAACCACACACGTTCGCGCACGTAGTCGCCGCAGTCCACCCGCTCGACGACCTCCGCCGCGGGGTCGCACGGCTCGGGCGCGTAGTGCAGCAGCTCGAGCACCTTCCCCTTCGCGACCGCGCGCCACTCCTCGAGCGACGTGAAGCGATCCTGAAGGAACGAGAGCGGAAACGGGCTCGCGAGGGCCTGCCGCTCGATGAACGGCCACAGCGACCCGACGTCGGACGCGCGCCCCTGCGCGGCAGGCGCCTGGGCCGCCCCGGCGCCGCCCGCCTGCAGCGACTCGTAGAGCAGCGGGGCCACACCCGTGGCCGCTGCCGCCTGGAGGAACTGACGTCGCGTCCGGTCGCTCCGGCGCGGGGCTGGTCTCTGGCTGTGCATACGTCGCGCACGATACCGCACCTGCGCCTGCCGGAGTATGCTTCCCGACATCGTGCAACGTGTACCGGTCCCCCCGTCCGCACCCGGCATCCGCCCGGCGTCCCCGGGTGGGGCAGCGTCGAGGCCGCCGGCGGCGCCTGCGCCGGGGCTGCCTGCGCCGGGCGTACGCGCACGTGCGACCCCGCGTGCCACCGACGATGCGCCGGTCAGCGAGGAGCGGCTGCGCCTGGCGACCACCGCGGCCGACATCGGCACCTGGGACGTGGACCCCGTGTCGGGCAGCCTGTACTGCGACGGCACCACCCGGCGGCATCTCGGCGTTGCACCGAACGCGCGGCTCGACACGTACGACGACTTCCTGGAGACGCTGCACCCGGATGACAGGGCACGCGTCGATGCCGCGGTCAAGGCCGCGCTCGCGCCTGACGGCCCGGCGTACGACGTCACCTACCGGACGGTCGGGTACGACGGCGTCGAACGTCACATCGCCGCGCGAGGACGCGCCGTCCTGAACGACCAGGGCGTCGTCACCAGGTTCGTCGGCACGACGATCGACGTCACCAACGAGCGCGCCGCGGCCGAGAGCCTGCGCTTCCTCGACGCGCTGTCGGTGGCGTCGCAGGCCGCGGTGACGGCCGCCGACGTGATCGCGATCACGACGCAGCGCCTCGGCGAGTACCTTGGCGTGACCCGCTGTGCCTACGCCGACCTCGACGCGGACGGCACCTTCGTCATCCGGCAGGACTGGTCCACGAGGCCGTCGTCGGTGGGCGACGTGCACCGCCTCGACGCCTACGGGCCCGACGCGGCCTCGCAGTTGCGCGCGGGCCGGGCCCTCGTGCTGTGCGACGTCGAGGCCGAGGTCGCGACCCACGTCGCGCGCGAGGCGTTCCGCGCGGCTGGCGTCGGCGCGATCATCTGCTGCCCGCTGATGAAGGGGGGGCAGCTGCACGCCCTGGTGATCGTCCACACCGACGGGCCGCGCGCCTGGACCGCCGCGGAGGTCACGCTCGTGAAGGCCGTCACCGAGCGGTCGGCCAGCCATATCGAGCGGGCGCGCGTCGAGGCCTCGCTGCGCGAGAGCGAGGAGCGCTACCGCGTCATCGGCGACGCCGCCAACGACGCCATCTGGGACTGGGATCTCGCGGCCGGCACGATCACCTGGAACCACGGCCTCGCCACGGCCTTCGGCCACCGCGACATCGGCAGCGTGACCAACATGCGCTGGTGGCTCGACTGCATCCATCCCGACGACCGCCAGCGGGCGTACGAGAACCTCCAGTCGGCCCTGACGCGCGGCGACAGCGCCTGGCGCACCGAGTACCGGTTCAGGCGTGCCGACGGGCAGTACGCCACCGTGCTCGACCGGGGGCGCGTGCTCCGCCATCCCGACGGCACCGCCTACCGCATGGTGGGCTCGATCCAGGACCTCACCGAACGCAACCGCGCCGACGCGCTGCGGCGCGAGAGCGAAGCGTTCATGCGGCAGCTGATCGAGCACAGCCCCGACTGCATCACCGTGCTCGACCGCGAGGCGCGCGTGCAGTCGATGAACGCCGTCGGCATGCGGCAGTTCGCCATCGACGACTTCGAGACGGTGCGCGGCCGGGACTGGCGCACGTTCTGGAGCGGCGAGGACCGGGTGACGGCCGCCAGGGTCTTCGCCGAGGTGCTCGAGGGGCGCAGCGCCCGCTTCGAGGGCTACTGCCCGACGCAGACGGGTGAGCCGCGGTGGTGGAACGTCGTGGCGACGCCGCTCGGCAGCGGGGCGGAGGTGCAGCGCGTGCTGGCCGTGTCGCGCGACGTCACCGAGTCGCATCGCGCCGGGCTCGGGGCGCGGTTCCTCGCCGACGCCAGCGCCACCCTGCACGATCTGGGCGACTCGGAGCGCGCGCTCGACCGCATCGCGCACATCGCCGTCGAGTCGTTCGCCGACAGGTGCGTCATCGACGTGACCGACGGTCCGGAGCACCGGCGCATCGACGTCCGGGCCGACAGGGCAGGGCGAACCGCCGCCGCCCGGGATGCCGACGAATATTGCCTCGAGCGCGTGAAGCGGACGGGCGACGCCGAGGTGGTGGGCAACGTCGCCGCCGCGCTGGACCAGGCCGACGCGGACGCGAGCGTCCCGCTGCGCAGGCTCCGCGACCTCGGCGTCCGATCGTACCTGGCCGTCCCGCTGGTGGTGCGGGGCGCGGTGATCGGCGTCATCGCCTTCTACGTCGTCGATTCGGCGCGCAATTTCACGCACGTCGAGCTGGGCGTGGCCAGCGACCTCGCACGGCGCGTGGCGGTGGCCATCGACAACGCGCGCCTCTACCGCAGCATCCAGGAGTCGGATCAGCGCAAGAGCGAGTTCCTCGCGACGCTCGCCCACGAGCTGCGCAATCCCCTCGCGCCCATCAGGACCGGGCTCGAGGTGCTCGGCCGCATCGACCCCCGGTCACCCGAGGGCGCGCGCGTGCGCACGGTGATGACGCGCCAGATGGGCCACATGGTCCGCCTCGTGGACGACCTGCTCGACGTCTCGCGCCTCAGCCGCGGGAAGCTGGAGCTGAAGAAGTGCCGCGTGATGCTCGACACCGTGGTCCGGGATGCCGTGGACGTGAGCCGTCCGGCCATCGACGCCGCGCGGCATACGCTGACGGTGACGCTGCCGGATGCCCCCGTGCCGCTCTACGGCGATCCCACGCGGCTGTCGCAGGTGATCTCGAACCTGCTGACCAACGCCGCCAAGTACACGGCCGACGGCGGTGACATCGGGCTGACGGCCACGCTCGAGGACGGTGACGTGGTGATAGCCGTCACCGACACGGGCATCGGCCTGTCGGACGAGCAGCTGCCGGTCATCTTCGAGATGTTCGGACAGATTCGCGGGTCCTCCCCACGCTCGGACGGCGGCCTCGGCATCGGGTTGACGCTGGTCAGGCAGCTGACCGAGATGCACGGCGGCACCGTCTCGGTACGCAGCCAGGGGCCGGGGCGCGGCAGCACGTTCGAGGTGCGCCTGCCCGTGCTCGTCGCGCGGCCGGAGCCCGCGCCTGAGGAGGAAGTCGTGACGTCGGGGTCAACGCAGGGGTTGAAGGTGCTTGTGGTCGACGACAACCGCGACAGCGCCGAGATGCTGGGCATGCTCATCGGCATGCACGGCCACGATGTCCGGACGGCCTTCTCGGGTCCGGACGCGCTGGCACTGGCCACCGAGTTCGTGCCGGACGTCGTCTTCCTCGACATCGGCCTGCCGGTGATGAGCGGCTACGAGGTGGCGCAGCAGCTGCGCCGGCTCGAGCCGACGCAGCGCAGCCTGCTGGTGGCCCTCACCGGCTGGGGCGCGCCCGAGCACGTCGCGCGGGCGCGGGCGGCAGGCTTCGACGTCCACATGACCAAGCCCGTCGACACGACGGAAGTGGAGCGCCTCCTGGCCGATCCGGACGCGGCCAGGCGCCCCCCTCCGCCGCCGGACAGCCCGCCGTCCAGCCGCGCCTCCTCGTAGCGCGCGCGTCAGCCGTCGAGGTCGCAGCGCTCGCCCGTCGGCTCGACAGCGGACGCCCGCATCCGGCGGATGTCGATCAGCGCGTCTTCCTCCACCTCCACCGTCGGCGTGACCTCATCGTCCTGGACGCGGGTGGGCGGCCCTTCCGACGCGGACCGCTCGGCCACCTCGACGTCGGTGGCCTTGTCGATCGTGCCCCGCACGCTCACCTGCTGGCCCACGTGCTGCGCGAGCCCTTCGCCAACGACCATGTACGTGTAGGTGGCCACCTGGCCCCTCGTGGTCCGGTCGGCCGCCGCGCCCATCGCCTCCGGGAGCGATGCGAGGACGAAGGTGCCGGGCGCCTCGCCGGCCCGCAGGCAGCCGACGATCGTGGTTTCCTGCGCGGCGGGTGCGGCCGCCGCCGGCGGCACCTCCTCGGCCGGGATCTCGGTGACGTCGGACCTGTCGCCGCCGCATCCCCAGGCGAGGCTGGCGGAGAGACACAGGGCGGGCATCAGGACGCGGGATCGGTAGGGGAGACGTGGGATGCTCATGGGCCCGGGACGTGCACAACACGGGCCACCGTCGCCGCGGTGTCGCGCGGGCGGTGACGCGGTGCACACGACATCGGGCCGGACAGCATCGACACCGGATGCCCCACTGTGGGCAGCGCGACGCGCTCATCCACCTGCGCGCTAGACTTGCGCATGCGCCTCCGACTGTTCGTCTGCGCGCTGGCGACGGCCTGCCTCGTCGCGGCGGGCTCGGCCCAGCGTCGCCCGAACCTGGTCTGGGTGATGGCCGACGACCTCGGCTACGGCGAGGTCGGCGTGTACGGGCAGCGAGTCATCCGCACGCCGCGGCTCGACCGCATGGCCCGCGAGGGCATGCGCTTCACGCAGTTCTACGCCGGCGCCACCGTCTGCGCGCCGTCACGCTCGGTGCTGATGACAGGCATGCATCACGGCCGCACGCGCGTGCGCGGCAACGCCGGGCCCGGCAACCCGCAGGCGCAGGCCCTGCGTCCGGGCGACGTCACCGTCGCGACGATGCTCCGGCAGGCGGGCTACGCCACGGCACTCGTCGGCAAGTGGGGGCTCGGCGACGTGGGCGCCGCCGAGACGGGCCTGCCGCGCAGGCACGGGTTCGACTACTTCTTCGGCTACCTGAACCAGCGGCACGCGCACAACCATTTCCCGAGCTTCCTCTGGCGCAACGAGACGCGGCTGTCGCTCCCCAACGACGTCACGCCCGTCGGCGACGACGGGGCCGGCTATGCCGACGACGGCGTGCTCTACGCTGACGACCTGTTCGCGAACGAGGCGCTGCGCTTCGTCTCGAACCACCAGGACCGGCCGTTCTTCCTCTACTGGAGCCCCGTTACGCCGCACGCCAACAACGAGCGCTACCGCGCGCTGAAGAACGGCGCGCACGTCCCGGATTTCGGGCCGTACGCCAACGAGCCGTGGCCCGATCAGGACAAGGGCCACGCGGCGATGGTCACGCGCCTCGACGCAGCCGTCGGCCGGCTGCTCGACCACCTCCGGCTGCTCGGCCTCGACGATGACACGCTCGTGATCTTCACGAGCGACAACGGTCCGCACGACGAATCGGGACACGACCTGTCGCGGTTCGAGCCGTCTGGGCCGTTCCGTGGGATCAAGCGCAGCCTCACCGAGGGCGGCATCCGCGTGCCCGCCATCGCCTGGTGGCCGGGCACGGTGCCGGCCGGCACCGAGTCGCCGCACGTGGGCTATTTCGGTGACCTGTTCGCGACGGCAGCGGAGCTGAGCGGCGCACGCATGCCCGACGGCCTCGACTCGATCAGCTTCCTGCCGGCGCTCCGGGGCGACATCGGCCGGCAGCGCTCGCACGAGCTGCTGTACTGGGAGTTCCACGAAGGCGGCTTCCGGCAGGCGGCGCTGCTCGGCGGACGCTGGAAGGGCCACCGCAGCGGCGCGCCCGACGCCGCGCTCCAGGTGTATGACCTGCACCGCGACCCCGGCGAGCGTCGCGACGTCTCGGCGGTCCAGCCCGAGGTGACGCGACGCCTGGATGCGTACCTGCGCCAGGCCCGCAGCCCGTCCGACGACTGGCCGGCCCGCTGGTAGGCTCAAGGCCGGGTCTGCGGTGGCTGCGCGGTCACCAGCCACTCGCCCGAGACGATCAGCGCAATCGCGAGGGCGCTCGGCGCCGGCAGGCGTCCCTCCGTCGCCAGCGAGGCGCCGACAGCGACGAGCGCCTGCACGGGTGCCTGCGCCGACAGCACCCACAGCGGCACGCGCGTGAGCGCCGCAAAGCGCGACAGGAACAGCCCGATCAGGACCAGGCCGCTCAGTGCTGCGAGGGCCAGCGTCCCCGGCGCCGGGATCGCGTTGATGCCGCGTGCGCCGAGCGTGCCCGCGCCGGCGGCCAGCACGACGAAGCCGGCGGTGTTGGTCAGGTGCCGCCAGTAGGTGAGCGCCAGCGCTCCACGGACCCCGCGTGCCCGCGTGAGGGGCGTCGCGCACAGGTACGCCACGAGGGACGCGACGATGTAGGCCGCCGCCAGGAGCAGGCCGTCGGCTCCGATGGCGCCCGTCCAGGTCAGGATGAGGCCGCCGCCAAGCGCGAGGGCCGCGCCGGCGAGTGCGCGGCGCGTCCACGGCTCGCCGAGGACGAGGAGCGCTACGGGAGCCTGCACGAGCCAGTCGAGGCGCGTGAGGAAGACATACTCGGCCACGCGCGCGCTCTCGACGAGGCCGTGGTAGTAGCTGACGCCGGCAGCCAGGAAGCCCGCCAGGCTGCCGAGCACGAGCCATCGATTGGCCGGGGCCGCGAAGGCACGCGTTTCCGCAAGCAACGGCAGCGCGATGCGGCGGGAGAGGAGCGTCGCGGCGAGCAGCAGCGCGCCGCAGGTGTAGACCAGCGCCGTGCCGGGGAGCAGCCCTGTCCTCGCGATGACGCCGGCGACGATGAACGGCGACAGCCCGGCGAGGACGTGCGACAGGAAGCCGAGCGTCAGTCCTGGCACGCTCCGGCCCTCGTGGCCTTGCGGACGGCGGGGGCGACGACGGTGCCGAAGAGCTCGATCGACCGCATCACCTCGGCGTGCGGCAGCGTGCCGACCGTCATCTGCATCAGGAAACGCTGGAAGCCGAACAGCTCGTGGAGGAAGAGCAGCTTGTCGATGACCTGCTGCGGGCTGCCGACAAACAGCGCCCCCCTCGGATCGCGCTCGCGCTCGTAGTGCTCGCGTGTGGGCGGCGGCCACCCGCGCTCCCGGCCGATGCGGCCCATCGTGTCGAAGTGCGCGGGCCAGGCGGTGTCGGCGGCTGCCTGCGATGTGTCGGCGAGGAAGCCGTGGGCGCTGATGCCGACGGCAGTGGCGGCCGGGTTCGTGTGTCCGGCCTCCGCGGCCGTCCGCCTGTACAGGTCGACGAGCGGCACGAAGCGCTCGGGCATGCCGCCGATGATCGCCACCGCCAGCGGCAGGCCGAGCGCGCCGGCGCGGACGACCGAGGCGGGTGTGCCGCCGACGGCGATCCACACCGGCAGCGGCTGCTGGATCGGGCGCGGATAGACCCCGCGGCCATCGATGGGCGGCCGGTGGCGTCCCGACCACCTGATGATCTCGTCCTCCCGCAGGCGCAGCAGCAGGTCCAGCTTCTCGGCGAAGAGGACGTCGTAGTCGCGCAGGTCGTAGCCGAACAGCGGGAACGACTCGATGAACGAGCCGCGGCCCGCCATGATCTCGGCGCGGCCGTGCGAGAGCAGGTCGAGCGTCGCGAAGGCCTGGAACACGCGCACCGGGTCGTCCGACGAGAGCACCGACACCGCGCTCGTGAGGCGGATGCGTCTGGTGCGTGCCGCGGCGGCGGCCAGGACGACGGCCGGCGCGGAGACGAGGTAGTCGCGGCGATGGTGTTCGCCGAGGCCGAAGAATTCGAGGCCGAGCTGGTCGGCCAGCTCGATCTCTTCGAGCAGGTCGTCGAGGCGCTGGCGCGCCGACACGGCAGGGGCTCCACCACCGGGAGCTGTCAGTTCACCGAAGGAAAAGAGGCCGAGTTCCATCAGCAGCGTCCGACGCATCATGCCACGCCGTTGCTGGCCTGGCGACGGAACGCGGGCGAGGTGGGGGTGAGAATCGTGCGCCGGGACGTCGACGCACGACGGGCGGGCCGACGGAGCCGGCCCGCCCGGGTACTGGCGGCGGATGATGGCCAGGTATGAAACGGGCCGCCAGAAGTGCCGCCAGGCGACTGTCGCCTAGCGCCGCTCGTCGACGTCGATCCGCGTCGCCGTACGCGTCCCGCCCGTCTCCTCGTAGTGCACCGTCACGAGCGTGCCCTCGCTGGTCGCCAGGCCGGCGATGCCCTCCTGGCTGCCCACGACTACCGTCTGCGGCGTGTAGGAGAACCTGAGCTCCGTTTCGTCCGCGGTACGGATGGTGAGGGTCATGCTGTCCGGATCGATCTCGAGCAGCTCGCCCGTGATCGTCTCGGCCCGCGCCGGCTCTTCCGTCTCGGGCATGGGCATCGGCCGCTGCGGCTCCTGGGCGTAGGCAGCGGGACCCGCGGCCAGCAGGCCCGTCAGCAGGAACGTGGCTCCGAAGGTGTAACAGCGTTTCATGGTTTCCTCCATGTCGTCCGGCCTGTGCCGGTGAACGGACCGCATGGCCGCGCTTGTCTCCGCGCCACACGGACCCGTACCATGGGCGGACAGGGTTCCCTGTCCGCCCTTCCCTTCCGTAAGCAGTTACCTACGGTTCAGGGCCGGAGTTATTCGGCGACCTCGATCATCGTCGCCAGGCGCTCCCCGCCGACGCTCTCGAAGTGCACCGTCACGACGGTGCCGGTGTGCGTCGCGAGGCCGGCCACGCCCGACTGCGCGCCGGACACTTCGGTGTCCTCGTTGTACCGGAACGACCACGCCTTGCCGTCGGGTCCCTTGAGCGTGATGGTCATCTCGTCGGGATCGACGCCGGTCAACTCGCCGGTTGCCGTCGCGGCCTGGCGGTACTGCTCGGTCGGGGCCGGTCGCTCGTCAGGCATCGGGCGCGGCGCCGGATCCTGGACGGCAAAGGCGGACGGGGTCGTGGCAATGGCCGCCGTCAGGGCAAACGTCGCAAACGTCGTGGTGATGCGCTTCATGGTCGATCTCCTCTATGTGAACGACGCACCGAGTAACCAGGTCTGCCGCGTTGCGCCGATGGCCGCGGCGGCCCGTCGTGATGCCATCTGAGAGAGCAAGTGGCGCGCCACGTTGCGCTCAACCGTGGAAAGTGCATGAAAGACGCAGGTTCCGCCGAATGAACACGCCGACCCGGTGGAGGAGGCTCCATCAACGGATCAGCAACCCTTACGTGCGTGTTGGCAAACGTGACACCCACGCTTCACAACACGCGTGGCGGCTGCGCCCGCGCGCCCGCTGGCTCGTCGGCGGGGCAGCCCTCCTGCTGGTCACCGCCCGCTGGGCGGCGGCCGGGCCGCCGCACGGCGATGCCCGCATGAAGCGCGTGCAGCGCGTGGTCGACGCGGTGCGGACGGCGCTCGAGATCGAGGCGCCGGTGCTGGTGCAGCTCGTCGAGGAGAACCCGCGCGTGGCGTCCGTGCAGCCCGTCGAAGGTCGCGCCGGCGTGTTCCTGCTCTCGGTGCAGGAGGACTTTCTCGAGCAGCTGGCCGACGACGAGCTGGAGGCGATGGTGGCGCACGAGCTCGGCCACGTCTGGATCTTCACGCACCACCCGTACCTTCAGACCGAGCAGCTCGCCAACCGCGTGGCAATGCGCCACGTCACCCGCGAGCAGCTCGAGCGCGTGTACGTGAAGGTGTGGGGCGCCTCCGGCTACAAGCAGGAGCTCGCGGAGTTCCTGGGGGTGGCAGCGGCCAGCCCGCGCCAGATCGGCGAGGCGGGCGGGATGGTGGCCGAAGAGGTCGCACCGGCCGGCACCCTGGCGCCGGACGGGCAGCGGCGACCCTGAGCGCCCGCGGCGCTTCGCGCGGTACACTTCAGCCGGTGCGGCACGGCCGAGGCCGCCCTGTCCCTGCTGGAGGTCCGATGCTGATCCGCCAGATCGTCGACGACAAGCTCGCGCAGAACGCCTACCTGATCGGCTGCCAGCGCACCGGCGAAGCGCTCGTCGTCGATCCGGAACGTGACGTGGACCGCTACCTCGAGGCGGCTGCGGCGGAGGGGCTCCATGTGGTCGCCGTTGCCGAGACCCACATCCACGCCGACTTCCTGTCGGGCGCGCGCGAGCTGGCGGCGCGGCTGCCCGGCCTGCGTGTGTACCTCTCGGGCGAGGGCGGCGACGACTGGCGCTACACCTGGCCGGACGAGGACGGCGTCGCGGCGACGCTGCTCCGTGACGGCGACACGTTCACTGTCGGCCGCATCACCATCCGCGCCTGGCACACCCCAGGCCATACCCCCGAGCACATCGCCTTCGTCGTGACAGACGAAGGGAGCGGCGCGACGGTGCCCATGGGCATCGCCACGGGTGACTTCGTCTTCGTCGGCGACCTCGGGCGTCCCGACCTGCTCGAGTCGGCCGTCGGGGTGCGCGGCGCGATGGCGTCGGCAGCGCAGACGCTGCATCGCTCCGTGCAGACGCTTGCGCCCGTGGACGACTTCGTCCAGGTCTGGCCGGGCCACGGGGCCGGCAGCGCCTGCGGAAAGGCGCTCGGCGCAGTGCCCGTCTCGACGTTCGGCTACGAGCGGCGGACGTCCCCCGCGCTGCGCAAGGCCGACGAGGGCCTCGAGGCCTTCGTGTCGTTCATCCTGCGTGACCAGCCCGAGCCGCCCCTGTACTTCGCGAGGATGAAGCAGCTGAACAGGCAGGGGCCGCCCCTGCTCGGGCGGCTGCCGGAGCCGCCTCGGCTCGACGCGGACGCGCTGGCTCGCCGCGCCTCGGACGTGCAGGTCGTCGACACGCGTGACGACAGGCACGCCTTCCTGCGTGCACACTGTCCCGGCAGCTTCCACGCGCCGCTCACCCGCGCCTTCCCGACGATCGTGGGCTCGATGGTGGAGGCCGATCGGCCGATGGTGCTGATCGTCGACGAGGCCAGGCTCGACGAAGCGGTCCGGGCGCTCGTGCGCATCGGCTACGACCACATCGCCGGCTGGGCACCGCGCGACGTGCTCGACGCGCTGCCGGCCTCCGGGGTTGCACTTCGCTCGCTCCCCTCGATCGACATTGGCGAGTTCGAACGGCGGCGCCAGGCCGGCCAGGCGCTGGTGCTCGACGTGCGCGGCGCGGCCGAGTACGCCGTCCGGCACGTGCCCGGCGCGGTGAACATCGCGCACACGCGGCTGCTCGCGCACCTCGCCGACGGCAGCTTTCACCCGGACGGCCAGGTGCTGGTGCACTGCGCCTCGGGCGTGCGTGCCGCGGCCGCCGCAGCCCTGCTCGCGCGTCACGGCATCGACGTCGTGCACGTGGACGGCGAGTTCGCCTCGTGGCAGCCCGCCGATGCCGCCGATGCCGCCGCGGGCCGGTGAGCGGGCCGTGCTATTACTGGCAGGCATGATGCGTCCTTCCGTTCGCGCGCCATGGGCCGCCGCCCTCGCCTGCCTGGCGCTGCTCGTGGCGTGTGGCGCGGGCCCGGCGCCCGCGGGCGGCGCGGCTACAGCGGCGCGCGCCGAGGCCGCGCCGGCGCGGCAGCCCGCGGGGCCGCCGGTGCTCGGCTACCGCATCGTGCGCACGTTCCCGCACGACCGCGCGGCGTTCACGCAGGGCCTCCAGCTCGTCGACGGCGAGATCTACGAAGGCACGGGGCAATGGGGCCAGTCGTCGCTGCGCCGCGTGGCGCTCAAGACCGGCGAGGTACGGCAGAAGGTGGATCTCGCGCCCCATTACTTCGGCGAGGGCATCGTCGTGATCGGCGACCGGATCGTGCAGCTCACGTGGAAGAGCGGCACCGGCTTCGTCTACGACCGGGCGACGTTCGAGCGTCAGCAGACGTTTACGTATCCAGGCGAGGGCTGGGGCCTGACGTTCGACGGCCGGCGCATCATCATGAGCGACGGCACCGACACGCTGCGGTTCTGGGATCCCGAGACGTTCGAGGAGCAGGGCCGGCTGCGGGTGCACGACCGCGGCCAGCCCGTCGGTCAGCTCAACGAGCTGGAGTACGTGGACGGCGTGGTCTACGCCAACGTCTGGCCCACCGATCGCGTGGCCCGCATCGACCCCGCGACGGGGGAGGTGACCGCGTGGATCGACTTCTCGGGATTGCTGACGCCGACCGAGCGGTCGCGCCCGGAGGTTGACGTCCTCAACGGCATCGCGTACGACCCGGCGACGGGCCACCTGCTCGTGACGGGGAAGAACTGGCCCTGGATCTTCGAGATCGCCCTCGACTGACGGCGCTGCCGGGGCCGGCTCCCGGCCGCGCCTCCTAGAGGTCGCCCCGCCGCAGCTGTTCCTTCAGGTATTCGGTCGACCGCGCCGCCAGCGCCATGATCGTCAGCGTCGGGTTCTGCCAGGCGCTCGACGGGTAGCACGAGCCGTCCATCACGAACAGGTTGCGGACGTCGTGCGCCTGGAGGTACGGGTTGAGCACCGACGTCTTCGGGTCGGTCCCCATGCGTGCCGCGCCCACCTCGTGCGCCTGGCCGCGCAGCTCGAACCGCAGCTGGATGTTGCGCGCGCCGATGGCCTCGAGCATCTCCGCGGCGGCCACGGCCATGTCGTGGTGCATCTTCAGCTCGTTGTCGCGCGGAGTCAGGTTCAGCCTGACGACCGGGATGCCGTAGGCGTCCACCGTGTCGGGATCGACCGTGACGGTGTTCTCCTCGTACGGCAGGCACTCGCCGAAGCCGAACATGCTCACCACCGCCGGTCGCGGCTCGCGGATCGCCTGCTTGTAGGCGTCGCCGTAGCCCGCGGCCCCCATGTTGAACCCGGCGCCCACCGACGTCGTCATGCCGTAGCCGCGGACGAAGTCCTTCATCGCCGGGCGCCCGGGGAGGTTCCTGAAGCGGACGAGGAGCGTGCCGCAGGGGCGGACCGGGCCGCCGGTGGAGGGCGTCACCATCACGTCCGGCAGCTCGCCCGACGCGCCGTTGCCGGCAAAGTGCGTCATCAGGTACTTGCCGAGCACGCCGCTGGAGTTGGCCAGCCCGTTGGGGTCCTGGCGCGTCGCGGAGTTGAACAGCAGGCGCACCGACTCGAGCGTCTGCGCGCACAGCACGACCACGCGGCCGAAGATCTCCTTCGGCTGGCGCGTCACCCTGTCGATGTACAGGACGCCACGCGCGCGGTGCGTGTCGGGGTTCATCAGCACCTTGTACGCCATGGCGTTGGTGACGAGCGTGCAGCGGCCGGTCGCCAGCGCGTCGGCCATCGTCGTGAACGCCGAGTTGAAATAGGAGTGCGTCACGCACCCGTGCTCGCAGGGCCCGCAGTAGTGGCACACCTGCCGCCCGTGGATCGGGCGCGTGAGGTTCGCCGTGCGCCCCTGCGTCAGCGTGTACCCGAGCGTGCGCTTCAGCCTGGCCCGCGCCTCGATCTCGGCGCACGTGAGCCCCATCGGCGGCTGGAACGGCCCGTCGGGCAGCTCCGGCAGCCCCTCGGCCATCGCCGAGACGCCGACGTACTCCTCGACCTTGTCGTACCAGGGCCTGATCTCGTCGTAGCCGAACGGCCAGTCGACGCCGACGCCGTCGTGCGAGGCCGGCTTGAAGTCGACGTCGCCCATCCGCAGGCACCCGCGGCCCCAGATGTTGGTGCGGCCGCCGACGACACGCGGGCGGACCCAGAGGAAGTCCGGCTTCGAGTCATCGACGTACGGCTCCTCGATGTCGTTGACGTACCAGTCGGCGTTCCACTCGCGCACGGCGTAGGACTGCGACTGGCGCGGCCGCTCCCGCTCGAGCGGGCGCTTGGTGCGCGCGCGGTACGGCAGGTCGTAGGCGGGGACGTGCTCCTTGTAGTCGGCCTCGGTGAGCGCACGCCCGGCCTCGAGCACGGCCACGCGCAGCCCGCCCTCGGTCATCAGCTTGGCGGCCCAACCGCCCGAGGCGCCCGATCCGACGATCACGGCGTCGAAGGTCTGTCCGGCAGGGTCGTTCTGTGGCGCAGTCATGACGTGCCGATTCTTTCACAACCGGGGCGCCGGATGCCCACCTCGTCCCTGCCTCGCGCTGGCGCCCGCCTCAGTCGCCCGGGCCGTCGGTCCGCACCACGACGCGCGTCTTCGACAGCAGCTCGAAGGCGCGCTGGCGGCGGTCGGTGAAGGGGACGAAGAGGACGTCGATCCAGAACACCTGCAACAGCCACGGCAACTGGCGGACCAACGCCTGGCCGATGGTGATCGGGCCGCCGGACTCGCGCACCACCTGGAGGCCCATGGCGCGCTTGCCGAGCGTTGCCCCGACCGTCGCCTCCGTGGCGATCGTGTAGACGAGGAAGGCGAGGCTGCCTCCGATGACGCCGGCGAGGGCCGCAAACGGCATGGCCTGCGGCACATCCCACAGCCGGGCGGCCAGCAGCCCGATGCCCGTCACCGCGACGCCCGTGAGCGCGGCCAGGGCGACATCGAAGACCTTCGCCACGGCGCGGGCGACGAACGAGCCGGCGACCAGCGGCACCGCGCTCAGGTACGACTCGGCCAGATCGCGCGGGTCGCCGAGGCGGCGAAGGACGTCCGCCTCCTGCTCGCCCTGCGCCAGGCGCTCGGTGACGTGGCTGCGAAGCTCGAGGGCGATCTGTTCGCGCATCCGCCGGTCGCGCGGAAGGTGCTCCAGGACGCTGGCGATGTATCTCTCGGCGGTGGCGGTCATCACGAGGCCTCCTCCCCGCCCAGCAGGCGGGCCATGGCATCCACGAACGTCTTCCACTCCCCGGTGAGCAGCGCCAGCTCCCGGCGTCCTTCGTCGGTCAGGCTGTAGTACTTGCGCGGCACGCCCCGCGCGGGCGTGTCCCATCGGGTGGCGACGAGGCCGGCCCGCTCGAGGCGATAGAGGACGGGGTAGAGCGTGCCCTCCTTGATGTCGAGCGTGCCCCCGGTGCGTGCCGCCAGCTTGTCGGCGATCTCGTAGCCGTATGCCTCGCCCGGCGCGAGGACGTGCAGGACGATCAGCTCGACGGTGCCGCGCTTGAGTTCGCGCTCGATGCCGCGGCGCCCTCCGGTGTCCTGCTCGCCTGACATGCGGCTACTGTAACGCACGATATCTTGCGACACAAGTTATATTGTGAAAGAAAAAGCCCGCCGGCCCTCTTCGGCGGCCGGCGGGCGTCCAGCTTGGCGGCGGACGCTACTCGAGCGCGCCCGCCGCGGCCTCGATGCGCGACGCGTACCGCGTGAGCGTCTGCGCGACCAGCGGGATCTGGGTCCGGGCCTCGTCCCAGAACCGCTCCTCGATGGCCTCGCGCACGGCCGGCAGCGTCTTGACGCCGTAGCCGGTGTAGAGGCCCGGCGCGTACACCTGGTGACGGAACCACGGACGGCGGGGGAGGCCTTCCGTGCGGGTGAGGGCCCGCTCGGCCGCCAGCAGGATGGCATTGGCCTCGGCGAGCTTCGCCGTGTCGCCCTCGGCAAGCGCCGCGCCTGCGGCGGCCTCGTACCGGCGGGCGGCGACGCGCAGCCGGTCGACGGCCTGCCGCAGCGGCGAGAGGTCGAGCTCGGGCACCGGATCGCGCTTCGCGGGCGGGACGTACGTCTCGTACGGGCTCGCGGCCAGGACGAAGACCCCCTCGTCCACGCGGCGGTTGTGCTCCTCGGTCTCGGCGCGCAACGACTCGACGAGCCGCTCCACCTCGGTCACGTAGCCGCCGATGCGATCGGCGGATCGCGTGAACTCGAAGGGCAGCAGGTCGGCTTCCGACAGGCGCAGCACGGCGCGGCCGCCCACCCGGGCGAGCGCGAGGCCATAGGCGAAGTCCGGGTCCTGGAAGCGCAGGAAGTGGTCGATCGAGTCGTAGGTCGAGTGGTACTGCCCGTACTCGCCCTCGCCGCCGAAGCCGATGTTGAGCGAGGCGATGCCGAGGTGCTGGAGGAACGGCGTGTAGTCGGATCCCGACCCCAGCGCGCCTATCGCGAACCGCTGCTTGCGCGCCGCGGCACGGGCCTCGGACGAGCCGCTCAGGATCGCGCGGGCCAGCAGGCGGTCACGGACGCTGCCCTTCGTCTTCGGCTCCGGCACGTCGCCGGCGATCTCGTTGACCAGCACCTCGAGGCTGTGCGAGCCGCCCGCGGAGAAGAACCCCCGCGAGTTGCTGTCGGAGTTGATGTAGGCGACGACCTTCGCGCTGAGCGTCTCGGCGTGGTGCTCCACCCACTCCGTGGAGCCGAGCAGGCCCGGTTCCTCCGCGTCCCAGCCGGCAAAGACGAGGGTCCGGCGAGGGCGCCAGCCTGTCTTTGTCAGCTCGGCGATGGCCCGCGCTTCCTCGAGGACGGCGACCATGCCGCTGACCGGGTCCGTTGCCCCCGCCACCCAGGCGTCGTGGTGGTTGCCGCGGACGATCCACTGGTCGGGCAGCTCGCTGCCCTTCAGCGTCGCGATGACGTTGTAGGCGGGAACGAGCTTCCAGTCGAACTCGAGTGCCAGGCGGACGCGCGCCGGCCCAGGGCCGAGCTTGTAGGGCGTCGGCAACCCGCCGCGCCACGCCTCGGGCGCGACCGGGCCGCCGAGGGCCTTGAGCAGCGGCAGGGCGTCGGCGTACGAGATGGGGAGGACGGGGATCTTCGTGAGCGTCTCGGCTTCCCTGAACGGCGGCCGCTTCGCGTCCTTCGTCGCGCCGACAAACGGCGTCAGCGGATCGCCGGGGTAGACCGGCATGTCGGCCACCGAGCCGCGCTGCGCGCCGTGCTCGCTTCGCCAGCCGCCCGTCGGGTACGGGTCACCGCGGAAGAACCCGTCGTCGCGCGGGTCGGAGTAGATCAGGCAGCCGATGGCGCCGTGCTCGGCCGCGACCTTCGGCTTGATGCCCCGCCACGAGCCGCCATACCTGGCGATCACGATCTTGCCCTTCACGTCGATGCCGCGGCGCTCGAGCTCCTCGTAGTCGGCGGGCACGCCGTAGTTCACATACACCAGCTCGCCCGTGACGTCGCCGTCGATGGAGTAGGCGTTGTAGATTGGCAGGCGCTCGTCGACGAGCTTCGAGACCGCGTCCTCGGGGATTGCCGGCTCCTTCAGCGACGCCGTGAACCGCGTCGGCGCGAGCAGCTCCACGCGGCGCAGCGTCGGCGTCGGCAGCAGCACCTGGTAGTCGGTGATCTCGACCTCGTAGCCCCACGAGCGGAGCAGCCCGGCCATGAACTCGGCATTGGCCTTGCCCTGCGGGGATCCGGGATGATGGGGACGCGAGGCGAGCTGCTGCATCCACTGCCGGAGGTTGTCGGCAGAGAGCGTTGCGTCGAATGCCGCCTCGCGGCGGCGCTGTTCGGCCGCGCGTGCGGGGGTGAAGCCGAGCAGGGCACCCTCCGCCGGCGCTGGAGGGCGCGCCGCCTGCTGGGCGGCGGGCTGGGCCAGAATCGAGGTTGTCAGCAGGAGTCCGAGAACGGCGCGTCGCAGCATGGCGCGTATTGAAGCACGAGAACCGTCAGGCCCTGCGGCTCGTCTGCGTCATGACGAGGACGCGGGACACCACCATGACACAGGACATCGAGGCCGTCATCGACCGGGTCTACCGCGAGGAGTCGCGGCGGGTGCTCGCGACGCTCATCCGGCTGCTCGGCGACTTCGACCTCGCCGAGGAGGCCCTGCACGACGCGTTTCGTGCGGCGGTGGAGCAGTGGCCGGCGTCCGGCGTGCCGGCCAACCCGCGCGCGTGGCTCGTTTCGGCGGGCCGCTTCAAGGCCATTGACACGATCCGCCGCCGCGCCAGGTTCGACGCGTCGCATGACGACATCGTCGACGTCATGTACAAGGGCTCGGCCAGCGTCGAGTTCGCGTACTCCGAGGCCGACGACGTCGAGGACGACCGGCTGCGCCTGATCTTCACCTGCTGCCATCCCGCGCTGCCGCGCGACGCGCGCGTCGCCCTCACGCTGCGCGAGGTCTGCGGGCTGACGACCGAAGAGATCGCGCGGGCGTTCCTCGTCGCGCCGCCCACGCTGGCCCAGCGCATCGTCCGCGCGAAGCAGAAGATCAAGGCCGCGAAGATCCCCTACGAGGTGCCGTCGCGCGACGCGCTGCCCGAGCGCCTCGACAGCGTCCTCCAGGTCATCTACCTCGTCTTCAACGAGGGCTATGCCGCGTCGGCGGGCGCCGACCTGACGCGCCAGTCGCTCACGAGCGAGGCGATTCGCCTGGGCCGGCTGCTCGTCGCGCTGCTGCCGGAGCCGGAGGCCCAGGGGCTGCTGGCGCTGATGCTGCTGCACGAGTCGCGCCGGGCGACGCGCACGTCCGCCGACGGCGAGATCGTGCTGCTCGAGCACCAGGACCGGACGCGGTGGGACCGCGCGCTCATCGACGAGGGGCGCGCGCTGATCAGGGGGAGCCTTCAGTCGCGCCGCGCCGGCCCCTACACCCTTCAGGCCGCCATCGCCGCGGTGCACGCCGAGGCGCCCGACGCCGCGTCCACCGACTGGCGCCAGATCGTCGGCCTGTACGACCTGCTGATGCGGCTCGCGCCCTCACCCGTCGTCGCGCTCAATCGCGCCGTCGCCGTGGCGATGCGCGACGGGGCCGAAGCCGGTCTGCGCCTGGTGGAGGCGCTGCTGGCGGGCGGCGAGCTCGACGGATACCATCTCGCGCACGCGGCTCACGCCGACCTGTGCCGCCGCCTCGGGAAGATGGCCGAGGCCCGCGCGTCCTACGAGCGCGCGCTCGCGCTGGCGAAGCTCGAGCCAGAGCGCCGCTTCCTCGAAGCGCGCCTGCAGGAAGTGCTCTCGCCTGCCTGACAGCGACGCGCGCCGGCGCGCGTCGCGGAGGAATCGTCCATGAACTACCTGTGCCTGGTGTATTACGACGAGTCGAAGGTGGAGGCCATGTCCGAGGAGGAGTGGCTGGCGCTCAACTACGAGTGCGTCGAGTTCGGCAAGAGCATCGACCGCAGCGGTCATCGTCGCGGCGGGGCGGCCCTCGAGCCGACCCGGACCGCGGTGACGGTTCGCGTGCGCGACGGCCAGACGACCATCACCGACGGGCCCTTCGCGGAGACGCGCGAGCAGCTGGCCGGCTTCTACCTGATTGACGCCGAGAACCTCGACGAGGCCATCCGCACCGCGTCGGGCATCCCGCCCGCGCGCTTCGGCAGCATCGAGATCCGCCCGGTCCGCGAGCTGCCCACCCCGCCGGCCGCCGCCGACGGCCGCTGACCGCCCCCGCCCGCCGCAGGGGGCGCGTTTCGGTATATACCTGACGGGACGTGTCCCAGCCGAACGCCTCGACCACGCTTCAACGCGCCGGGCTGCTCGCCCTGCTCCTTGCCGTTCCCCTCGCATCGCAGACGCGGCCCCCTGCCGACGCGGCACCGGACGCGGGGGCCGGTCCCCCCGAGGTTCGCCTGACCGCCGACGAGGCGCAGGCGGCTGCCCGCGCCGCGCTCGCCGAGGTGAACGTCGAGGTGGCCGACGGCCTGGAGCTGTCGCTCTGGGCGTCGCGCGACCTGCTCATCGATCCCGTCGCGATGGACTTCGATCCGGACGGCGTGATGTATCTCACGAGCACCACGCGCAACGACCTGCCGCTCGACATCCGCGGCCATCGCGACTGGATGACCCTCGCGCACACGCTGCGGACGCTGCCGGACCTGCGCGCCTTCTACCTGAAGGTGATGGCGCCGGAACGCAGCGACGAGAACACGTGGATCGACGACCTCAACGGCGACGGGTCACGCGACTACCGCGACCTCGAGGAGATGAAGGAGCGCATCTACCGCCTCGAGGACAGCGACGGCGACGGCATCGCCGACCGGTCCCGCATCGTCATCGAGGGCTTCAACGACGATCCGACGTGGGACATCGCGGGCTCGGTGGTCCGCCACGGGGGCGACCTCATCGTCGGCATTCCGCCCGGCGTGTACAGGCTGCGTGACGCCGACGGTGACGGCTACTTCGAGGTGCGCGAGACGATCGCCGAGGGCTTCTACACGCACCCGACGTACGGCGGCCACGGCGTCTCGGGCGTGATGTTCGGTCCCGACGGGCGGCTCTACTGGGAGGTCGGCGACATGGGCATGCATGTCGTCGACAGGGAGGGCCGCACGTGGGCCTACCCGAACCAGGGGGTGGTGGCGCGGTCGGAGGTGGACGGCTCGGGCTTCGAGGTCTTCGCCACCGGCATCCGCAACCTCCAGGAGTTCGCCTTCGACGATCACGGGAACCTGATCAGCGTCGACAACGATGGCGACCACCAGGGCGAGTCGGAGCGCCTCGTCTACATCCCGTACGGGTCGGACAGCGGGTGGCGCTCGAACTGGCAGTACGGCAAGTACACCGACGAGAAGAACAACACCTACAACGTCTGGATGGCGGAGGAGATGTTCAGGCCGCGGCACAAGGGCCAGGCGGCGCACATCGTTCCGCCGATCGCGTCGTGGCATGCCGGTCCCTCCGGGATGGCCTACAACCCCGGCACCGCGCTGTCGGAGGAGTGGCGCGACCATTTCTTCGTCTCGAGCTTCCCGGGCTCGGCGGCCAACGCGCACGTCTACGCGTTCACGCTGAAGGAGGACGGCGCCGGCTTCGCGATGGACCGCGAGCGGGTCCTGCTGCGCGGCATCCTGACGGTGGGCCTGAAGATCGGGCCTGACGGCGCGCTCTATCTCACCGACTGGATCCGCGGATGGGATTCGAAGGAGGAGGGGCAGATCTGGAAGATCGACGCGCCGTCGGAGGCGGGCAGCGCGATGCGGCGCGAGGTGCAGTCGCTGCTGAAGGCCGACTTCGGCAGCAGCACGGGCGCCGACCTCGCGGCGCTGCTGCGCCACGCCGACATGCGCGTCCGCCAGAAGGCGCAGTTCGAGCTCGCCGGCCGCGGCGATACGGCGACGCTGCTGGCGTCCGCGCGCGACACGTCGAGCCGGCACGCGCGCCTGCACGGCCTGTGGGGCGTCGCACAGGTCGCGCGGCGCTCGCCCGAGCGTGCCGCCGACCTGCTGCCGTTCCTCGACGACCCCGAGGGCGAGATCCGCGCGCAGGCGGCCCGCCTGCTCGGCGACGTCAGGTATGCGGGCGCCGCCGAGGCGCTCGTGCCGCTGCTCGAGGACCAGGCCCCCCGCGCACGCTTCTTCGCCGCCGAGGCGCTCGGCAGATTGCGACACCGGCCGGCGCTCGAGCCCATCGTCCGGATGCTCGCCGACAACGACGGCGGCGACGCGCTGCTGCACCACGCGGGGAGCCTCGCCCTCGCGTCCATCGGCGATGCGGAGGCCGTCGCGGCGCTCCGCACCCACCGGAAGGCTCCGGTGCGGCTCGCAGCGGTCGTCGCGCTGCGGCGCATGCGAGACGCGGCGGTGGCGCAGTTCCTCGACGACAGGGACCGGCACGTCGCCCTCGAGGCCGCGCGCGCCATCAACGACGACGGCGGCATCGAGGCGGCGGTGCCCGCGCTTGCCGCGTCGCTCGCGCCTGCCCGGGCGCGCAGCGAGGCCTTCGCCCGACGGGCGATCAACGCGAACCTCCGTGTCGGCGACGCGGAGGCGGTGCAGCGGGTGGCGGCCGTGGCCGGCGACGCCAGGGTGCCCGACGCCATACGCATCGAGGCCGTGGCCACGCTCGGCATCTGGGGCGACCCCTCACCACTCGACCGCGTGGACGGCTACTACCACGACGTCTTCACCGTGCGCCCCGCGGCTGGCGACGGGCGGCTGGCGCCGACGGCCGCGTCCCGCGACGTCGAGGCGGCCCGCCGGGCGATGCGCGACCTGGTCGCGCGGCTCGACGCGGCCGGCCCGCGTCGCGTAAGTGATGACCTTCGCATTGCACTCGCGGCCGCCATCGGCAACCTCGGCATGACCGAGTTCAACGACCGCCTGCTCGCGCAGCTCAGGGACGACCCGTCGGCCGAGGTGCGCGTGGCGGCGTTCGACGCGCTGCGGCGGCTCGACGTCACGCCGGCGCAGGAGCTGATGGCCACGGCTGTCGCCGATGCCGACGCGACGGTGCGCCGCAGGGCGCTGACGGTGCTGCCGGATGTGCCGCTGTCGGAGGAGGCGCGCACGAAGTACGCCGCGGATGTCTTCGCGCGAGGGACAATCCTCGAGCAGCAGGGCGTCCTGGAGGTGCTCGGGCGTCTCGGCAGCGAGTCGTCGCGCGCGGCGCTCGCGCGGCACCTCGACGATCTGGCCGCCGGGCGGCTCGCCCCTGCGTTGCACATCGACCTGCTCGAGGCGGTCCAGGAGGATGGCGACGCCGCGCTGCTGGCGAAGGTCGAGGCGTTCCAGCAGCAGAAGAACGCGGCGTCGCTCCAGGAGGCCTTCAGGGACGGCCTCGCGTACGGCGGTGACGCCAGACGCGGCAGGCGTGTCTTCAGTCAGAACCCGTCGGCGGAGTGCTCGCGCTGCCACGCCACCGCGTCGGGAGAGGGCGGCGACGTCGGGCCCAACCTGGCGGGCGTCGGCTCGCGCCTGACCCGCGAGGAGCTGGTGGAGGCGCTCATCGCGCCGAGCGCGAGGATCGCGCCAGGCTACGGGCTCGTCTCGGTCACCCTGCGCAACGGCACGCAGGTGAGCGGCATCCTGCGCGACGAGACCGACACCCACCTGACGCTGCTTGTCGCCGATCCCGGCGCCACGACGCCGCCTGGCGCCACGTCGGGCGTCGAACGGACCGTCGAGAAGGCCGCCATCGCGGAGCGCTCGGATCCGATCTCGGCCATGCCGCCGCTCGGGTTGCTGCTCGAGCCGCGCGAGGTGCGCGACCTGGTCGAGTACCTGGCCCGCCTCAAGTGACGTCGCAACTGATGCCGACGCCGGGCGCTCAGAACTCGACGTCGAGCGCCAGCGTGCCCGCCATGCGCGCGAGCTCCCCCTGCGCGTCCGCGGCCTGCGCGTTCAGGCTGTCCACTTCACGCCGCAGCACGTCCAGCCGGTCCTCCTGCGCGGTGAGCTGCGCGGTGTAGCGGGCCACCAGCGCGCGCTCCTCGCGGCTCCCCTTGAGCGCCGACAGGTTCTCGCGGATGCGCGCCTGGTCCTGCCCGATGCGCTCGACTTCGGCGGTGCGCTCGGCCGTCAGCGCGCGCAGGCGCGCGACGTCCTGCGCCCTGGCGACGATGGCGCGCAGCTGCGGCTCGGCGTCGGGCGAGAGGTTCCGCCCGCGCAGGATCAGCGCGACGTGGTCCGCGTTGAGGTTCGACACCTGCACGCGCGACTCGACGGGCCTCGCCTCCTCGATCCGCAGCGTGGACGTCGCATTCGGCGCGACGGTCACGCGGAACCGGTGCACCGACGCTGTCGACTCGACGGGCGTCGGCCCGTCGCCGCGCAGCTGCCAGCCGGTGCGCAGCGGGTGCTCCAGCACGAAGGTCCGGTCCGCGGCGTCCTCGTTGCGCACCGTGTAGACGGTCGTCGCGCGCTCCTCGACCAGCTGCGTCATCACGCCGTTGGCGATGCGGATGCGGCTGACGCGCCGCGCGCCGCCCTCCGTCGACGATGTCACGCGTCCCGCGAGGTCGGCGGCGTACGACACGAAGCGGGTCTCGCCCGGCTTGATCGACTCGAGCAGGCCCTCGCCGGCGAAGGCGCCGTTCTCGACCAGCGTGAGACTGCCGCCGTCGAGCGTGAGTCCCGTGTCGTTGGTGAGCCACAGCGCGCGCAGCGGACGTCCGCCAGGCGTGGACGGGTTCCAGAGCGACACGCGGTCCACCGTGATGTCGGCCTGCACGATCGGCACGAGCGCCGACTGGTTGCGCAGGATGGTGACCGGCTGCGTCAGGCGGTACTCGAACAGGTCGCCCATGTCGGCGGCGCTGGCTGTTATCTGGCTCTCGCGCAGGCGGGCTTCCACCTCTGCCGGTGCCGCAGCCGGCGGAGGAGCGGGCGCGGCCGAGACGATGCCCGCCAAGCCGCCACCCGGAGCGGAGAACCGCGCCTGGCCGACGGCCTGTTCCGGCATCGCCTTGACGAGCTCGTCGGCCTCGGCGCGGGCATCGTCCGCGCCGGCCATGGTGCCCTCGTGTGTCTGGGGCGTCACCAGGGCGGTCCTCGGGAGCGGAATCACCGGGCGGCGCGTGTACAGCGGCTGCGAGATGTGCTGCACGAACGACTGCGGCGCCCCCGCGACGAGCGACAGCTCCACGTCATGCCAGTCCTCGCCCAGCATGTTGTCGACGATCGCCCATCCCTGCAGGAACGGCTTGCGCGAGCCGTCGGCAGGCACGACGAGGCGGTAGGTCGTCTTCCACACCGGGACTTCGCTGATGTAGCTCACGAAGAGGTCGCGCGCCCCGGTGCCGGCCGTGGCGAGCGAGAGACGGCGCACGTCCTGCGCGCGCGTCGACGCGAGCAGGTCGAGGTACTGCGCCAGCTCGCCGCGCAGGTCCCCGTCGGCGAGGCGCACGCTTACGCCGGGCCGCAGCTCGAACGAGCGGACGGCGCCGCCGTCGGTGACGATCGTCAGCTCGTCGACCACCGCGAGGCCGTCACTGGTGTGGCGCTGCTGCTGCTCGAGGCTCAGGATGCGGCCTGACGACGTCGCGCCGGCGCCCTGTACCTCGACGCGCGTGCCACGCAACGCCTGGAGCAGATCCCGCTTCGTCGTCGTCGGGCCGAGCGGCAGGTTGAGCGTCCGCAGCCGCTGCTCGAGCGGCGCCGACGAGTTGAACGTGATGCCCGTCACGCGGCCGTTGCCGAGATCGACGGTCGTGAGTGATCGCAGCACGTCGTCGAGCTGCCCGCTCGTCAGCGTGATCGACACCGTCTGGTCGTCACGCACCCGCCCGACGTGTTCGAAGTAGCCGACGCCGCTCTTGTAGAGCACGACGCGGCGCACCGGCAGCCGTTGGCCGGCATCCCCCGTCCCCTGCCCCGACGCCGCCGCGGCCGGCGGCCCCTGTGCGAAAGCCGGGACGGCGTTCACGACGCCCAGGACGGCAACGAGGACGAACGCAACGGGCAACGGCACTCGCGACATCGGGATCACCTCTCTCGCAGACAGGCGGTCAGAAGGAATATCGACGCGTCACACTCCGCGCACCAGACATCAGGACGACGAATCCTCCACCCCGGCCGTACGGTCCTCCCGGTTCTCGTCCTCTCCTTTTCCTTCCTCAGCCCCTCTTACCCCATTTCTGCCGTCCTCTATTAGCATTCACCCGAACGCATGCCATTCCACGCGAGAGGGTGATTCGATGCAGATCGTGTTGCGATTCACGGGGGCCTTCCTGGCGGGTGCCTTTCTGACGACGGCGGTCGTGGCGCAGCAGGGCGCGAAGCCGAGCCCGAAGGACACGGAAGTGTGGGAGCCCGAGCCGCCCATCGTCACGCCGGGGAAGACCGACGCCGACCCGCCGTCCGATGCCATCGTGCTCTTCGACGGGACGTCGCTCGACGAGTGGGAGAACGTGAAGGACGGGTCGCCGGCCGGCTGGAAGGTGCACGACGGCGTGATGACGGTGCACAAGCCCGCCGGCAACATCCAGACGAAGCGCACCTTCAGCAACTACCAGCTGCACCTCGAGTGGCGCATCCCGCCCGACATCACCGGCAAGGACCAGGCGCGCGGCAACAGCGGCGTCTTCCTGGCGTCCACGGGCACGGGCGACGGCGGCTACGAGCTCCAGATCCTCGACTCGTACCAGAACCGCACGTACTCGAACGGGCAGGCGGGGGCCGTCTACAAGCAGGCGATGCCGCTCGTGAACGCGATGCGCAAGCCCGGCGAGTGGCAGACCTACGACATCGTCTGGACGGCGCCGACGTTCAACGAGGACGGGTCGCTCAAGTCGCCGGCACGGATCACGGCGTTTCACAACGGCGTGCTGATCCAGAACAACTTCGAGCTCGAGGGCGAGACGCGCTACATCGGCAAGCCGACCTACACCGCGCACGGCCCGACGCCCATCAAGCTCCAGGCGCACGGCGACCCGAGCGAGCCGATCAGCTTCCGGAACATCTGGGTGCGCGAGCTGCCATAGCAGCCCTGTCACACGCGGAGGAACAGCTTCCGCCTGTACATCCAGTACAGGACGAGCCAGAAGGAGAGCAGCACGGCCAGGCCCTCCATCAGCGGCTCGAAGCCCGTGCCGAAGACGGCGAACACGTCCTGCCGGAGGTGCGTCCTGAACGAGGAGGCGAAGAAGTCCTCGAACAGGTGGGCGATCATGTAGGCCGCGATGGAGTTGAGGCCGACGACGATCAGCGGGAAGGCCCAGGCGCGATAGCGCTTGACCTCGATCACCCAGCAGAAGCCGGCGAGCAGCAGGAAGCACCAGCCACCGCTGTAGATCGTCCAGGCCGGTGTCCAGATGCGCTTGACCACCGGGTTGATGCCGGCGACGTGCAGGGCGGCTCCGAGCACGAGGCCGCCCACACCGGCAAGCAGCAGCTTCCGCATGGGGATGGCGGGCGCCTCGGCGCGCAGCCAGCGGCCGGCGACCAGGCCCAGGATCATCGTGCCGAGCGTCGGGATGAAGCTGAGCGTCAGGTAGCCGCCGCGATTGGCGACAAACGGCGACTCGCGCGGGAAGAGGTTCAGGAACCAGACGTCGAACGCGTGCCCGAGGTTGGCGTTCTTGTTCCAGTGGGCCATGAAGCCCGTGAAGTGATGCGGCCAGTCGGCCGGCACGCCCACGGCCGCCCAGTCGTAGCCGGGCCCCGGCACCGGGTAGAGCGCCCACGCCAGCCAGTAGCCGAAGAGGATGACCGCAAACGACACCCAGATCGTGCGCGCCGACTTGTTGGCCAGCAGGAACAGGAACGGGTAGCCGAGCCCGATCTGCGTCAGCGTGTCCTCGAACGTGAAGTTGGTCATCTCCCGGCCCATCGACCGCAGGAAGATTCCCAGGAAGATGAGGACGATGGCCCGCCAGATCGCGTGCAGCAGCAGCTTCGTGTACGACCCCGTCCGCTTCATCCGGCTCGCGAACGAGTAGGGCAGGGCGACGCCGACGAGGAACGAGAACGACGGCTGGATCAGGTCGTGCAGCGAGGCCCACGACCACGGCACGTGGCTCTGGTGGTAGGCGAGGAACCCGAGCAGCGCGTTGTCGGGATAGGCGGCCGCGACGCGCGACAGGCGGAGCACCTCCGCCATCATCAGCACCATCACCAGGCCGCGGTACGCGTCCACGGCGATGTTGCGCTCGGGTGTGGGCAGGACTATCGGGGTGCCGGGGGAGGCGCCGGCTGTCGTCATCGTGTCCTCGCTTCGTCGTGCCGGCGGCGCCGCGGGACGGCGCGACCCCGTCCTGCGGCGTGTCGGCGGTTGTGGCTCAGGCGCCCGGCGCCGCACCGCGCGCGCCCAGCAACCGGCCCGTCGTCGCGAGGAGCACGCTGAGCGCCACGCCTTCGGCCGCCGCGCCGACGCTGTCGGCCGACGGGAACGTCGGCGCGATCCGGATGTTCCTGTCGCGCGGGTCCTTTCCGTAGGGGAACGTCGACCCGGCGGGCGTCAGGACGACGCCGGCCTCGCGCGCCAGGCGCACCACCTCGGCGGCGCAGCCGTCGAGCACGTCGAGACTGATGAAGTAGCCGCCCTTCGGCTCGGTCCACGTCGCGACGCCCGTGCCGCCCAGCTCCCGGCGGAAGACGTCGATCACCGTCTCGAACTTCGGCGCGATGATCGCACGGTGGCGGTCCATCTGCGCCAGCAGGCCGTCCGTGTCACGGAAGAACCGGACGTGGCGCAGCTGATTGATCTTGTCGGCCCCGATGGTCCTGTGGCTCATGCGCTTCAGGTACCAGGCGACGTTCTCCTGCGACGAGGCCACCAGCGCCACGCCGGCCCCGGCAAAGGTCACCTTCGACGTCGAGCCGTAGACGAACGCCCGGTGCGGGTGCCCGTGCCGCGCGCACGCCTCGACGATACTCGGGATCTCGATGCGCTCGTCGGTGAGGTGGTGCACGGCGTAGGCGTTGTCCCAGAGCAGCCGGAAGTCGGGCGCCGCGGTGGGCATCGAGGCCAGGCGCTCGATGGTCGCCGTCGAGTACACCGTGCCCGTCGGGTTGTTGTATTTCGGGATGCACCACATCCCCTTGATCGCCGGGTCGGCGCCGGCGAGCCGCGCGACGGCCTCGAGGTCCGGGCCCTCGTCGGTCAGCTCCACCGGGATCATCTCGATGCCGAACCCCTGGCAGATCGTGAAGTGCCTGTCGTAGCCGGGCACCGGGCAGAGGACGGCGACGCGCTCCTCGCGCGCCCATGGCCGCGGGCTGTCGTGCATGCCGTAGAGCAGCGCGTAAGCCAGCGTGTCGTGCATCAGCGCGAGGCTCGAGTTGCCGTCGACGATGGTCTGCTCGGGCGAGACGCCAAAGAGCGGCGCGAGCAACGCGCGGATCTCCGGCAGGCCCTGGAGGCCGCCGTAGTTGCGGCAGTCGGTGCCGTCGGCCGCGCGGAAGTCGTTTCCGCCGGGCAGCGAGAGCAGGGCGGTCGACAGGTCCAGCTGCGCGTCGGCGGGCTTGCCGCGCGTGAGGTCGAGGGCCAGCCCGCGGGTCCGGAACGCGTCGTACCGCTCGCGGACGCGCGCGTGAAAGGCCGTGAGTTCGTCGTTCGACAGGCGTTCGAGGAGGGCGTTCGAGGTCATGCGCCCACGCATTATTCGCGATCCGGCGTCGTGTTGCCAGCTGGGGGCGCGCGGGCGGCCCGGGCCTCGACGCCGCAGCGCCGCGCGCCGGCGCCGTTACGACTGCGGCACGTAATCGACGACGAAGACGTCCTCGACGATCCCGAGCGTCGCGAGCAGCTGACCGAACTTGCGGTGCTCGGGATGCGGCAGGTAGGTGTCGCGTGCCTTCGCGTCGGTGAACGTCATCACGTACGCGTGCGTGAAGCCGTGATTCTTCCCCTCGGGACTGTTGTTGACGCCGTGCTCGAACGCGGTGATGCCGGGGATGGACGTCCGCAGCGCGGCGAACGCCTCGGTGACCTGCCGGATCTGGTCGGGCGTCGCCGTTGCCTTGTACTTGAAGACGACGACGTGACGGATGGGCCCGCCGTCTGCCGCCTGGGCCTGCGAGGCGCTGGCGGGGGTGGCGTCGGGGCCCGCGTGGGGCGAGGGCGTCGCCTCGCGTGCGCTCGTGTGGCTGCCGGCGACGAAGGCGGCGGAGAACACCAGCGTGGCGCCCAGGCCGGCGAGTGCCCGCGTGCGCGACGACGATCGTGCGATGTGATGGAACGGCTGTGACATGGGCTGGCTCCTCGTGAGGGGTGAGTGAAGACAGCGTCCACCTGCAGCGACGCGTCGCTGCAGGAGGAGCTGTGTATGGGGGACGGGCGCGGCGTCCGGCTGCCTGGGGCTCATGACGTCCGCGTCGCGCGCATGCCGCGCAGGGCCCGCGCCCAGCGCAGCAGTTCGTCGAGCATGCTGCCGGCCATCGCGGCGTAGCTGTCCTCCGGCGCAAAGGTCACGCCATCGTCGGCGAAATACTTCGTGAAGGTCGTGAACGAGACCGACTCGACGAGCGGCACCATGCGCATGTTGCTCACCTGAAGGCGCGCCACCTGGAGGGCGCGCATGCCGCCGGAGATGCCGCCGTAGGTGACAAAGCACGCCGGCTTGCAGGCCCATTCGGCCTGGAGGTAGTCGAGCGCGTTGGTGAAGCTCGGGGGCGGCGAGTAGTTGTACTCGGGCATGACGAAGGCAAAGGCGTCAGCGCCGTCCACGAGCGCGCTCCAGGCGTGCGTGTGGGCATGCTGATACATCCGCAGCCGCGGGTGTGCCGGCTCGTCGAAGAGCGGAAGCTGCAGCTCGCCGAGGTCGACGGGAACGACCTCGAAGCTGCCGTGGGCACGCGCGAGGTCGTTGAACCAGGCGGCGACGGCGGGTCCCTTGCGGCCGGGGCGGGTCGAGACCGAGACAGTGAGCAGCCGTGGCATTTCCTGCACTATAGCCACCCCGGGGTCAGGTCTCGAAATGGGGGACGGCGGGGTCAGGTCTCGCGATCGCAGCTGTTGGGGTCAGGTCTCGGGCCCGCCTGTGCAGCCCGCGTCCCGAGACCTGACCCCACGAAAGCCCGGTTTCGAGACCTGACCCCATCCACCCCCGATCGCGAGACCTGACCCCAAAGCGGGCCACGGCGCTGCTATGCTGCGCCGCATGACACAGCCCTCCGCCCGCCCGCGTGTCCACGTCGACGCCCTTGTCGCGGCCGTGCTGTCAGCGTTCATGCTCGTCGGCTGCTTCGAGCACCCCTCCCGCCCCGACGACGCCGCGCTCGCTCACCCGGAAGGCGCCTCAGGCTGGACCGACAAGCCCGGCTGGTCCGCCACGAAGTGGATAGTCGCCGCGGCGAATCCGCTGGCCGTGGACGCCGGCCACCAGATCCTTGCCGCGGGCGGGACGGCCGTGGACGCCGCCATCGCCGTGCAGATGGTGCTGACGCTCGTGGAGCCGCAGTCGAGCGGCATCGGCGGCGGCGCGTTCCTCGTCCACTGGGATGGCGCGCGGACGACCGTCCTCGACGGACGCGAGACCGCACCCGCGGCAGCCACCCCGTCGCTGTTTCTCGACGCCGACGGACACCCGCTCCCGCGCATGACCGCCATCGCCAGCGGCCGCGCCGTCGGCACGCCCGGCGTCCTGCGGATGCTCGAGGAAGCGCACCGGACGCACGGCCGCCTCCCGTGGGCCGACCTTTTCGCGCCCGCCATCGCGCTGGCCGAGGACGGCTTCGACATCAGCCCGCGCCTGACGACGCTCCTCGACGGCGACGAGCACCTGCGCGACGACCCCGACGCGCGCGCGTACTTCTACCAGCCGGACGGAACGCCGAAGCCAGCGGGCACACGCCTTCGCAACCCCCAGCTGGCCGAGGTCCTGCGCGCGGTCGCCGCCCGCGGCGCCGACGCGTTCTACACGGGCGAGATTGCCGCCGCCATCGTCGAGAAGGTGCGGTCGCACCCGCGCAACCCGGGCCTGCTCACGCTGGACGACCTGGCCAACTACCGCCCAGTCGCGCGCGAGCCCCTGTGCTTCACGTACCGGCACGTCGAGGTGTGTGGCGTCCCGCCGCCAAGCTCCGGGACGCTCGCGCTGGGGCAGATCCTGGGGATGCTCGAGCCGCACGACCTGGCGGCACTCCCGCCGACGCGCGAGGCCAACGGCCGGTACCGGCTCGACCCGGAAGCCGTGCACCTCTACACGGAAGCCGCGCGGCTGGCGTACGCCGACCGCGACGCCTACGCGGCCGACCCCGCGTTTGTCGACGTCCCGGTGAAGGGCCTGCTGGATGCCGACTACCTGTCGCGACGCGCCGCGCTCATCGGTGCAACGTCCATGGGGACGGCCGCCGCCGGCCAGCCGGCGGGTGCGCCCGACGTCGTCACCGCGGCCTCGCCTGAGCGTCCATCCACCTCGCATCTCTCCGTCGTCGACGGCGAGGGCAACGTCGTCGCCATGACGACGACGATCGAGGACGCGTTTGGATCGCGGCAGATGGTGCGCGGGTTCCTGCTCAACAACGAGCTGACCGACTTCTCGCTGGCGCCCGAGACCGGCGACGGGCGGCTCATCGCCAATCGCGTGGAGGGCGGCAAGCGTCCGCGTTCGACGATGACGCCTGTGCTGGTGTTTGACAGGTCCACGAGGCAGGTGCTGATGACGGTGGGCTCGCCCGGCGGGTCGGCCATCATCAACTACGTGGGCAAGGTGCTCATCGGCACGCTCGATTGGGGCCTCAACATCCAGGAGGCGATGGCGCTGCCGAACTTCGGCAGCCGCAACGGGCCGACGGAGCTCGAGGCCGAGCGGATCGACGCCGACCTCGTGCAGGCGCTCGAGGCGCGCGGGCACGTCGTCCGGGTGACGCCCCTGACATCCGGGCTGCACGGCATCGAGCGGACCGCGCAGGGGTGGTTTGGTGGCGCCGACCCGCGGCGGGAGGGAGTCGCGCGCGGGGACTAGGGGCCGGCGCGAGGCTGGGGTCAGGTCTCGATTGGCGCGCGGGCGGGGTCAGGTCTCGCCACCTCGCCACTCGGCGCGCGGGGGTCAGGTCTCGCCGTCGGACCTACGCATTTTCTGCATCTCGTGACGCCGGCCCGCGGGCCCGTCCCCACGTCGGGTGCTCGCCAGCCGTCGCACGTCGGCAGGCGTGACTCCGAGCGCCTCCGCGATGTCCGCAACGCCGTATCCCGCGTGCAGCGCCGTGCGCACGCGCGCCGCGACAGACCCGGGCGTGCGGCGCAGGAGCAGCCGCATCAGCGGCGGCCGTCCGAGCAGACGCTCGCGCCGTGACACGGCCCGCGGCGCCCTGGCCGCCTCCGCCAGAAACCGCTCCGCGAAGGCGTCGTCCCCGATGACCCGCGTGTCCTCGCGAATCGAGCGTGCGACATCGAGCGCGTCTGGGCCGTTCAGCAGACGGCGGAGCGCGGCGCGTCGGCGGTCGAGGCTGCCCGTCGTGCACAGGTCGAGCAGCAGCGTCGACGACAGGAAGGGCGGCGGCTCCGTCAGCCCCAGCGTCGCCGCGCAGCTGCTCCAGGGCCATGCCGCGGGGTCAGCGACCAGTCCCGCGCGCACCGGGTTGAGCAGCACGTATCGGCACACGGCGACGAGGTAGCGGTGCTCCTGCACCACCTGCGCCTTGAACCGCCCCTGCGTCACGTGGCCGACGCGCTGGTGCCGCCGGTTCCACCACTGCGCGTATACCCCGTTGACGTGGCGCATCGCCGGCGACAGCGTGTCGTCAGCCGTCCGCACGACGAGGTGATAGTGGTTGGGCATCAGGCAGAACGCCCAGCACCGCAGCGACCAGCGCTCGACGGCGTCGCCGAGGATCTCGAGGAACCGCTCGTGGTCCGTGGCGTCGCGGTAGATCGGCATGCGGGCGTTGCCGCGCGACATGACGTGGAATGTCAGGTTGGGCGCGTGGAGGCGAAGCGGACGCGACATGCGCGCCTGCCTCTCATGTCGCGTGCCAACTCCGGAAGGCAGTGAACGTGCCGTTCTGCGGACATCCGACGGCGGCAGCACGCATTCGGCGCACAGCTCCAGGCCGGTTCGAGTGCAGGTTCAGCAGCACCGGCGTCGCGAGACCTGACCCCGGGTCGCTTCAAGCCGAGACCTGACCCCACAGACCCCGATTTCCGAGACCTGACCCCCGGGTCGGCCCCCGGGTCACCGAGACCTGACCCCCGGGTCAGCGCACGACCATCCCGGTGAACGGGGCGACGTAGGCCTGGAGGAACACGAGCACACCCATCAGCGCGGCCAGGGCCAGGCTGTGCAGGAACACCCACCGCAGGATCTCGCCCTCGTGCCCGTACCAGTCGGTCGCGGTGCTCGCCACGACGATGCTCTGCGCATCGACCATCTTGCCCATCACGCCGCCGGTGCTGTTGGCTGCCGCCATCAGCACCGGGCTGACGCCGACCTGCTCGGCGGTGATGCGCTGGAGGCTGCCGAACAGCACGTTGGACGCCGTGTCCGACCCGGTCAGCGCGACGCCCAGCCACCCGAGCAGCGTCCCGAAGAACGGGTACAGGACGCCCGTCCGCGCCAGCGCCAGCCCGAGCGTCGCGTCGGCGCCCGAGTACTTGGTGACATACCCCAGCGCGAGCATCGCCGCGATGGTCACCAGCGAGAACCGCACCGTGTAGAGCGTGCCGAGGTACACACGCCCGAGCTCACGCGGCCGGTAGCCCATCACGACTCCGGCAATCAGCGCGGCCACGAGGATCCCGGTGCCCGTCGCCGACAGGTAGTTCAGCGTGTAGATGGCCGCTTCCGGCGCGGCGCCGGCGGGCGCGACGGGCGGCACCCGCTGGACGAGCAGGTGCAGCCCGGCCACCTCGAACGCCGGCCGGTGCACGCCGTCGAGCAGCGCCTTCACCTGCGGCAGCCCCCACAGGAAGACGAGCGTGCTGAGGATGATCCACGGCGTCCACGCGCGGATGACCTGCCCCCGCGCCGGTACCGATGACACGGGCTCCGCAGGCGCCGCCTCCACGCGCGCCGCCGCCCGCGCGCGCTCCTCGGCGGCCACGTTGGGCAGGCGCCACACCTCGCGCGGTTGCCACCGCGTGAGCAGCGCCGCCACGGCGCCCATCGCGCACAGCGCCGAGACGATGTCCACGAGCCACGGTCCGTGGAAGTTGGAGATCAGGAACTGCGGCACCGCGAAGGTGACGCCCGCCGTCAGCGCCACGGGCCAGACGCCCAGCATGCCGCGCCAGCCCGCGAGCGCCCACACCACCCAGAAGGGCACGAGCACGGAGAAGAAGGGCAGCTGGCGGCCGGCCATCGCCGACAGCTCGAGGACGTCGAGTCCGGTGACCGCGGCCAGCGTGATGATCGGGGTCCCCAGCGCGCCGTACGCCACCGGCGCCGTGTTGGCGATGAGCGACAGCCCGCACGCCTGGAGCGGCGGGAACCGCAGCTGCATCAGGATGGCGGCCGTCACCGCGACGGGCGTGCCGAAGCCGGCCGCGCCCTCGAAGAACGCGCCGAAGGCGAACGCGATGAGCACCACCTGCACGCGCGGGTCCGGCGCAATCTGCGCGAGGTGCTGGCGCAGCACGTCGAACAGGCCGCGGCGCACCGTCAGCTGGTACAGGAAGATGAGGTTCAGGATGATCCACCCGATGGGGAACAGCCCGTAGCCCGCGCCGTACACGCCCGCCGCGAGCGCCGCAGCGGGCGGCATGCCGTAGGCCCCGACCGCGATGAGCAGCGCCGCGGCCAGCGCGATGACCGCGGCCAGGTGGATGCGGACGTGCCACAGCGCGATCAGCCCGAGCAGCAGGACGATCGGCACCGCGGCGACGATCGTCGACAGGAAAGCGTTTCCGAACGGGTCGTAGGTGTGCGGCCAGATCATCGTGGGAACGCCGGCGAGCATATGTCACGCGCGGCCCGCATGGAAGGGGCGCCTCCGCGCCACCGGCCGCCGGGCCCGGCCTCCCTCCCGCGGAGCTGGCGTCAGCTGACCCGCCCCCTCGACCCGCGGTACCATCACGCAGACACGACACGGCCCACGGCGCCCTCACCGGTCCGCCGACGCGCCTCCAGTCCTCGCGAGCACGATGACGAGCCCCAGCCCGACCGCCAGCGACACCCTGCGCGCCAGCGCGCCGACGCCGGCAGCGCCCGTCGCGCCCCCGGCGCCACAGGGCGCGCCGGAAATGCGCCTGGCCGAGCGCATCACCGTCCCCGACACGCTCGTGGCGGACCTGCGGGCCATTGTCGGCGACGCGAACGTCCTCGCGGGGACGGCCCAGCTCCAGGTCTACGAGTGCGACGCGTACACGCTCGAGCGGCGCCCTCCCAACGTCGTGGTGCTGCCCGCGAGCACCGATGAGGTCGCCGCCGCCGTCAGGGCCTCCGCCCGCGCCGGCGTGCCGATCATCCCGCGCGGGGCCGGCACCAGCCTCAGCGGCGGCGTGCTGGCCGTCGAGGGCGGCGTGATGATCGCGCTGACGCGCATGAACCGTGTGCTTTCGGTGGACGCGCGCAACAGGCGCGCGCTGGTGGAGGCCGGGTGCGTCAACGCCTGGATCTCGCGCGCCGCCGCACCCTACGGCCTGCTCTACGCGCCGGACCCGTCCAGCCAGACGGCCTGCACGATCGGCGGCAACGTCGCGACCAACTCGGGCGGACCGCACACGCTGAAGTACGGCGTGACGACCAACCACGTGCTGGGCATGGAGTGCGTGCTGCCCGACGGCAACGTCGTGTGGCTGGGTGCGACGCCCGATGGCGGCGAGGACGTGGACGGCTACGACCTGCGCGGCGCGCTGATCGGCAGCGAGGGTATGTTCGGCGTCGTCACGCGCGTGCTCGTGCGGCTCGTGCGCCGACCGCAGGCGTGGAAGACCTTCCTCGTGGTGTTCGAGTCGGTCGCCGACGCCAGCAACGCCGTGAGCGACATCATCCGCGCCGGGATCGTGCCGGCCGCGATGGAGATGATGGATCGCGGGATCGTGCAGGCCGTCGAGGCCGCCTACGCGTTCGGGTTCCCGCTCGACGCCGGCGCCGTGCTCATCGTGGAGCTCGACGGCCTGGCGACGGGCCTCGCCACGCAGGAGGCCGAGGTCATCGCGATCTGCGAACGCCACCGCGCGCGTGACGTGCGCGTGGCGCGTACCGAGGCCGAGCGTCTTGCGCTCTGGAAGTGCCGCAAGCAGGCCTTCGGCGCCGTCGGACGGCTCAGCCCCGCGTTCCTCACGCAGGACGGCGTCGTGCCGCGCTCGAAGCTGCCCGAGATCATGGCGTTCATCGAGGCCGCGAGCCGCGAGGCGGGCCTGCGCATCGTCAACGTGTTCCACGCCGGCGACGGGAACATCCACCCGATCGTGCTCTACGACGAGCGCGACCCCGGCGAGGTGAAGCGTGCCGTCCATGCCGGCGAAGCCATCCTCTCGCGCTGCCTCGACCTCGGCGGCAGCGTGAGCGGCGAGCACGGCATCGGCGTGGAGAAGATCGATTTCATGGGACGGCAGTTCGGCCCCGACGACCTGGCCGCCATGCAGGCGCTGCGGCGCGTCTTCGACCCCGACGGCCGCTGCAACCCGCACAAGCTCTTCCCGGGCAGCAAGCGCTGCGGCGATTTCCAGGTGCGGAAGCGGGCATCGGCATGACGGCACCCTGGCGGCCCGCTACCGTCGACGCGCTGCGTGCGGCCGTCGCCGACGCGCACGCGTCGCGCACCGGCGTCCCCCGCGTCGACCTCTCGGCCCTCGATCGCGTGCTGGCCTACAGCCCGGACGATCTCACGGTCACCGTCGAGGCCGGCATCACGGTCGCTGCCCTGCAGCAGGCCCTCGCGCCGGCCGGCCAATGGCTGCCCGTCGACCCGCCACACGCCGCGACGACGACGGTCGCCGATCTGCTCCAGTACGACGTGAGCGGGCCGCGGCGCTTCGGCTACGGCACCGTCCGCGAGCACGTACTCGGCATGGCCGTCGTCACGGGCGACGGGCGACTGGTGCGTACGGGCGGCCGCGTCGTGAAGAACGTCGCCGGCTACGACCTGGCGAAGCTCTTCATCGGCGACCGCCGCACGCTCGGCATCGTCGTCGAGGCGACGTTCAAGCTGATGCCGCGCCCCGCCGACGAGCGCATCGTCACGCTGAGCCATCCGTCGCTCGAGGTGATCGGCGCGCAGCTCGACGCCGTCCTGGCCGGGCCGACGTCTCCCGTCGTCGTCGACCTGCATTCGCTGGATCGCGACGCCGGCGGCTGGACGCTGGTGCTCGCCTTCGCGGGCCATCCGGACGACGTGGCCTGGGAGGTCGCGACGCTGGACGCCGCGTGGCAGGTGCGCGACGCGCTCGATTACGAGGCGCGATTCTGGGACGGCCGCCGCTTCGACACCGTCGCGCGGACGTCCGTCCTGCCCTCCACGCTGGTGCGGCACCTGGAGGCCCACGATGACGGCGACGTCGTGTGCCGCGCCGGCAACGGCGTGATCTACGTCCGCGACCTGCCGCGCGCCGCGACAGGGCCGGCGGCCGGCACGTCTTCGCCGGCGATCGCCGAACTGACCCGACGTCTCGTCGAGACGTTCGACCCCCACGGCGTCTTCCGCCGCGCGGAGGTGTCGTCGTGAGCGCCCCACTCCCACAGCGGTCATTCCTCCCCGACGACCTCGCACGCACGTGCATCCACTGCGGGCTGTGTCTGTCGTCATGCCCGACGTACCTCGAGACCGGCAACGAGAACTACTCGCCGCGCGGACGGATCTACCTGATGCGCGCGCTCGAGGACGGCGTGCTGCCGCTGGATGCGTCCACCGTCCAGCCGATTGACCTGTGCCTCGGCTGCCGCGCCTGTGAGGCGGTCTGCCCGAGCGGCGTGCAGTACGGCGCGCTGCTCGAGGCGACGCGCGAGCACATCGAGCACACCTACACGCGCTCGCTGCCGCAGCGGCTCCTGCGCGACGTGCTCATCGACAGGGTGTTCCCCTACGCCCGGCGCCTCAGGGCGGCGCTGCTGCCGGGGCGCCTCGCGCGTGCGCTCGGCCTCACCGGCCTGACGCCGACGCTCGTGCGCCCGCTCCTCGACCTGCTGCCCGAGCACACGACGGTGGCGGAGGTCCCCGTGCGCACGCCGGCCCGCGGGCAGCGGATCGGCACGGTCGGGTTCGTCCGCGGCTGCGTGATGAGCGTGCTCTTCTCGGGGACCAACGCGTCCAGCGTGTCGCTGCTCTCGAAGGCCGGCTTCGACGTCATCGCGCCGGAGCCCCAGGGCTGCTGCGGGGCGCTGCATGCGCACAGCGGCAAGCTCGAGGAAGCACGTGCGTCAGCGCGAGCGCTGATCGCGACGTTCGAGGCGTACCAGGTCGATGCGATCGTCATCAACGCCGCGGGCTGCGGATCGACGCTCAAGGAGTACGGGCACCTCCTCGCGGACGACCCCGCGTGGGCGCCGCGCGCGGCGGCCTTCGCAGCGAAGGTCCGCGACCTGAGCGAGGTGCTCGTCGAGGCCGGGTTCGTGGACCGGCTCCAGCCCGCGGCGGAGGGCCCGCGCGTGACGTTCCACGACGCCTGCCATCTGGCGCACGCGCAGCGCGTCACGGCGGCGCCGAGGCTGCTCGTGAAGAAGGTCGCGGGCGGGCAGTTCGTCGACCTCCCCGAAGCGGACGTCTGCTGCGGCAGCGCAGGCACCTACAACGTCACAGAGCCGGAGATGGCGAAGCGGCTCCAGGCACGCAAGGTCGCCAACGTCAGGCAGACGGGCGCAGCGATCGTCGTCAGCACCAACCCGGGATGCCTGATGCAGATCCAGGCCGGCCTTCGCGACGGTGACGGTGCCCCCGTCGAGGTCCTCCACCTCGCCGACTACCTCGAACGCTGGGGACGGACCTAGCCGGCCGGGGCGGTCTCGATCCGCCGCGACCGTGACATGCCGCCGCGGGCGTGGTAACGCGCGACCGCGCTGTCGATCTATGCTGAGGCGCATCATGACTCAGCCACAGGTTCCCCCCACCCGTCGCCAGTTCCTCGGCGCAGCTACGGCCGCGCTTGCCGCCACGCCGCTGCTGCCCTCGTCCACGGAGGCTGCCGCGTCGGCAGGCGGCGCATCGCCGGTGGCCGCGCAGGGTGCCGCCGGTACCAGGGACGCCGTCGTCGTGCCTCCCGCCGGAAAGAAGCTGCTGCTGGCGTGCAAGCTCGGGATGATCGACAAGGAGGCCAACGGCAAGCCCCTGTCGCTCGTGCAGCGTCTCGAGATGGCGAAGAAGGCCGGCTTCGACGGCGTCGACTTCGACCAGGCGGGCGAGTGGACGATCGAGGAGGCCCGCGCGGCGGTGCGCGAGTCTGGCGTGTTCGTCCACAACGCGATCAACCACGCGCACTGGAAGCAGCGGCTGACGAGCGCCAACCCGGAGGAACGCGCGCAGGGGCTCAAGAACATCGAGCACTGCCTGCGGCTGTCCCATGCCGCCGGCGGCAGCGGCGTGCTGATCGTGCTCGGACAGGCGAGCGACGGCGAGCCCGACGTGATCACCGAGCGTGCGCGCGACGGCGTGAAGGCCCTGCTGCCGATTGCCGCGTCGCTCGGCCAGATGATCCTCGTCGAGAACGTCTGGAACCGGATGATGTACGCGCACGACGAGGGCCCCGACCAGTCGCCCGACGAGTTCATCCGGTTCGTCGACTCGTTCAAGAGCCCGTGGGTGGGGATGTACTACGACATCGGCAACCACTGGAAGTACGCGCACCCGGGTGAGTGGATCCGCGCGTTCGGCCACCGATGCGTCAAGCTGGACGTGAAGGGCTTCAGCCGCCGCACGGGCAAGTTCGTCGACATCACCAGCCCGGACGATGACCTGCCGTGGGATCAGGTGCGGAAGGCGCTCGTCGACATCAACTTCCACGGCTGGGCGACCGCCGAGGTCGGCGGCGGCGGCGTGGAGCGGCTGACGACCGTCCGCGAGCAGATGCAGCGGGCGTTCGGACTGTAGCGCGTCACGCCAGGGCGGCCCCGTGTTCCGGGGCCGCCTGCCACGCCTGTCAGGCCCGCCGGTCGAGCGCGGCCAGCGCCGCCAGCGCGGCACCCCGCGCGCTGGCGCAGTCGCCATTCGGCATGATGTGAATCGGGATGCCGGCCTGCTCTTCACGCTGCGGCGGCATCCCGGCGCGGATGGCGTCGATGAACCACGCCCGGAACTCCTCCGACGCCTCGATCGCCCCGCCGCCGACGATGAGCGCGTCGGGGTCGAAGGTGTTGATCATCTGATCGAAGAACAGCCCGAGCGCGTGCGCCTGCACGCGGAAGATCGCGCGGCACATCTCGTCGCCGCGTTCGGCCAGCCCGCGCACGTGCCTGGCCGCCTCGCGCACGTCCCCGATGGCGGCGAGCTCGTGGCCGGGATACCGTCGCAGGAAGTGCGGAAGCAGTGACGAACGGATGGCCGTCAGCGAGCAGAGCGATTCCAGATCGCCCACGCGGCCGCAGTTGCACTGCGGCACCAGGCCCTCGATGCCGGGGATCGACTGGTAGGGGAGCAGCACGTGCCCGAGCTCGCCGCCGAACCCGCGCGCGCCCTTCACGTCACCGCCGTTGACGATCACCCCGCCGCCCAGCCCGGTGCCGATGATGGCCGACACCGACGAAGCGTTCGAGTCGCGGCCGAACAGCGAGACGTGCCCCCAGAGCGCGCCGGCGTTGCCGTCGTTGAGGTACGTCACGGGCAGGCCCACGCGTGCCGTCAGGCCCGCGGGCAGGTCGTAGCCGGCCCACCCGGGATGGACGAAGTTCGTCGAGCCCCTGGCGCTCAGCACGCCGGCGGCGCTCGCCGGCCCGGGCGTGTCGAGGCCGATCGCGACGACGTCGTCGAGCGTCAGCCCGGCGTGCGCGACGGCCAGGCGGAGACCGTCGGCGATCTGGGCGAGGCAGACGTCAGGGCCCTCGACGGCGCGGGCCGGATGTTCGAAGAGCTGCTCGACGAGGAAGGTGCCGGTGGTGTCGAGCAGGGTGTAGTTGATGGCGGTGCCGCCGAGGTCGATGCCCGCGATGATCTGCATGTTCGTCGGCGGGCATTGTACTCTGCGGGTCCGCGGCCGGCGTGCGTCGGCGAGGACCTGAGCGTTGGAGCAGGCGGGAGGTCCCATGTCCGACTACCTCACTCGCGCCACCACCGCCCTCGACGGCTTCATGCAGGCCCGCGCGGCGCTCGCCGCCGACGCCGCGGAGCTCCTGCGGGCGGGTGACGTCCCGGCGGCGCCGCTGCGGCGCGCCGCCGAGGCGCTCGAACGGCTGGACGCCGCGGGCGCGGCGCTGGGGATCTCCTTCTCCCATCTCGCGAATACCGCGCTCGACGTCGTCGACCTCCAGACGCGGCTCGAGGGCGAATCGGCGTCGGTTGCCTCCGGGCTGCGTGCGCTGGGCGAGGCGGTCGAGTCGTCGGCGGTCCTGCGCACGGCGCTCCTGCCCGGGTGCGTCGCGCTCGAGGAGGCCGCGGCGGCCCTGGCGTCGGCGACGTTCCCGAGCGCTGTCGAGGGCCTCGCGGAGGTCAACAGGGCCCTCTGGGATTTCCGCGGCCCGGTCTGGGTCGCCTACGAACGCGCCCTTGCCGACGTCGTCGGCAGGCGTACGCTGACGCCGCAGCAGGTCGCACGCATCGAGCAGACGGCCGCGGGCATCAAGGCGAGGTTCGAGGCGGTCGATGCCCTCCTGAACGAGCTGGCGTCGTCGCCGTTCCACGAGCGCGCGGCCGTCCTGCGCATGGTGCGCGAGGCGCGCACCGCGCTGGAGCGCGCCCTCGCCGAGGCGCGCGGGAAGGCCACCGACACGTACCGGCCGTTCCACGGCGTGCTCCGCCGCGCGGAGGGCGTCGCCGAACGCGTCCTCAAGTCGCTCGGCCGCTGCCGCGTTCCCGCGTTCCCGAGTGCCGAGGCCATCTCACAGGAGACGACGTGCATCGACGGGCAGCGCTACGCGTCGCTTGGCGGGTCCGAGCGCTTCGCCCTGCTCAACATCCTGGCGGCCCTGCGTGCCGTCAGGCCGCCTGACGCCGCTGCGCCGTCGCTGGCCGACGGCACCTTCATGCGGCGCATCTTCGCGGTGTTCCCGGATCGCATCTACGTCGAGGCCAACCCGCCGCTCCTGACGACGCTGGCCGCCCTGCGCGAGCGCGGCGTGTTCGCGCCGGCGCCGGCCGCGCTGCATCGCTTCCGCGAAGCCAGCCTGAAGCAGCGCGAGCATCGGAAGGGCAACCTTCAGTTCAGCTACGAGCGCGCAGGCGACGTCGTGCGTGCCGACATCGACATCGACCTGTATCGTGGTCCCGTGTCGCATCTGTTCGGCGAGGTGCTCATCAACCAGCTCACCGGTTCGACGACCTCGCAGTTTGTCGTCCGGCGGATCCTCGACGCGCGCGGCGTGCCGCCGATCGCCGGGTTCGAGGTCGTGGTGCCGGATGCCTGACGGGAACGCGGCCGCATGACCTCGCCCGCGCACGAGCCACGCACGCCGGATCGCGGTCGAACCGTTGTGATGCGCCTGGCACTTCTCGCGGTCTGGCTGCTGCCGCTCGTCGTCTGGCCGGGGCTGGAACGTCCCTTCTCGACACCGAAGCTGGTGCTGCTCGCCGCCGCGTCGCTGGCGGTGGCCCTCGCACGCATGACGGGCCGTGGGGGGACGCCCGGCGTGCCATCGCGCGTCTTGGTCGTCTGTGTCGCGGCGTGGGTGGCGTCGTTCGCGGTCTCGTCGCTGCTCGCGCCGCTGCCGTCGCTGCACGACGTGGCCGTCGGCATCGCCGCGCCCGCCTTCGCGCTGGCGGTGCTGGAGAGCGGCGCCGCGCGCCGGCAGGTCGTGGGCGCGATGGCCGGGACGGCCACTGTCGTCGCGTGCATCGCGCTGCTCCAGTGGGCCCGACTCGACCCGCTCGCGGCGTGGGGATGGCACGCGCCGGTCGACGGCCTCAGCGTGCGGATGCGGGTGCACGCGACGCTCGGCAACCCGAACTTCGTGGGCGCGTTCATGGCGGCGAGCGTCCCGCTCGCGGCGGTGGGCATCGTGTCCGGACGTCGCTGGCGGGTATGGGCCGCCAGCGTGTCGGCCGTCCTGCTCATCGCCGCGCTCGTCGCCACGGGCTCGCGCGGGGCGGTGCTGGGCCTGGCGGTTGCCGGCCTCGCGTGGGCCGCCGCGCGCGCGTCGCGGCGTGCGGTTGTCGCCGGCGCCATCGTTGTGGTGGTGGGGGCGCTGGCCATCTGGCATTCGCCGGCCAGGCCGCTCCAGACGACGCTCGAAGGGCGCGTCTACCTGTGGCAGGTCGTCGGGCGTCACGGCCTCGAACGTCCTGTCGCGGGCCTGGGGCCCGGGGCCGTCGCGTTGCGGTTTCCGGACTGGCAGCGCGAGGCCGATGCGGCGGGGCACCGCGACATCCGGTTCCGCGGCATTACCGACCATGTGCACAACGACTACCTCGAGGCGCTCGTCGAGCGGGGCATCATCGGGCTGTGCACGCTGATCGCGCCGCTGGCATGCGTCGTGGGAACAGCGATGCGGCGACATCCGTATCCGCCCCTCGAGGTCGGGGCGCTGGCATCGGTGCTGGCGCTTGCCACGTGCGCACTCGTCGACTTTCCGCTCGCGCGCCCCGTGGAGCTGGCGTGGTGGTGGCTGGCCATCGGGCTGGTCCTCACGCCGGATCCGTCACCCGCCGATTGACGGCGGCGGCCGTTCATCACGTCTCATTGCGTTCATCACGTCTCATTGATATTCGATCGGAGTTCACCATGGCAGGTTGGAGGAGCAGTGCGGGCAGGGTTGTCGCTGCAGCACTCGTGATGGCGAGCGCGGGAGTGATCGTCAAGGCAGCGACGCTCGCGGACCGGTACCAGGCGGAGATGCAGCGCCTGCGCCGCGAGTGGCAGGCCGCGCAGCAGGCCGAGGGGCTGGTTGGCAGCGCGCAGCGAAAGGCCCTCTACGCGAAGTACCCCACGCCGGAGCTGACGCTCGGCACGGTCGTGCAGGTAGCACCGGGCGGCAGCGCCCCGCTGACCGTCACCGGCACGTTCTCGCCGCAGACGACGTTCCTTGTGCCGAACGACCAGCTCACGCTCGAGGCGCCGACAGTGGCGGCCGGCCGGTTCTCCGCGACGGTGAAGGCCGCGCCCGACGCGGTGCCCGCCTTCGTTCGGGTGCTCGCCTATACGCCGGTGAGCGGCGCGTGGCGCGACGTGCCGGCCGTGCTCGTCGGCACGCCGCCGTCGTTCGCGCTCACGGCCTCCAACGGGTGGACGATCGCGCTCGTGCCGCAGGCGCCCGCGTTCAAGGTCGAAGGCTCGGGCGCCTCGGTCGCCTACAAGGCGGAGTTCCGCAAGCCGGGCGAGTCCGCGCCGTTCGAGGTCGCGATGGGCACCGTGACGCTCGACGCACAGCATTCGCCGACGACCGAGTGGTCGTTCTCGCTGGCCAGCGCGGAGTCGGGCAGCGCGATGGCGGAGATGCAGGAGATCCAGGCACAGATGTCCGACCCGCAGGCGTTCATGCGGATGAGCGACGCGCAGCGCGAGGCGCTGATGGCACGCCTCGAGAAGGTGACCGAGCGTCTCGGGCAGGAGGCCCAGGCGGCGCTGAACGACCCGTCGGTCATGCAGCGCAAGCAGGACGCCTTCGGCTGCCAGCACCTGACGCTCGTCCTTGCCTCGCCGACGGTCTCGGGCACGGTGTCGTGCGGGAAGGATGTCGGGCGGCTCACGCTGACGGGGACGAGGGCAGCGGCGGGACGGTAGCGCGTCAGCGGTCGGCGGCGCGCGGCTCGTGGAAAGCGCGCCGCGGCCTCTACCCCAACGCCACGTCGAGCGTCATCATCACCGCGAAGCCGACCATCGCGCCCATCGTGGCG